>JBOGWA010000084.1:0-18413 GCA_050693155.1 Actinomycetota bacterium | reverse complement strand
GGGATCGTCAACGGGACGACGAACTTCGTGCTCACCCGCATGACCGAGGACGGAATGTCGTTCGCCGATGCCCTCGCCGAAGCAGAACGCTTGGGCTACGCCGAGTCGGATCCGACCGACGACGTTGAAGGGAACGACGCCGCGGCCAAGTGCGCGATCCTTGCCTCGATCGCCTTCAACGCACGCGTCGTTGCCGACGACGTCTACCGAGAAGGCATCACCGGCGTCACGAGCGACGATATCGAGTTTGCGGATCGGCTCGGCTACGTGGTGAAGCTCCTCGCGATCGCCGAGCTGGAGGACGGCGAGGTCGCCGCCCGCGTTCACCCCGCGATGATCCCGAAGACGCATCCCCTGGCGGCCGTCCGCGAAAGTCTGAACGCTGTCTTCGTCGAAGGCGAGACGGTCGGCCAGCTCATGTTCTACGGACCCGGGGCTGGAGGCGCGCCGACCGCCACGGCGGTTGTCGGCGACATCGTGGACGTTGCCAGAAACCTCACGACCGGCGGCCGCGGCGTCGGGTGCACCTGCTACGAGGAGCGCCGGATCCGTTCGATCGAGCGCATGGAGGGCCAGTACTACCTCCTGCTCGAGGTCGCCGACCGCCCCGGCGTGCTCGCGAGCGTCGCGGGAGTCTTCGCCGGTGAGGGCGTGTCCATCAAGAGCGTCTGGCAGGAGGGGATCGGGGAGGAGGCGCGCCTCGTGCTCATCACGCACCGGGCGAACGAGGGCGCCGTGCAGAAAACGGTCGAGGGACTCCGGGCGCTCGACGTGGTGTCTTCGGTGAAGAGCGTCCTCCGCGTGGCGGGGGAGGAGTAGCGCGCGTGGCGCAGCTGTGGCGGGGTGTGATCGAGGAGTATCGCGATCGGCTTCCGGTCGGGGACGCGACACCGGTCATCACCTTGCTGGAAGGGGGAACTCCCCTCGTCCGCTCAGAGGATCTCTCGGCCGAGACCGGCCTCGACGTTCATCTGAAGTTCGAGGGCGCGAACCCAACCGGCTCGTTCAAGGACCGGGGGATGACCGTGGCGATCTCGAAGGCCGTCGATGAGGGATCGAAGGCCGTCGTGTGCGCCTCGACCGGCAACACGAGCGCCTCGGCGGCGGCGTACGCGGCGAAGGCCGGCATTACCTGCGCCGTCATCGTTCCGAAGGGTCGCATTGCGCTGGGCAAGATGGCCCAGGCGCTCATCCACGGCGCTAGGGTCCTCGAGGTCGAGGGGAGCTTCGACGAAGCACTCGACGTGGCCCGGGCGCTCGCCGAGCGCTATCCGGTGACGCTCGTGAACTCCGTGAACCCGAATCGGCTCGAGGGGCAGAAGACGCTGGCGTTCGAGGTCGTCGACACGCTCGGCCGGGCTCCCGACTATCACGTCGTGCCGGTCGGGAACGCTGGAAACATCACGAGCCACTGGATGGGCTACGGCGAGTACCGGGACGACGGCCTGATCAGGGAGACGCCGAGGCTGTTCGGATTCCAAGCGAAGGGCGCCGCGCCGATCGTGCTCGGACATCCGGTCGAGCGGCCGTCGACCATCGCGTCTGCGATCCGCATCGGCAATCCGGCTTCTTGGAAGCAGGCGGTCGACGCGGTCGAGCGTTCTCGCGGGGATATCCAGGCAGTCACCGATCGCGAGATCCTGGCGGCCTATCGTCGCGTGGCGCGAGATGGCCTCTTCTGCGAGATGGCGTCGGCCGCGTCGGTTGCCGGACTCCTCTCCATGAACCGCGATGGCTTGCTCGATGGGGGAAAGATCGCCGTCTGCGTTTTGACCGGCCACGGTCTGAAGGACCCCGACTGGGCGATCGCCGGGGCGGCGAAGCCGGCGGTCGTGCCCGCCGAGGCCGACGCCGTCGCGACGGAGCTCGGCCTCTAGTGAGCGTCGAAGGTCGATGCGGCTGACGGTCCGGGCGCCGGCGACGGTAGCGAACCTCGGGCCTGGCTTCGATGTCATGGGCCTCGCGGTCGATCTCGCCAACGAGGTCGTTGCTGACCTCGACAGGGAGCCGGCCGTCGCCGTCGAGGGCGAGGGGGCCGGGGAGCTGCCGGAAGACGCGTCGAACGTCGTGTTTCGAACGATGTCCTTCCTCGCGCGCGAGGCCGGCGGCTCGCTTCCACCGTTCCACCTCCATTGCGTGAACCGGATCCCGTTGGAGCGCGGTCTCGGTTCCTCGGCGGCCGCGGTCGTGTCCGGCCTTCTTCTCGGCGACCACCTGCTCGGAAGCTCTCTCGGCCCCGATCGGCTGCTCGAGCTCGCCGTCGACCTCGAGGGCCACCCGGACAACGTGGCCGCGTGCCTGCGCGGCGGCCTCGCGCTCGCATATCTCTCCCAGGAGGGGTGGCGTGCCGAGCGCCTCGACCTGCATCCGGAGCTGCGCCCGGTCCTCCTCGTGCCGCAGGAGGAACGGCTTCCGACGGCGGACGCCCGGCGAGTCCTTCCGCTCACCGTCTCGATGGCCGATGCGACGTTCAACACGGCGCGGGCGGCGCTCGTGCTCCTCGCGCTGACCGAGCGCCCCGAGGTGCTCGGCGATGCCCTCGAGGATCGGTTGCACCAAAGCCGTCGGCTCGACCTCGTTCCGGCGAGCCGCGCCGTGTTCCAAGATCTTCGCGACCGGGGAATCCCCACGTGCGTCTCGGGCGCCGGTCCCTCGCTGCTCGCCTTCGAGACCAACCGGCGGACGGTGCCCGATCTCGGCCCCGCGTGGCGCGTGCTTCGCGTGGCGGCGGGAACCGAAGGCGCCCACGTGCAGGAGATGACGTGATCGTGGCATATGGTCTTCCTCGATGAATGCAGACGCGGACCCTGACCCCGCGCGAGGTTCGTATTCGCCGGCCCCTGGCGTGAAGGATCCGGCCGGACGCGTTCTGAAGGAAGGCGTCCCCGTTGTTCTCACCGACCTCCCCACCAGGGTCCTCGCCACGAAGGAAGGCGACGCCTTCGTCTACGCCGACGTCGAAGGAAACCTAGACGACCGACACGAGTACGGGTTCGGCTTCTACTTCCGGGACACGCGGTTCCTGTCCCACTACCGGCTTCGGATCTCCGGCCGTGACCCGCTTCCCTTGTCGTCGTCAGCGGAACGCGGATACCTCTCCGCGGTCGACCTGTCGAACCCGGCGCTCTACGAGGACGACCGCCTCGTCGCGCCGCAGCAGTCACTGAACATCCGGCGGGTTCGGGTCGTCTCCGGTGGGATGCACGAGCGGATCAAGATCCGCAACTACAACCCGTTCCCGGTTGGAATCACGATCGATCTCTCCTTCGGGGCGGACTTCGCCGATATCTTCGAGGTCAGGGGGCTGGCACGGGAGACGCGGGGGACCTTCGATCCGCCAGTCACAGAAGAACGGCGAATCGAGTTCGGCTACTTGGGCGAGGACGGGCTTCGCCGTTTGACACGGATCGAGTTCGGCGTGTCGCCGGAGCACGTTGATGTTCGGGGCGATCTCGTCTCTGTCTCCTTTGCGGTCCACCTCGGCGCCCGTGACTCCACCTCGCTTTCCCTGTTCGTCGAACCGATCGTCGAGAACGTTCCCCCGGAACCGCACCAGGATTTTGACGCGGCCGTCCACGGCCTCCGGCGCTCGTATCAGGACTGGGAGGCCGAGTGCACCCAGGTGCGTACCGACAACGAGCTCTTCAACCAGTGGATCGAGCGGGGCGTCCGGGATCTGCGGGCTCTCTACACGAGGATCGATGGCGACGGGATCATCGCGGCAGGGATCCCGTGGTTCGTGGCGCCGTTCGGCCGCGACACCCTCATCACCTCTCACCAAATGCTGATGCTGAACGAGCGTCCGGCTCGCGAGAGCCTGCGAACTCTGGCGAGGCTTCAGGGGACGAAGACCGATGACTGGCGCGAGGAGGACCCGGGGAAGATCCCGCATGAGATCCGCTACGGCGAGCTGGCGAGCGCCGGGTACCTGCCGCACACGCCCTATTTCGGCTCGGTCGACTCCACGCCCTGGTTCCTCATCCTGCTCGCCCAGTATCACCGGTGGACGGCCGACGACGAGCTCATCAGGGAGCTGCTCCCCGCCGCGGAGGCCGCCCTGGCGTGGATTGACGAATACGGTGATCTTGACGGGGACGGCTTCGTGGAGTACCAGCGGCGGTCACCTCGGGGGCTCGCGAACCAGGGGTGGAAGGACGCCTGGGATTCGGTCGTGCACACCGATGGCCGGCTCGCGGAGCCGCCGATCGCCCTCGTCGAGATCCAGGGCTACGTCTACATGGCGAAGATGCGGATGGCCGATGTCTACGAGTCGCTTGGTGACCACGAGCGCGCGGCGGGACTTCGAAAGGCTGCCGGTCTTCTTCGCGAACGGTTCAACGAAGCGTTCTGGATGGAGGACGAGGGCACCTACTGTGAGGCGCTCGATGGTGAGAAACAGCAGGTCCGGACCGTCGTCTCCAACCCGGGGCACTGTCTCTACTGCGACATCGTCGAGCCGGACCGAGCCGAGCGACTCGTTCGAAGGCTGTTCCAGCCAGACATGTTCTCGGGTTGGGGCATCCGCACGTTGAGCAAGTCCTCCGTCGCGTACAACCCGATGAGCTATCACAACGGGTCGGTTTGGCCCCACGACAACGCGCTGATCGCGGCCGGATTGAAGCGGTACGGGTTCGTCACGAACACGAACGTCGTCGCGACGGTCATCTTCGATGCCGCGATCCATACAGAGTACATGCGCCTGCCGGAGCTTTACTGCGGCTTCACGCGCCGCTCGCCGAACCGCCCGGTGCAGTACCCGGTCGCCTGCTCCCCGCAGGGGTGGGCGGCCGGATCGCCGTTCCTGTTGCTCCAGGCGATGCTGGGGATCTCGGCCAGGGCCCCGGAGGGGCTGCTCACGGTGAACAAACCCCACCTCCCCCCGTGGCTCAACCACGTCGAGCTCCGTGGGATGCGCGTGGGCAATGGGTCGATCTCGCTCGAGTTTCGCCGGGAGGGGGAGATCACCAGCTTCTCCCTCATCGAGCGCGAGGGCGACGTCCGCGTGATCATGGAGGAGTAGCGTCAGCGATAGGATTCGAGCCGGTACCGTGACTATCTCGAAGTTGCCTGCTCTCGGACTCGCAATCTCCCTCACTCTTCTTCCCGCCGGTTTGCAGCCGGTGGGTGCGGCAAAGAAGGGCCCGGATCCGTGCGGGAAGGGCTCGGGGGGCGCCGCCGTTGCCTACAGGGGCAAAACGGTCGTCAAGGTTCGCAGGGCTCCCGATGCGTGCCTCTACCGGACCGGTTTCAACGCTGCCGAGCCGACGCTCGGGATCACGGAGGATGGCTCGATCTTCGTCGTGGGGCTCGATGCCGAAACGTGGCCCGTGTTCCCGAGCCACACGATCCGCTCCCAGGACGGGGGTCTCACGTGGGAGGACGTCACGCCGTCGGTCGCCGGGACCCCCCTTCACTCCTACAGCGAGGACCCTTATCTGTACGTCGACCCGGCGACGTCCCGCATCTTCACGATGGAATTCCTCCTCCCATGCTCGGAGATGTCCTACAGCGACGATCTCGGCGAGTCGTGGACGACCACGGTCATGGGCTGCGACGTCCAGGACCATCAGACGCTGTTCGCTGGGCCGCCCGTCCTGAGCCCGACGCCCCTCTATCCAAACGTCGTCTATTACTGCGCGATCGACGGCGGCGTCGCCGAGATTTCGACGCTCTCGACGTGTGAGAAGTCCCTAAATGGAGGGCTCACGTTCACCCGCACCGGAACGCCCGCGTACGTGGTGGATCCGACTCAGGAGGGAAACGACGGGATCCCCGGAAACTGCACGGGAGCCCATGGGCACGGCGTGGCGGGACCCGACGGGGGCGTCTATCTCCCCCGAGGGTTCTGCGGGCAGCCGTACCTCGCGATCAGCAACGACGAAGGAGCCACCTGGGCACGCGTGCAGGTCGCCGACAACGGCATGGCGTTCACCGCCGACGGAATGGGCACCGATCATGAGGCGGGCGTCGCCGTCGACGCGGAGGGAAACCTCTACTACACGTGGATCGCCGCAGACCATCTGCCCTATCTGGCCGTGTCGTCCGACGGGGGGGCGACGTGGTCCGAGCCGATTGCCGTCTCGCCCCCGGGGATCGAGGCGGCGGGGCTTCCGGGGATCGACGTCGGCGACCCAGGCCGGGTTGCGATCCTCTACATGGGAACGACAGATTCGCCGGTTCAGGATGGCCGGCCGGCTCCGGACGCACAGACCCTCTGGAACGGTTATCTCACGATCTCGTCGAATGCCCTCGCGAAGCGGCCGCTCTTCTACACAGGAGCGGTCAACGACCCGAAGGACCCGATCATCATGGGCGCCTGCGGGCCGGAGCGATGTCAGGCCGCCTACGACTTCCTCGACGTCGTGGTGGGGCCGGACGGCGCCGCCTGGGGGGTGTACTCCGATGGCTGTTTCGAGGGAAGCTGCCACCACGACGGGCCGGCGCTCCCGAATTTCGGCGAAGCGATCCTCGGCCGGTTCGACGGAGGCCCGAAACTCAGGGAGTCCGGGGGAGTAGCTCGCCAGAGGTGAAGAAGCCGATGACGAGTTTCGGATTCATCGCTGGGCTTGGTCTCCCCGGAACGTAGGGTACGGGCGCCGCTACCGGATGCAAGGGCCGGTGTCGACCGGCTGCGTTCGGCCGACAGCCTGATTAACGCGGGGCATGACTTCCTGTGACGTGAGCGCGTAGCCGACGTTGCGGTTCGTGGTGGACGCGGCAAACACGACGCCGGCGACGTCTCCGTCCAGGGTGACGAACGGCCCGCCGCTGTTGCCCGGCCGCACCTCGGCCTGGAGCTCGTAGACCTCTCGCCGGACCGAGTCCTGCCCGTAGATGTCCCGGCCGGTCGCCGTGATCTGTTGGCGAACCGCGGCCGCGCCGCCGGTCAGCGGCCCCCCCTGGGGAAAGCCCAGAACCGCTCCCTTCGCCCCGCGGCCGAGCTCCTCGGCGAGCAGATCCAGAGGCTTCGCCGGGGACGTCTCGATCCGAAGGACCGCGAGGTCGAGGTCGTCGTCGAAGAGGACGGTCGTCCCGGCGATCGAACCGCCGTCCTGCTGTTGGACCTGAGGCGCGTCGACGCCAGCCAACACGTGGGCGTTGGTCACCACGTACCCATCGGCCACGAGGAACCCGCTTCCCTCCTGGATGCGGCCACAGGCCTCCCCGATGATGCGGAACGTGCTCTGGTCCGCGGCGTCGATCGCCTCACCGACCTGGCCGCTGGTCGGCCCCTCGACCGGGCCCGCGGGGGCCGGCGGGAGTCCCTGGAAGACCTCGGGGAAGCCGACTCGATCGAGGACCTGACGGACGTGATTCAGCAGCGAGGGCGGCCGGGGGAGGACCGCGTCGATGCCCTGGACGATCGTGGAGCTGCGGATCTGGTGCGAGAGATCGCGGAAGGGCCCCTGGACGAAGTTGAAGGCGAGAAACCACACCGCGAGCAGGGCGGCGACGATGCCGACGACCGACCCGGCTGCCGCGTCGGCGGTTCCGAGACGGCTCCGCTGCGCCGCGACCCACACCCGGCGCCCGATCAGCCACCCGAGCCCGTCTCCGATCCCCGCGAATGCGAGCAACGCCCCCATCGCGATCAGTGCCTGCGCGTACGGGTCCCGAGCAAGGTCGGCGAGCCGCGGGGCCACGAGCGCTCCGATGAGGAGCCCAACGATCAGCCCGCCGTACGAGAAGACCTGTAGCGAGGCGCCTCGCCGGAATCCGGAGTAGGCGGCAAGGATCAGGAGCGCCACGAGGGCCAGGTCGAGGAGGTTCACGGCGGGAATCCTCTCACAGCCCGCCCACTAGACTGAGCGCAGTGGTCACGATCGCCCACATCTCCGACATGCACGTGGGTTCTCCCTACTTCGTGCCGAACCTCATGAACCGCGTGATCGTCGAGATCAACGAGCTCGAGCCCGACATCGTTCTCTGCACCGGGGATTTCACGAACTTCGGTTACCGCCAGGAATTCAAGACCGCAGCGGCCTATCTCGAGCGAATCAAGGCCCCGGTGCACTCCGTGCCCGGCAACCACGATGCGCGAAACGTGGGCTACGTGCACTTCGAGGAGCTCATGGGGCCGCGGCACTGGTCGATGAACGTTCGAGGCGTGCGGGTCGTCGGCGCCGACTCGAGTGAGCCCGACCTCGACCACGGCCAGATCGGACGGGAGCGCTACGGCTGGATCCGGGAGGAGTTCTCGGTTCCGGCAGACTTGAAGATCTTCGCCATCCATCATCACCTGCTGCCCGTGCCGGGCACCGGGCGGGAGCGAAACATCGTGTACGACGCCGGTGACCTCCTCGAAGTCCTCATCGGCTCCGGGGTCCAGCTCGTCCTCACCGGCCACAAGCACGTGCCCTACGTCTGGCGCCTGGAGAACGTCTACGTCGTGAATGCGGGAACCTGCGCCTCGCTTCGGCTCCGCGGTCACACTCGACCCTGCTACAACGTCGTCGAGATCGAAGGAGACGAAGTGAAGATCTACCGGAAGTTCCCCTTCGGCGAATCGGTCCTGAACGCTCACTTCTCCATCGAAACCGGGGAGCAGCGCTACCGCGAGCTGGAGGAGCTCATCCAGGAACCGCGAACCGAGGTCCCGGCGCCGGCTGAATAGTCCCCGGCCGCCCCGGGCAACGAGATGATGCGAAAGGTCTTGGCGCTCGTCGACGGTGAGCACTACCCACCCACAACCAGGTGGGGCCTCGCCGCGGCCCGCACGATGGGATTCGAGGTGATCGCGTGTCTCTTCGTCGGCGGCCACGAGAAGCTTGCCGGCGATCTCGACCTCGGCGGCGTGCCGGTGGAGGTGGTCGAGGGCGACATGCCCGAAGTGCTATCGGCTGCCATCGAACGGTACCGGCCCGAGGCGA
The DNA here is from genome assembly GCA_050693155.1 of Actinomycetota bacterium. Lineage (GTDB taxonomy): Bacteria > Actinomycetota > UBA4738 > UBA4738 > CALAEC01 > JBOGWA01. The sequence goes on along the minus strand of JBOGWA010000084.1, from coordinate 9,543 downwards.
TCCTCGATCTTTCGGACGAGCCGGTGCTCGGTTACCGCGAGCGCATGCTGCTCGTCGCAGTGGCCCTCGCGGCCGGCGTCTCCTACGTCGGCCCGGACTTCAGCATCGAGCCGTCGATCACGGGCCCGCCGCTTTCCGTTCCTACGGTCGGCGTGATCGGGACGGGGAAGCGAACGGGGAAGACGGCGATCGCGGGTGAGGCGGCCAGAGTGTTCGCGGAAGCGGGATTTCGTCCGGTCGTCGTGGCGATGGGTCGAGGTGGGCCGCCCGCCCCTCAAGTCGCGGAAGCCGGATCGGTCGATCTCGACGCTCTCAGGGAACTCGTGGCGCGAGGAGAGCATGCGGCCAGCGATTATCTCGAGGACGCGGTCACCAGCGGAGTGACCACGGTCGGCGCCCGTCGCTGCGGCGGGGGGCTCGCCGGCGGCCCCTTCGTCTCGAATGTCCGCGAGGCGGCCCAAGCCGCGATCGAGGCGGGTGCTGGGCTGGTGCTTCTCGAAGGGAGCGGAGCCGCGCTGCCGCCGGTTCCGTGGGACGCCGGCGTGCTCGTGTGCCATGCTGGGATCTCGGAGGAGTATCTCGCAGGATATCTGGGACCTTACCGACTGTTGCTTTCGGACCTCATCGTCCTTACAATGGCGGCAGGTCCCGAGATCGGGGCCCAGCAGGTCGCCGCACTTACATCCCACGTTCGCCGGCTTCGTCCGGGTGCTCGAATCGTGGTTACCGATTTCAAGCCCCTGCCGCTCGGCGACGTGAGGGCGAAGAAGGTGTTCTTGGCTACGACGGCTCCAGAGTCGACCCTTCCCACGCTCATCGCTCATCTCGAGCAGGCGTTCGGCTGCGGCGTTGTGGCCGCGACTCACCGGCTCGGCGATCGGGAAGGTCTTGCCGCGGACATCGAGGCGGCTCCCGAGTTCGAGACGCTCCTCACCGAGCTGAAGGCAGCGGCGGTGGACGTGGCCGCCGAGCGGGCGGTGGCGCGCGGCGCAGACGTGGTGTTCTTGGATAACCGTGCCGAGACGCTCGAGGGAGACGGGGAGCTAGGGGACCTTCTGAGAGAGGTCGGCCAGACGGCAATCGAGCGGGCGAGCGCGCGATGAGACGTCCCCGCAGAGCAAAGCAGATCATCGTGACCGATCGGGAGCCGGGCCTGCCCTATTCCAAGGGGCTCATGGCGTCCGAGGTCATGGTCTCGGGCCTCTCGCCGTACCGTTCGTATCAGGTCGCCGAGCGCATCGAGAAGCGGCTTCTCGAGCGTGGGGTGACGTCGATCACCTCAGACGGGCTTCGCAGGCTGGCCGAGAAGGTCCTTCGTGAGGAGGCCGGAGAGCGATACGCGACGAACTTCGTCCGGTGGCAGCAGGTCGCCGCGTTGGACGTCCCGCTGGTGATCCTGATCGGTGGTGCGACGGGTGTCGGGAAGTCCACGATCGCAACGCAGATCGCGGCGCGGCTCGGGATCGTCCGTGTCGTCGCAACGGACGCGATTCGTGAAGTCATGCGAGCCCTCTTCTCGCGGGAGTTGATGCCGACGCTCTACACGTCATCGTTCGATGCGGACGGAGCTCTGCTCGAGCCTCCGACGCGCACCGCCGACAAGGTGATCGTCGGCTTTCGTGAACAGACGGCAGCGGTCGTCGCCGGCATGCATCCGCTGCTCGAACGAGCCTCCGTCGAGGGGACTAGTCTGGTCGTCGAGGGCGCGCACATCGTCCCGGGCTTCGTCGAAACCCAGCGGTTCGTTGATCGTGCCCTCGTTGTTCCGCTCGTCGTCACCGTCGACGACGAAGATCTGCACAAGAGCCACTTCTTCGCCCGATCGGCCGACGCCGTTGCGCGACCGTTCGACCGCTACCTCCAACACTTTGCGAACATCCGGCGGATCCACAAGTACATCAAGAGCCAGGCGCTCTCCCACGGCTGGCCGATCGTGCCGAACTTCAACCTCGATCAGGCGCTCGCCACCGTCGTCGATCTCGTCGTGGATCGCGCGAGCGAGCGTGTGGGCACGGGGGTCGAGGAAACCGCGACCGTGATCGATCTCGAGGAGGGGAAGGTCGGGTGAAGCTCTTTCTGGACACAGCGAACCTCGACGAGATCCGCACGATCAAGCGCTGGGGCGTCCTCGGTGGTGTGACGACGAACCCAACCCTCCTCGCGAAGGAGAATCAAGACTCGGAGCTCCAGATGAAGGAGATCTGCGCCGAAGTCGATGGCCCGGTTTCCCTCGAGACCACGCACCGGGAAGCCGACGCGATCTACAAGCAAGGAAAAGACCTCGCACAGGTGGCGCCGAACGCGGTCGTGAAGGTCGCGATGACGCCTGAAGGCCTCGAGGCAGGCAAACGCCTCGTCGACGACGGGATCCGGATCAACGTGACGCTCGTCTTCTCTCCCGCGCAGGCGATCCTTGCGGCGGAGATCGGCGCCTTCATCGTCTCCCCCTTCCTGGGTCGCATCGACGATGTGGCCTCGGACGGGATGCACGCCCTTCGGGAGATCTGCGAGATCTACGACCGGCAGGGCTACGAGACGCAGGTCCTTGCGGCGTCTCTCCGGCATCCGATGCATGTCGTCGAGGCCGCACGCATCGGCGCGGAAATTGCTACCATGCCCTTTGAAGTCTTCGAGAAGCTCGTCAAACATCCCCTGACCGACATCGGTCTCGACAAATTCCTCTCTGATTGGAAGCAGCTCCAGCAGACGTTGGGCAAGGAAGGAGCGTGATCTGTGGAATCCCGGACGCTCGATAGGGAAGCGCTCGCGGGCAAGGTCGTCCCCGAGCTCCAACAGATCGCGCAGAGGCTCGGCGTCGAAGGACATCAGAAGCTGAAGAAAGGTGAGCTCATCGACGCCATCGTCGGCGCCGCCCAAGACGGCCAGAAGAAGGCCCAGGCGGAGGTCGAGCCCGCGGCCGAACGCCCCGCGGCGAGGGAACCGATGCGCGTCGAGCGCTATGGGGACCGCGACGACGATCGCGATCGGCGCGGGCCGAGGGGAGGCCCCAGGGATCGGCGGGGTCGCCGCGGGCGAGGTCGCGCACCACGGATTCGCGAGGCGACCGAGGAGGAAATCGCCGAAGCGCCCGTCCAGAGTGGTGTCCTCGACGTCCTGCCCGAGGGCTACGGTTTCCTCCGATCGAACGGCTACAACCCGAACCCAACGGATGTCTACGTGTCGCTCTCTCAGATCCGGCGGTTCGGCCTCCGCAAGGGAGATGAGGTCCGCGGCGCCGTCCGTTACCCGAAGGACAACGAGAAGTACCTCGCGCTTCTGAAGATCGAGTCGATCAACGGGCTCGATGCGGAGCAGGCGAAGGAGCGTCGGGATTTCGAGAAGCTCACGCCCCTCTTCCCACACGAACGGTTCCGGCTCGAGCCGTCCGACGACCCCAAGGCGGTCACCGAGCGGATCATCGACCTCATCGCCCCGATCGGAAAGGGGCAGCGGGGGATGGTCGTATCGCCGCCGAAGGCGGGCAAGACGACGGTCCTCAAGCAGATCGCAAACGCGATCATCAGGTCCAGCCCGGAGACGCATGTGATGGTGCTCCTGGTCGACGAGCGGCCCGAGGAGGTCACCGACTGGCAGCGGACGGTGGAGGCCGCCGAGGTTGTCGCTTCGACCTTCGACCGGCCTGCCGACCAGCACATCCAGGTGACTGAGGTCCTGCTCGAACGAGCGAAGCGCCTCGTCGAGACCGGCCGGGACGTCGCGATCATGCTGGACTCGATCACGCGTCTCGCGCGCGCCTACAACCTCGCGGCCCCGGCTTCCGGCCGGATCCTCTCCGGCGGGGTGGACTCCACTGCTCTTTACCCCCCGAAGCGGTTCTTCGGCGCCGCCCGGAACATCGAGGAGGGCGGCTCCCTCACGATCATCGCGAGCACGCTCGTCGAGACGGGTTCACGGATGGATGAGGTCATCTTCGAGGAGTTCAAGGGCACCGGGAACATGGAGCTCAGGCTCGATCGCGTCCTCTCCGAGAAGCGGATCTTCCCCGCGATCAACATCGAGGCCTCGGGAACCCGAAAAGAAGAGCTTCTGATGGACACCGAGGAGCTCGCGCTAGTGTGGCGGCTCCGCCGGGTGCTCCATGCGCTCGAGGGGAACGCCGCGATCGAGCTGCTCATCGACAAGATCCGCTCGACGAAATCGAACGAGCAGTTCCTGAACGAGATCGCGAAGGTGCCGGTCTCCGGCGACTGACGATGGCCGGCTGGGGAGACGATCCGGTCCTCGCCGACTTGAGGCAGTCCATCGAGGGCGGCTGGGAGCCGATTCGGCTCACCGAGGACAAAGAGACCCCGGGTGGCCCCTTCGACGTGGTCACCGTCAAGAAGGACGGGGAAGAGAAGGAATACAAGAGCGAGCACCTGGCGTTTCACCGTTACGTGGAGGGGCTGATGGACGACTACGGCCTCTCATATTCTTAGGAGAGAGATGAAAGAGGGAATTCACCCCGACTACGGAAAGGCCGTCGTGCGGTGCTCGTGCGGGAACACCTTCGAGACGCGAGCGACGAAGCCCGAGATCCACGTCGAGCTCTGCTCGAACTGCCATCCCTTCTACACGGGGAAGCAGAAGCTCGTCGACACCGGCGGTCGCGTCGAGCGCTTCCAGCGCCGCTACGGCAAGACGACGACCTAGACGACCAGCGCACGGCGCCAGCGCTTCACGATCCGGTACTGCACGAACACGATGGCGGCCGTGATGAGGAACATCGTGAGCGTCGCCGCCGCCGCGTAGCCGTATCGCAGGTATTCGAACGCGTTCCGGTAGATGAACAGCGGCAGGTACGTCGTCGCGAAGGGAGGAGGCCCTCCCTCCGTGACGATGAGCGCCGGGACGAAGTTTGCCTGGAAGCTGAAGATCGTGTCTCGGAAGAGCAGGAGCAGAAGCGTCGGCGCCATCATCGGGAGCGTCACGCGACGGAACACGGTCCACGGCTTGACCCCCTCGACCGCCGAGAGCTCGTAGAGGTCCTCGGGAATCTCCTGCCGGGTCGCCATCGCGACGAGGAACCCTTCTCCGATCGTGAACAGGCTCATGATCACGACCGCCGATTGGGCAGCCGCCGGATTCGTGAGCCATGCCGGCGTGAAGTCGCCGAACAGCCCCAGAAAGAGGTTCAGCGGCCCGTAGAGCGGGTTGAAGATCCAGAGCCAGAGCAACGCGTACGCGATGTCCGGGACCAGCGTCGGGAGATAGGCGGCGGTTCGATACACGCCCACCCCCCTCCAACGGCGGTGCAGCAGGAGCGCGAGGCCGAGCGCGCCGAGGAGCCGTAGCGGGACGGCAAACAGGATGAAGACCAGCGAGTTCCTGAGCGAGATCAGGAAGATGTCGTCACCGACGAGCTCCCGGAAGTTCTCGAGACCCCGGAACCTGGCGGGCGTGAGCAGGTCGTATTCGAAGAGCGAGAGGCCGAACGTGATCGCGCCTGGAATCGCGATGAGAACCGTGATTCCCACGAAGTAGGGGGCGAGCATGCCGAGGAGTTGCCGGCGCTCTCGCGTGACGGTCACCGGGGATGGCGGAGCGTCATGCCGCTGCGCGGATCGAACAGGTAGGTGTGCGCGAGACCCGCGCGAAGCCGAACCGTCGAGCCGAGGGTGACCCGCCGGCCGCCGTCGAATCGGGCAATGAGTCGGTGACCGTCCGCGTCGACGTGAAGGAAGGTTTCGTTCCCGGCCACCTCGACCACCTGGACGACGGCCGGCACGCCGGCGCCGCTCGTTCGCACGGCGACGTGTTCCGGCCGAATCCCGGCCTCCATCCGTCCCCTCAGCCCCGTACGACGTCGAGGCGCCTTGAGGACAAACGGCCCGACGCGCAGACGCTCGCCCCGCATGATCGCCGGGAGGAAGTTCATCGCCGGGCTCCCGATGAATCCGGCGACGAACCGGTTGGCCGGGCGGCGGTAGATCTGGTTCGGTGTGCCGACCTGCTGGATCGCGCCCTTGTTCAGCACAGCGATCCGGTCGCCCATCGTGAGCGCCTCGACCTGGTCGTGCGTGACATAGAGCATCGTCGCCGCGAGGCGTTGATGCAGTTGCTCGAGTTCCGCTCGCATGGACACGCGGAGCTGCGCGTCGAGGTTCGACAGCGGCTCGTCGAGCAAGAAGACGTCGGGTTCCCGGACGAGGGCTCGTGCAAGCGCGACGCGCTGGCGCTCTCCTCCGGAGAGCTGGAAGGGTTTGCGCTCGAGCAATCTCGCGCAGCCGACGATCGAAGCCGATAGCCGTACCCGCCGCCTTACGTCGCGTTTCGGCACGCGGCGGGCCTCGAGCCCGAATCCGATGTTGTCCGCGACCGTCAGGTGGGGGAACAGGGCGTAGCTCTGAAAGACCATCGCGACGTTTCGTTCCGCCGGCGGCAGTCCGGTCACGTCCCGGGCGCCAATGTGGATATGCCCGTTCGTGACCTCTTCGAGGCCTGCGGCGACGCGCAGGGCGGTGGTCTTTCCGGATGCTGACGGACCGACGAGCACCATCAGCTCGCCGTCCTTGATCTCGAGGTCGAAGCCCCGAAGCGCCCTGACCCCGCCGTAGTTCTTCCGGACGCGGGTGAACGTCAGTCCGGCCAAGGACACCCCGGGATTAGCCCTCCGCCCGCGCGAAGATGTCGCGCGTCTGCTCGATCAGTCGCTGGGCTACGTCCGCGGCGGGCACGCCCCCGTACAGCCCCGCTTCCATCAGGCCTTCGGCGAGGTCCTCGATCTCCGGCCACGTGGAGATGTTCGGGACGCGTCGAATGATCGGAATGGTGTCGAGGAAGACCTGAGAGTTCGCGGGCTTCGCGTTCGGGTCGAGGAAGGCGTCAGATGTCGAGACACCGATGAGCGAGGGAACCGTACGTCCGGACTCGGCCGTGATCCGCTGGCCTTCCGGGCTCAGGACGTACTCCATGAACCGCCACGCTGTTTCCTGGTTGCCCGAGGCTTTCGTCATGCAGTAGGCGTCGGAGTGCAGGATGCCGGCCGGCTGTTGATGGATGGGGAGCGGTGCGATGTCCCAGTCGAAGTCCTCGATCGTTCGAAACGTCGGGGTGTCCCGCCGAGAGGAGAGCACCATCGCGGTTGTGCCGTTCAGGAATCGCGTCGTGTCGTCTTGCGCCTCGATCTCCTCGTCCCCGGGAACGACGCCGTGGACTTGGTGCAGGTCGAAGAACTTCTGCATGGCTTCGATCGCCTCGGGGCTGTCGAGCGCGAAGCGGGTCGGGTTCCGGTCGTCGTCGACGAGCTCACCACCGTTCGACCAGACGAACGGCGCCAGACGGATGATCGACGCCTCGACCCCGAGACCGTACTGGTCGATCTGCCCATCGCTGTCGAAGTCCTCCGTAAGCGCCCGCGCACGCGAGACCATCTCGTCCCAGTTCCAACCCTCCTCAGGCTCTGCCACTCCTCCCTGCGCAAAGAGGTCCTTGTTGAAGTAGACGACGAGGCTCGAGATGTTCTGTGGAAGGCAGACCTGCTGGCCATTCAATTGGAACGCCTCCATGGCCTCCGGATAGAAATCTTCGGGCTCGAACGCGGTTGACGCTTCGAGCCGGGGCTCGACGGCCTCGAGCACTCCTCTCACGGCGAACTGGCCATAGAAGCGGTAGTTGAGAAGGAACAGATCGGGCGGCGAGCCACCGGCGAACGAGGTGGAGAGCCGCGCTAACAGGTCGTCACGGTCGCTTGCCACGATGAGGGTGATGTCGACGTCGGGCTCGATGCTCCGGAACGACCGGATGACGTTCCGGTATGCCTTCAGCTCCTCCGGTTCCCCGAATACGAGGAAGCTGAGCTCGCCCGAAACCCCTCGTCCGGTCGATTGCTCCGAGGACGTCGTACCGGTGCAGGCCGCCGTCACGGCCGTTGCCGAGAGCAGCAGCGTCACCAACTTCCGCACTCTCGTCTCCTTCCTCCGGGGCGGGTCGGGCTCACCTGCCGAGCCACCCGGGGCCTCGGAATTCTCGCAGGAAGTGGCGCTGCACGTAGAGGAAGGCGCCGACCACCGGGGCGGTCGCCGCGACCGCGCCCGCGAGGAGAAGCGGAAAGTTCTGGGGATCAAGCTGGGCCAGCGATCGGAGGCCGAGGGGCACCGTGTATTTCCGCTCGTCGAACAGATAGATCAGCGGATCGAGGAAGTTGCTCCACGTGAAGACGAATGCCAAGACCCCGACCGCGACGGTGACGGGACGAACCAGCGGCATCGCGACCTTTCGCCAGATCGCCATCGGGCTCATTCCCTCGAGCCGAGCCGCTTCGAACAGCTCGGCTGGGAGCCGCCGAAAGCTCCAGAAGAACAGCAGGACGTAGAAAGGCGACGTTCCCATCAACGAAGGCGCGATCAACGGGACGAACGTGTCGGTGAGGCGAAGGGTCCGGAAGATCGCAATGCGGCTTTCGAGCAGGGCGGTGACCGGAAGCATCAGCGCAACCAGGGACAGTCCGACGAGCACCCCACTCTGGCGACGGGAGAGCTGTGACATGGCGAAACCGGCCCACGACGCGAATAGCACCGTCAGGGGAACCGCGAAGGCCACCACGATCAGGGAGTTGAGGGTGTAGCGAGGGATGTCGACCAGGTCGAACGCCCGCGAATAGTTTTCGAACGCGACCGGTGAGGGCAGGAACTCCGGCGTTCGAGGGGGTGGGAGCCCGGCCTTCCGGAGCGAGCCGGTCAGCATGTAGACGAGGGGAAGCAGGAATGCCGTCGCCATGAGCGCGGCGGGGAGATGGCGCCAGCCGCCACCCTCTCCCTCGATCGGCCGCCTGCGCCTGCGGATCCCTCGGAAAGATGTGAGAAAACTGCGGCGGGCCACGGCCGCCAAGTCTAGCGACCCCTAGAATCCGCCCGTGGCAAAGGACCACTTCTACGGTGGCCAAGCCGTCCTCGAGGGCGTCATGATGCGCGGCCGCGACGTCTGGGCGATCGCCGTGCGCGAGCCCGATGGCGACATCCACACCGAGTCGCACGAGATCAACTCGATCGCGAAACGGTGGCAGATCCTTCGTAAGCCCGGCTTCCGCGGGATCATTGCCCTCGGGCAGGCGCTCGTGATCGGCGTCCGGGCGCTCACCATCTCGGCGAACCACTCGGTCGAGGAGGAGGAGAAGCTCTCCACCCGCCAGATGGCGTTCTCGATGGTGCTCGCGCTCGTGCTCTTCCTAGGCCTGTTCGTGATCGGTCCAGCCATCCTCTTCCGTTTCGCAGAACGCCGCGTGAGCTCGGGTCTCCTGGTAAACGTTCTCGAAGGCGTTTTCCGCGTCCTGCTGTTCCTCGGATACCTCTGGCTCGTCGGTCGAATGCGAGAAATCCGCCGCGTGTTCGAGTATCACGGAGCCGAGCACAAGACGATCGCCGCGTACGAACACGGAGAGAAGCTCGAGCCGGCGGTCGTCGACCGCTATTCGACGCTGCACGTTCGCTGCGGGACGAACTTCCTGTTGATCGTGATGATCCTCACGATCTTCGTCTTCGCCCTTTTCGGCAATCCGGCGCTTCCCTGGAGGATCGGATCGAGGCTCATCGCGATCCCGCTCAT
>JBOGWA010000083.1:0-2519 GCA_050693155.1 Actinomycetota bacterium | reverse complement strand
GGCCCCACCCTCCGACCCCCCCCCCGGTAGGCCAGCATATGCGATCGCCAAAATGCGCTTTGGGTCGTTCATACGACTGGGCGAAGCCGCCCTCCTTGCGGGAAGACATCACAGACCATCCCGGATTTAGCGTCAATTCCTACAGCGCGCGCGCTGCTAGAATACGCGCTCGACTCGCGGCCAGGCGGGCAGGATGGCCGGACAGCTCGGGCGCCGCAGACCGGCATGAATGAAGAGAGGACTTCCCCTAACCACCGAACCGACTTGCGGGAGTTCCTTACGGTGCTCCGGCGTCGCAAGCTGGCTGTTATCGGGCCAACCTTCGTTCTGACGCTCACGGCACTGACCACATCGCTCCTGCTCACACCGATCTACGCCGCGGAAGCTCGCGTCCTCGTCGAAACTCCCATCTTCGACCCGAGCGAGCTCACGAATCCAACGGTGCCCGATATGGAAACCGAGGTGCAGCTGGCCAGGTCGCCAGCGGTTGCAGACCTTGTCGTCGATCGTCTTCAGCTCGCGGACGACGTCCGTGCCTTGCTCGACGATCTCTCGACAACACGGGAGACTGACACCCGCATTCTCGTCTTTCGGTACGCGCATCCCAACCCGGTCGTCGCGAGGACACGAACACAGGCCTTCGGGGACGCGTACCTCGAGTTCCGAAGGCAACAGGTGCTCGACGATCTGTTGGCTGCCTCGGAGTCGATCCAGAACCGGATTGACTCCCTCCGGGACGAGCTCGCGACCGTCGATGAGCGGCTTGCGGCGACCGTCGACAGCTCCACCATCACGGAGCTTCGGCGACAAGGAGACTCTTTGACGTTTCAGATCGCTGCGCTCGAGCAGCAGCTCGGTAATCTCGCACCACCGGACAACCTTGGCGTCGGTCTGGTCGTGGAGCCTGCCCAACTCCCGCTCTCGCCAGCTTCTCCCAATCACACACTGAACGCGGTCTTCGCGTTGATCGTGGGCTTCACCCTGGGCATTGGGCTCGCGCTCGTTCGGGAGCGCCTCGACGATCGCGTCCGAAGCCACACTGATCTCGAGCAACACGCGGGCGCCCCCGTACTGGCCGTGGTCCCAACGTTCCAGGGAGTAGGGAGCTCATCAGACCACCCAAGCCTGGTGTCGGTTTCGGCGCCTCACTCGGCCGCATCGGAGGCCTATCGGACGCTCAAGACGAGCTTCCTGTTCACGGCAACGCAGCGAGGTCTGCGCACACTCCTCGTCACGAGCCCGTCATCCGGGGAGGGGAAGACCGTGACCGCCTCGAACCTTGCGGTCGTTCTGGCTCAGGGCGGCAAGCGCGTCGTTCTCGTATCCGCCGACCTCAGAAAGCCTCGAGTCCACGAGCTCTTCAACGTCAGTCGCGAGCCTGGGCTCACGTCCCTCCTCACACGAGACGCTGATCTCTCACAGGCGTCGAAGCGAACGGCGATCGGAGGTCTTCGTGTCATCCCGAGCGGGGATCTGCCCGGTTCTCCGACCGAGCTGCTCGCTTCGAAGGAGATGGGAGAGCTCATCCCTCATCTCGCCGACTTGAGCGATTTCATCATCTTGGACTGTCCACCGATTCTTCCGGTGAGCGATGCACTCACCCTCGTCCCTTACGCCGACGCCGTCTTGCTCGTCGCCGATGCCTCGACGACCACGCGGAGCGCGATCGACTACGCACGCGAGCGCCTCGACCAGGTCGACGCTTTCATCCTCGGCGCCGTCTTGAGCAACTTCGATCCCTCACGCGCCTCGGGTCACCCGGACCGCTATGCATACGAGGCCTACTACGCCCCCGTCGGTCCCAGTCCGAGCGAAGAGCACGAAGAGGGCCGCGAACCGCGTGACATGACGACGCCTGATCGCTTCGAGATGGATCGGCCCTCAGTGCTCCCCGGACCCCCTCCCGCTGAGAACGAAGAAGGTTTGGGCGGAGGCTTCCTACGACCACCCACGCGGCGCCCGGCGTCGAGCGACTAGACGAGCCCACAACCCCTCGCGACCGCAGAGTGCGGTGGCGATGGCGGCGAGTGCGGAAGTTCCGGATACGACGAACGATCATTGCAGTCGGCGTCCTTTTCGTCGTCATCTCCGGGTTTGGTTTGGTCGCAGCGATGTCGGCGCTCGGCGCCCAGGAGCGTCTGGAAACAGCTCGCCAGGCAATCGAACGGGGCCGATCCGCACTGCTCGAGGGGAACAGTACCCAGGCCATGAAGACGTTCCTAAAAGCTCAGACGTCGCTTGTCGGCGCTCGCGAGCGCCTATCGACCCCCATGATCACGGTTCTCGGATTCCTACCCGTGCTCGGCAGGACCGTCGACGCCACGCGCCTCCTGGCGGATGCCGGGCTTCAGGTGGCTCGCGCAGGTGAGCTCCTCGCGTCTTCCGCGAGAGACCTGCCCGGGGGCATCACTTCATTCGTTCCCCGAAATGGCGTCATTCCGCTCGAGCCATTCCATCAGCTCGAAAGTCCTTTCCGTGAAGCGGAGGAGTTGATCGCCTCGGCTCGGACCCTCCTGGGG
>JBOGWA010000082.1:0-4497 GCA_050693155.1 Actinomycetota bacterium | reverse complement strand
GAGGGCCTCGACGCGACTCGCCGACCTTCGCCGGCGTCAGGGCCGGTTCGACGATGCTCGCGCACTCCTCGACGAGATCGGCTCCGAGCCGCTTCGCGGCGCGTTCGGACCAGAGATCCTCCTCTCCCGTGCGCTCCTTGCCCTCGACCGCGGCGACAACGCCGGCGCCTCGGATCTGGCCGAGCGTTACCTCCGGCGAGTCCCTCGCGAGGTTCCAACCGAGCGTCTCGACGCCGTGGCTGCCTTCGCACTGGCTCGTCTCCGCGCCGGCGATGCGGCCGGGGCGGGGGGCGCGCTCGTGGAGCTGAAGGAGGTGGCCGAAGGACTCGGCACTGAGGCAGTGCGAGCCACGGCCGAGTTCATCCGCGGGGTCGCCGCGCTCTCTTCCGGAGAGCTGGACGCGGCCCGTCGCTCCCTGGAGGACGCCGTGGATCTGTACGAGCGCTCCGGAGGAATCCAGGAGGCGGGGCGAGCCCGACTCGAGCTGGCTCGTGTGTTGAGCCAGCTCGAACGACCCGACGCCGCCGAGTTCGAGGCTCGACTGGCGCTTAAGGCCCTATCGACCCTTGGAGCGATGGCCGACGCCGAAGAGGCAGAGAACGCCTTGAAGCGGCTAGGCGCCGTTCCGGGACACCGGACGGAGGGCGGAGCCATCCTCACCGATCGCGAAGCCGAGGTTCTCAGCTCGATCGCACAGGGCCTGTCCAACCAGGAGATCGCGTCGGCGTTATTCCTCTCGGTGCGCACCGTCGAGCGGCACATCTCGAACATCTACGCGAAAATCGGCACGCACGGGAAGGCCGCCCGGGCTGCGGCCACTGCCTACGCGCACACTCACGGCCTGGTCTAGCCAGCCGAAAAATACGTGTTCGCAGCACGCGATCTGCGTGCATACCCCGATGCCTCTTCCCCTGCCCCGAACGTACCGTCCCCCTTGGTCGGCAGGCTCGCCGGATGTCCGCCCAAGCGGGCACCCGGCGGGCCCCGGCCACTGGAGATCGGCGAGGAGCGTCGATCACGATCGGAGGGAGAAGGGCATGACGGTGAACGGTTACATCAGGCTCCCCGGAGAAGGCGAGTCGTACTGGGCCGTGGGCGCCAAGGGCACGATCAAGGGGCCTCGGGTGTACGAGCTGGAGAACCCTCCCGGCTGGGAGATACCCCTCCACGTGCACGACGAGGAGGACGAGGTGCACTACTACCTCGAGGGTAGGGTAACCGTGACCTGCGGTGACGAGACGTTCAAGGCCGAACCGGGGAGCCTGGCCTTCCTGCCTAAGGGAGTCCCGCACGCGCTGGCCTTCGACGAGACCAGCCGGGGTCGGTGGCTGTGGATCTCGCCCACGAACCGTGACGAGCTGTTCCGCGAGGCCGGCGTCCCGACGAGCCAGCCCGAGCCAGCCGAGGAGGAGCTCGACATGGAGCGGATCATCGGGATCTTCGAGAAGAACGGGATGCGCTTCCTCGAAAACGGGGGGCACTGATGAGATCGGGGGTTGCTGTGAACGTGCAGGAGAACGAGGCCGAGCTGATGCGCGCCGTCGAGGCATGGAACTCCGGCGACGTGGACTCTTACATGGAGCTCTACGCGAAGAACATCAAGCTCCACGCCGGGACCTACGACTTCCCCGACAGGAAGGCGGTCGAGAGCATGTACAAGGGATTCCATGCCGCGACGACCGATCTACGACTGGAGATACACGAGACGTTCGGTCAAGCGGACACGCTTGCCGCAAGATACTCAGTCACAGGCACTCACACGGGCGAGCTGATGGGCATGCCCCCAACTGGCCGTGAGATCTCGATGACCGGCATCACGATCATGCACTTCGAGGACAGAAGAGTGGTCGAGCGCTGGGATTCCGACGACTCGGCCGAGGTTCTCTCGAGGCTGCGAGCCGATTAGGGGCCGCGACTACGTGCCCGGCAGCTCGAAATCTTGCGGGGCCACAATCCGGATGCCCCGATGCTGTTCCAGGACGAGCAAGTCCGCATCGCCGGTGACGATGATCTCCGCCCTGCCCTCCACCGCAGCCGCAAGAACCTGATCATCATCGCGGTCACGCGCGACCCGCGGCGCCTGGGCAGGCTCCACCAAGGAACCAAGTTGCTCGAGCTCGGAGCGCACTCCTGCGGCGGTCTTCGATGAGAACCCGAATTTACGCGACAGGAGCCGCTCCAACTCTTCAAGAAGCGCGGGGCTCGTCACCAGGTCGAACCGTCCCTCGATAGACGCTTCCAGGATCCTCCTCGGATGTCCGCCGAACAGGATCGAGGAGATGACGACGTTCGTGTCGAGGAGGACCCGCACCTACGAGCTTCGGCGGCGCCGCTCGCGCTTGACGACGCGCGCCACGTCTTTCTCCGAGAGGCCGAGTCGGCGAGCGGCGCCCTTTCCGTAGGAGAAGATCTCCGCCCAACGCGACCTGCGCTCGAGGTACTGGCGCGCGGCCTCGCGGAAAAGCTCGCTCCGAGACCGGCCCTCCGCTCGAGCAACGCGGTCGATCTCGCGAGCGAGGTTGGGGGGCAACGAGATCGTGACGGTACGCTGGTAGGCCATATCTCAGAATATAACATATGTTCTTACACCCCAAATGGGTCAAGGGTGCTGACCAATGAGTCATCTGGAAAGGTGGGGCGGGGTGGACTCGAACCACCGACCGACGGATTATGAGTCCGCTGCGACGCAGTTCGCTGACCAGCAGAAACAGCCGGAAAGGGCTTGTGAGCAGGCGTTTTGACTGCTCGCTGGTTCTCGTCGTTGCCCACTGTTTTGCGGTCGTTCACGGGACACAGACGGGACACAATCAACCGGACGGTGGCTTTCGGGCTCTCCTTACTCAAGGGCTCGCTGCTGGCGCGGGTGGAGTCCGCCCCGGGTCAGATAACTGCTTCTGCGCGGCCAAATCCAAGAACGCCTCGAGGGCACGGGGCAGATTCTCCCCAAGTCCCGCTATCAGCTCAGCATAGCCTGTTCCTCTTGGGCGGATCCAGCCGCAACGGATCGCGTCACCGACCAAACCTCTTCCTGAGGAAAGTCGTACCGGCCCAGAAGCAGCGCTCCGGCGAAATCCAGATCGCCATCGTCGAAAAGCTTGGCACCTACGGCGACCCAGAGAGTCGCCGTACCAGGCGATGGCGCCATCACCGGGAGGATCGCGTAGCTCTGCCACATCAGCGCCTCACGGTGGCGGTCGTCACATCCCCTCGCGGAAGGTAGGACTTCAAAATCTCGTTGCTTCCGGTGAGAGACGCCACGCCTCGCAGACCGATCGGAAGCAGGAATCGGTCGGGGAAGGCCTTCAGAGCCCTCGTAGACCCTCTGAAAGGCAGTGATGGCAGAGCGCGTAGACTCCTCCCGTAACGGCCTCCTTGCTCGGGAACTCGACAAGTCCGAAGTCGCCCACTGCCCAGTGCTTACCGTGCTGGTACAGGTTCTCAGGCTTGATGTCGCGGTGGAATACTCCCCGCATTGCGAGACCGGACAGTGTCTCTGCGATTGAGGCGACGGCGTCCACGACCGTTTCGACGGATGCCTCGCTCAGGGCCTTTCGAATCGGGGTTGCGACCGGCATCGCCAGCCACGCCGGATTTCCCCTGCTGGGCTTGTCGGGAAGGTGGAAGTCGACGATCGGCAAGACGCCGGGAAGGTCCCCGACCTCCCGAAGTATGGAGATCTCATCTCGGAACCGCTTGTAGGGCTCCGAATCCGGGGCAACACGGTGCAGCACCTTCACCGCCGCGATGTCTCCGCGCTCGTTGCCGGCCTCCCATACCTCGGCGTTTGCACCCGAGCCGAGTAGGCGGTTCAGCCTCCAGGGCCCAATCGTCTGTCCGCCCTTCCGTCGCATCCAACGTCCTCCGTCAAGCGTTTGAGCTGCTCGCTCTCCGGGGCGACCACCAGCGCACAAGTTCACCCTCGGTCACCCGAATGACCTCCACCTTCCAGCTCCGAAATCAGTTGATGAGTGCTTACCTGCGTTTCCGGTCACGTTCGGTCACGGTCGTGTCCGGATGCTTCTTCGCCTCCGACTTCTTCACGTACCTCCCCGTTTTCGCTGACCGAACCCGCCCCGACCCCTTGCTCTTACCCTTACCGGCCATTCTTCCTCCTTCGTCCAGCCGCCCTAAACGGCGGCGTTCACCTTGCGAATCGCCTCATACGCGAGCGCTTCCGCCTTCTCGCAGCAGCGGTGGATCCGCCACTCTTCGCCGTGCGGCTCAATGGTCGGGTGCTCACACCGTGGTCCGGGCAGGCGACCTCCACAAGCGCAGCCTGGTATTTGGGCGTGAGGTTTCGCACAGCCATGCGCTTGATGTCGCGCTCTGCGTGGGGGTTCCACTGGAACGTCATGACCTCCTAGCTCCTTTGTCCAATCGCTGAGCCACGAGCCTGATCGCACGGACGTACGGGTCATCCTCGCGGCGAGTCGACTCCGGTAGGTCCTTGTACGGCACCATCGATTCATGCTCCTCGCCACGGGTTAGCATCCAGGC
>JBOGWA010000081.1:0-5223 GCA_050693155.1 Actinomycetota bacterium | reverse complement strand
GTGCGGATCGTGGAGGATTCCCAGGCGTGGCCCGGAACCTGGTTCGTCCACACCGAAGACCTGCCGCTTCTCGACCGCGTCGAGGCCCAGGAATGGGAGCCGAAGACAACGCTCCTCTCCCCCTTCGACAACCTCACGATCAACCGCGCTCGGACCGAGCGGCTATTCGGCTTCCACTACCGCATGGAGATCTACGTCCCGAAGGCGAAGCGGCGGTATGGCTACTACGTTCTTCCGATCCTGCACGGGGACCGCTTCATCGGCCGCCTCGATCCGGCGATGGACCGGGAGCGAGGTCGCCTGATCGTGAACTCCGTCCACGCCGAGCCGGACTCGCCGATGAACGGCTCGACCGCACGGGCGATCAGCGACGCGGTCATCAGACTGGCTTCGTTCCTGGGCGCATCCACCATCGAGTACGGAGCAACCGTGCCGAGCGGCTGGAAGAAGCGGCTTCGCTAGAAGACGGTCTTCGTTGGGGAGCAGTTCGTCTGCTTACCCGCCTGGCACACCTTGTACGTGTGGGATCCGACGCCGAACTGGATCACGTCCCGGTAGTAGCCGTCGTTCGCCGTCCGCTTGATCTTCGTCCCGTCCCGATAGATGTCGACCTTGGCCGTAGGTGCGGCTCCGGAATTCCAGTACAGCTCTGCGATCTGCCGGTCGCTGGTCTGCGTCCCCGTAACCGCGAACTCCCATGGGTCGCCGGGTGGTGGTGGCGGGGGAGCGTTGTTCACGGTCACGCTCACCTGTATGGCGTTCGTCACGTTGCTAGCGCTGTCGGTGGCTCGCGCGTCGATCGTGTGGGACCCATCGGCCACGCTCGTCGTGTTCCACGAACGCTCGTACCGGCTCGTCCCCCCGTTCCACGTGGCCGCCTGCCACACGCCACCGTCGGTCCTCACCTCAACCGTGAGGGCGCCGGCGGCATCCTCGGTGTCGCTCGCCTGCACTTGGATCGTGACGGTCCCCGAGACGGTGCTTCCGTTCGTGGGATTCGTGATGGAAGCCGTCGGCGGCTGATCCGGCGGCTGCGATCCGACCATGACAGGGGCATAGACGCCCGAATTGCTCACATCGAGTAGCGGCTCCTTGATCCCGTCCCCCGAGTCCTCGGTGTAGTTGAAATTGCCCGTGTTGATGAGGGTCTGGCGGATCGCCGCGACATCGCTCGAGTTCTGCGGGTTCGCGGCGCTCGCGAGCAGGGCGGCCGCCCCGGCCGCGTGCGGGGAAGCCATCGAGGTTCCGCTGATCGTTGCATACCCGGCGTTGCGATACGTGGAGTAGATGCACCCACCCGGAGCAGCGATCTCGATCGTCGAGCCCCAGTTGCTGAAGTACGAGAGTGTGTCGTCCTGATCCGAACACCCGGCGCCCGCCAACCCTCCGGGAGCACCGTCGAGGTCGTTGAGGGAGGAAGTCGTGATCACTCCCGAGCAGTTGGCCGGACTCACGTTTGAGGCGTTTTGGTCTTCGTTCCCTGCCGCCACGGCGTGGACGACGCCGGCGTTGATGGAGTTCGTGATGGCGCTGCAGAGCGAGCTGCTGCTCCCTCCGCCGAGGCTCATGTTGGCAACCTCGATCTGCCCGGCTCGAGCGGTCACGTACTCGACGCCGGCGATGACTCCAGAGGTGAACCCACTGCCCGTGCTGTCGAGCACCTGAATCGCCCAGAGGCGCGCGCCCGGAGCCACTCCAACCACCCCGATGGAGTTGTCGATTGCTCCGATGGTCCCGGCGACGTGGCTTCCGTGCCCATTTCCATCATCCCCGGAGTTGCTGGTGCAGCTCCCGAAAACTCCCAAGCAGCTCGCCCGGTGGACGACGTTCAGGTCCGGATGGTCGTAGTCGATCCCGGTGTCGAGAACCGCCACATCCACGTCGACGCGAAGGTCGTCGGTGGCGTCGATGTCGAGATTGGAGTTAGACGACGCAAAGATCCTGCGGATGCCCGTTGGGGTGGTTTGCGCCGAAATCGAGACGCGCTGGTCTGCTTCCACGAGCACCACGCGGGGGTCGTTCGAGATCCGATTGGCCGCCTGCTCGCTCATGTGCGCCGAATAGCCCTTGAGGGTATGTTCGTAGATGAACCTCGTCTGTGATTCGTTTTCCCGAGCGTGTTCGTTCGCCACCTGGCGCGGATTCGCGTTGTTCTTCAGCACGACGATGTAATCGCGGGCGTTGCCCTCGGCCGATGCGAACGGCGCCGGCGATACAAGGGCGGCGATCAGAAGGGAGGCGATTGCGAGCGGGCGTCTCATTCGGATTCTCCGGGACGGATCATACGGGTTAGGCGGCAGCGCGCGCAGGAGCCGGCCGCCGGGCCCGGACGACCGTGGGCTCGACGCCCTCGAGGGAGACGTTCGGCATCCGCTGGTCGAGCCATCGGGGAAGCCACCAGTTCCATCGACCCATGAGGCGCATCGCGGCCGGCACGAGGACGACCCGGATTAGGGTGGCGTCGAGAAACACCGCCGTCGCGAGCCCGAATCCCATGGCCTTGATCGGCACGAGCCGGGCGAAGGCGAACGCGCCGAAGACCGACACCATGATCGCCGCCGCGCTCGTGATGATCTTCCCCGTCCGCTCGAGACCCCAGCCGACGGCCTCGGTGTTGTCCTTCGTCCTCAGATATTCCTCGCGGATGCGGGAGAGCATGAAGACCTCGTAGTCCATCGAGAGGCCGAACAGGATCGTAAACAGGAACAGCGGCAAGAACGCCTCTAAGTGCCCCGCTGCTTCGAACCCGAAAAACCCTTCGAAGTGCCCGCTCTGGAAGATGAACACCAGCACGCCGTAGGTCGCAATGACGCCGGCGGCATTCATGAACATCGCCTTGAGCGGAAGCAGCAGGCTCCGGAAGAAGATCAGAAGGACGATGAAGGAAAGGGCGAGGACGAGCCCGACCACGGGGAAGAGCTTTCGCTCGAGCTCTTCATTGATGTCGACGTTCAGTCCCGCGTCGCCGCCGACGAGCACGGTGACGCCGGGAGGAGCGCTTGTTGCGAGCTTCTCGCGCAGACGCGAGACGAATTCGGCGGTCTCATCCGATTGAGGGCCGTGCCGGGTGACGGCTCGGACGAGAGTCGACCTCGCGTCGGTGCTCACGAGCGAGAGGATGAAGGGTTGGGCTTCGGGGAGGCTGGCCTCGGCCAGCGCCTCCTCCAACGTCGTGGATGGAGGAATCGTTGCGATCGAGTCGACCCGGACGACCTCCGGGTCCGGCTTCACGAGCTGCGCGACGTCGTAGACGTCCTTGAACCCCGTGGAGAGGACCGGCTGCTCGGTCTCCACGACGATCTCTACCGGCGCGACCAGGCCTTCACCGAACGCCTGCCCGACGATTTCTGCACCGATCCGCGGTCGCGCATCGGTCGGGAGGATCGACGGGCCGGAGGAGCCGAGGGTCAGGTCTTTTGCTGGAAACGCAAGAACGGCTAGAACAGCGAGTGAGCCGACGAGAGCGAACCACGGCCGCCTCATCACCTCGGTCGCCCACCGGTGCCACCACGTGCCGCCCCGGCCCGCCGCGCGCAAGCGGCTTCCGATCCGAAGCTTGTTGATGCGCCAGCCGAGCATTCCCAGGAGCGCGGGGAGCAGGGTCAGCGCCGCAAGTACCGCGATCGTGACGGCGATCATGGCTCCCCACCCCATCGACCGGAACGCCTGGATGTTGACGAGCTGGGTTCCCGCGAGCGCCGTCACCGTGGCGAGCCCGGAGACCATCACGGCCCGGCCGCTCGTTGCCATCGAACGCGCGACGGCTTCGGGCACGCCGCGATCGGTCCGGAGTTCCTCCCGGAACCTGTTCACGATGAACAGGGAAAAGTCGATCCCCACGCCGATCCCGATCATCGCCGCGAGGTTCTGACTGAAGATCGAGACCGTCGTCGTGGCGGCGATCACCGAGAGGATGCCGAACGTGAGGGCGAGGCCGAGGAGGGCCATGAACAATGGCACGCCGGCCGCGACGAGGGTTCCGAACGCGAGGAGCAGGATGATAAGGCTGATCGGTAGCCCGATCGACTCCGCACGCTCGAGGTCGTGGGTCGTTGTTTCCGTGAAGGCCGCGTAGAACGACGGGGAGCCGGTGATGTAGCCCTCGATCCCCGTTCCCGCCGTTGCGCGCTCGACGGCACCCTCGACCTCATCGTTGTGCTGGAGCGCCTGATCCTGATCGTCGGTAAGCCCGATCACGGCCGTCACGGTGTGCCCGTCGAGAGAGATCGTTCCTTCCGGCTGCTCGTAGGGATTCGTGACGAGCGCAACTCCCGGCGCTTGAAGCAGTTCCGCCTGGGCACGCTGGAACGTTCCCTCGAACTTCCCCTGGTTCGCGGTCAGCTGTTCCGAGTGAAGGACGAGGAAACTCGTGAACTCGAATTGACCCTGGAATCTGTCCTGGACGGTGTTGGTGACGACGTCGGACTCCGACCCCGGAACCTCGAAGCCTCCCTGGGACAACCGGTCGGCCAGTTTGCCTAGCACCGGACTGACGGCGACCACGGCCACCACCCAGACGGCGAGGATCCGCAGACGGTTTCGAACGGCGAAGTGACCGAGCCGGTAGAAGGCCGAAGTCGGCGGACGCCGGCCGCGGCGAGCAACCACCTTCCGGGCGGGCGCCTTCCGCGCCGCATGCTTGCGGGCGGGCGCCTTCCGCGCCGCATGCTTGCGGGCAGGAGCCTTCCGCGCAGCCGGCCTCCGCGCCGGGGCTTTTCGCCGCGTCTTGCGGGCGGGGGCCTTCCGAGTCGGCCGACGGGCCGTGGCCTTCCGGGCGGACTTCGTCGCAGGCTTCCGAGCCGTCGTCTTGCGGGCAATGGTCTTGCGCGTTGAGGTCTTCGATCCGGTTGTCTTGCGTCTGCTGACGGTGGTCTTCGACCGGCTGACACTCTCGTCGGCCATACGAGCGCGTAGCCTACCCGGAACCGCGAGCACCCGGAAGTCGAAGGTACTTGCCAAGAAGGCCAGTTCATCAGAACATTCGGGCCACGGGAGAAAGGAGGTGGTCCAGTTTGCACATACGCAGTGAGACCCTCGAGGTGACTGGCTGCTAGGGCCGTCTCCCAAGCGGGTCGGGGACGATCACCCCGCCCGCCGCCGGGGCCAGCCCGGCAGAATCCAACCAGATCACTGACGTTCGCGAATCCCGGTCGGGGTCGGGCCGGGCGGCGTAGGCCGAAGCGCTCGCGAGCGGATGTTCGAGGCGGGGCCGGGTATTCGACC
>JBOGWA010000080.1:0-3967 GCA_050693155.1 Actinomycetota bacterium | reverse complement strand
GACGGCATGGGTCTCGTCGAGCGTACAGCGATGGGCGCGTGGCGATGGCTTCGCCCCGGGGGTTGGCTTCTCGTCGAGGTGAGTCCGGACCGGACCCGGTACCTCAAGGGTGTGCTCCGACGGGCCGGTTATGAGGAGCTGCGGAGCACGAAAGGCTGGCCGGAGATCACTCGCGTCGTCGTCGCTCGCGCGAACCAGCAAGAATAGGAACCCATGATCGACTTCACGATCCCACAGGAACTTGACGAGATCAGAAAGCGAGTCGCCGAGTTCGTCGAGCGCGAGGTGCTCCCGGTCGAGGCCAAAGCGACCGAGGAGACGTTCGAAGACGTGTTGGAGGAGCTCCGGCAGAAGGCGAGGGACGCGGGGCTCTGGACTCCGCACCTCCCGACGGAGTGGGGAGGGCTTGGGCTGGGGCCGCTCGGCATGGCGCTGGTCTCCCAGGAGTGCGGTGTTTCGGGGCTTGCCTCCCTCGCGATCAACGCGATGGCGCCCGACGAGGGAAACATGCATTTGCTCCTTCACGCCGGAACGGCCGAGCAGAAAGAGCGATACCTTCGGCCCCTGGCCGAGGCGAGCGTGCGGTCCTGCTTCGCGATGACCGAACGTGACGTCGGGAGCTCCGACCCGCGCGCGCTCCGAGCCCGTGCCATCCGTGATGGCGACGACTGGGTGATCGACGGCGAGAAGTGGTTCATCAGCGGAGCGGCCGGTGCGGGCTTCGCGATCGTCGTGGCAGTGACGGAGCAGGAGGAGGAACACGAGAACCCCTACCTCCGGCACACGCTCTTCCTCGTCGATGCCGACAACCCGGGCTGGCGTGTGGTTCGTGAGATTCCCGTCATGGGAACCCACATGCCGGGCGGTCACTGCGAGGTCCGCTTGGAGGGCTGCCGGGTTCCTTCCGACGCCATTCTCGGAGAGTCGGGCCAGGGTCTCGTGCTCGCTCAGGTCCGGCTCGGCCCGGCGCGACTTGCCCACGCCATGCGGTGGATCGGGGTGGCGCAGCGAGCGCTCGATCTCGCGGCGGAGCGCGCGCTCGAACGGGAGGTCTTCGGCAAACGTCTCGCCGAGCACCAGTCGATCCAGTGGATGCTCGCCGACTCCGCGATCCAGCTCTACGCCGCCCGCCTCATGGTGCTCCATGCCGCCTACAAGATCGAGCGGGACCTCGACTATCGCCAGGAAATCTCGCTGGTGAAGGTGTTCGTCTCCGAAGCGCTTGGGGACATCGTCGATCGTGCGCTCCAGATCCACGGCTCGCTCGGCTATTCGGAGGACGTCCCGCTCGAGCGCTTCTACCGCGACGCGCGCGCAGCCCGGATCTACGACGGCGCGTCCGAGGCTCACCGGATGGTGATCGCTCGGAACCTTCTCAAGGCCGCCAAGGAGACCGGGACCACGAAGGGAGCGCTCGGGGACCTCGCGTGACCCAGCCGCATTTCGCTCCGGACCCAAGCGACGCGGAGCGCCCGCTCGTCGATCCCGATGCCCTCACGCGATATCTCGATGACAAGCTTCCCGGCGAAGGCACGTTCGACGTCGAACGTCACCAGGCCGGGCACTCGAACGAAACGTTCTTCATCCGGCGAACCGGAGGGGAGTGGGTTCTCAGGCGACCGCCGCGCGGGGCGTTCTTGCCGACGGCCCACGACGTCCTTCGGGAGTATCGGGTCCTCTCGGCGCTCACGCGCACCGATGTCCGGGCGCCCGGCACGTTTCTCGCGTGCGACGACGAATCGGTGATCGGAGCCCCCTTCTACATCATGGAGAAGATCGACGGGATCGTGATCCGCGACCGCCTGCCGGTCTTTCTCGACGAGGATCCGTCGCTTCGGCCCCAGGTAGGCGAAGAGATCGTCGACGGGCTCGCGGAGCTTCACGCCGTCGACTGGCAGGCGGTGGGGCTCGAGGGATGGGGGAAGCCGCACGGGTATCTGGAGCGTCAACTCCGCCGTTGGAAAGGCCAGCTCGACCTCGCGACCCAGTTCACCCGCCCGCTGCCGGACCTCCAGGACCTTGCGATGTGGCTGGACGAGCGACGGCCGGAGTCCGCTGGGGCGACGATCGTGCAGGGTGATTACAAGCTCGACAACGTCATGTACGCGGCGCAACCGCCCGCCCGCCTCGTTGGGATTCTCGACTGGGAGATGGCAACGATCGGCGATCCTTTGGCGGATCTCGGCTGGATGCTCTCGTTCTGGCGCGAGCCGGATGATCCCCAGGACATCGTGCTGGCTGAGCACACCGAGGTGACGCGACAGCCGGGCTTCTCGACCCGGGCAGAGCTCATGGACCGGTACCGGGAGCACACGGGGCGCGAGCTGACCGATGTCGTCTGGTACACGGTGCTCGCCGTGTGGAAACTGGCAATTCTTCTCGAGGGCTCCTACGCACGGCATCTGGCCGGTGTCACGGACGACCCCTTCTTCGAGGAGCTACGCGAAGGAGTCCCCGCGCTGGGTCGGCGCGCTCTGGAGGTGGCGCGCGCTGCCGACTGACCCTCGTGCGCTCGTCGTCGACTTCGGCGGTGTGCTCACAACGTCGCTCGTCGAATCCTTCGGCGCCTTCTGCAGGAAGGAGGGCCTGGATCCCGAGCGCATGGAACGGGTCATCCGAGCCTCGTACCAGAATCTCGACCCGGAATCGCCGGTGACGCTCATCGAGACGGGAAAGATCTCGACCGAAGAGTTCGAGCGCCACCTCGCGGAGCGGCTCTCCGAAGGCCTCGAGCGGCCGATCTCGCCCGACGGACTCGTCCCCAGGATCCTGGGTGAGCTTCGGCCCGACGACGAGATGCTCCACGCCGTGCGTCGCGTCCGGGACCACGGAATCCTCACCGCCCTGCTCTCGAACTCGTGGGACACACGCCACTACTCCGACGACCTTCGGGGGCTGCTGTTCGATGTCGTCGTGATCTCCGGGGAGGTCGGGATGAGGAAGCCGGAGCCGGAGATCTACGCGTTCACGGCCGAGCAACTCGGCGTTCCGCCGGAGGCCTGTCTGTTCGTCGACGACCATCCCGGGAACGTCGAGGCCGCCGAGCGAGCTGGGATGAAGGGCATCCTTCACCGGAGGGCGGAGGAGACGATCCCCGAGCTCGAGGCCATGCTCGGCCTGTCCCTCAGCGCGACCTGAAGTTGGAGGACCCCGGTTGGGGTCCCCGGCGGGGCTAGCATGGACTCGGAATGGCGGAAACCGACCTGACCACGCCTGAGGGCCTACGCGAGAAACAGAGCGACGTCCAGATCGTCGACGTCCGAGAGCAGTTCGAGATCGACGCCGGCTGGATCGAGGGCTCGATCCACATCCCGCTCAACGACGTGCTTGGGGGCCAAACCGACGGTCTCACCCAAGATCGGCCGGTCGTCGCGGTGTGCACGGTCGGGCAGAGAAGCGAGCTGGCCGCGCTCATGCTCCAGGCGCGCGGGTTCGAGGCCTACAACCTCCGGGAGGGTCTCAAGGCCTGGGAATCGGAGGGACTGCCCCTCAGGACCCCGGACGGCCAGCCCGGCCGCGTCGCCTAAACGATCCCGTAGACCACCCCGGCCCGCAGCAGATACCCGATTCCGGGCGGAGGTGGGAAGGGCGACGTCGTGCTCTCGCAATTCGTCGTCGTTTCGCCACCGAGGCAGATGTCCGCGGTTCCCGGACCTCCGTCGAGATCGTCGGTCCCTGGGAAGTTTTGCCCAAAGATCACGGCATCCCCATCGAGCAGATCGTCCCCAGCAAGACCATCGAGATTGTCACTCCCATCGAGGCCCTGGAGCCGGTTTCGGCCGGCGTCACCTGTCAGGGTGTCGTTGAGCTGCGTTCCGCTTGCGCTTTCGATCCCCGTTAGCGAGTCCGTCCCCGCACCCGTTGCCGTCCCCGCGTCCAGGTCGACGGTCACCGCGCTGGGCGGGTCGGCGATCGGACTGACGAAGTCGTAGGCGGCCACGTCGCCGGCGTCCTCAGGTGAGGTGAA
>JBOGWA010000079.1:0-8008 GCA_050693155.1 Actinomycetota bacterium | reverse complement strand
GGATTCACGTCCAGGCGCCAGGCCACCGGCACGTAGGAAACACCCATGCTCCGGAAGATCGACTCGTAGAAGCTCTCTTCTCCGAGCAGGAGTCGGTGGACGAGGCCGAGGAATTCGCCGCTTTCGGCCCCCTGGATGACCCGGTGGTCGTAGGTGCTTGTCAACGTGAGCACCTTCCCGACCCCGATGTCGGCGAGCGCTCGCGCGTCGGCCCCCTGGAACTCCGCGGGATAATCGATCGACCCCACGCCGACGATGGCGGCCTGTCCGGCCATGAGTCTCGGCACCGATTGAACGGTTCCGAGCATGCCGGGGTTCGTGATCGTCACCGTCGTTCCCGCGAAGTCGTCCGGCGAGAACTCGTTGGCGTTCATCTTGCGAATGAGCTGCTCGTAGGCGGAATGGAAGCCCCGGAAGTCAAGGGTGTCGGCCTGCTTGATGTTGGGAACGAGGAGTGTCCGCGTCCCGTCGTCTCGCTTCACGTCGATCGCGAGGCCGAGGTTGACGTGTGGGTGCCGGACGACCTGGGGCTTTCCGTCGATAGCGTCGTAGGTGACATTCATCCCCGGCATCTGGGTCAACGCTCGTGCGACCGCGTAGCCGATCAGATGCGTAAAGCTCACCTTGCCGCCCTGATGGCGTGCAAGATGCCGGTTGAGGATCGTGCGGTTGATTTCCAGGAGTCGGGCGGGCACGCTCCGAACGGAGGTCGCCGTCGGCACGCCGAGGCTCTCCTCCATCCGCTGTGCGATCACTCGATTCGGCCCGGTCAGCGGCGCTCGTTCGGCTTCCTGCGTCTCGCCTTCAGCCTCGGCGCCCAATGGTTCCGGGGCGGGCGCCTCGGAGGGAGGCTTCCCGGTCTTGGGAGCCGGCTCGGCCGGCTGCCGCTCGGGAACGGTTTCCCGGGCAGAGGGTTCGGCCGCAAGGGCTTCCTTCTCGCGCGGCTCGTAGTCCTCGAAGAACTCGCGCCAGGTCTCGCTGACCGACTCGGGGTCCTCGACGTACGAGCGGTACATCTCCTCGATTAGCCAGGCGTTCGGACCGAAGTCTGGGCGAGTCGTCATGCGAGCCTCTACCGACGAGAGTACTCGAAGGCGCTTAGACACGTTTCGTCCTCATAGTTGCTACCGTGGTCACCGGATGAGCTTCCTTCGCTCAGAGACCGCCCAATGCACGCACGTCCCGGCGACCAAGGCCGAGCCGAGGGCCGAGGCGTGCGAGGCGTGCGGCAGCCGCGTGAACCTGCGGGTCTGCGCCGAGTGCGGCCACGTCGGCTGCTGCGAGTCGCAGGCCGGACACAACCGGGTGCACGCGCTGGATGCCGGGCATCCGGTGATCATCCAGATGCCGATTGGAACGCGGTCGTTCACCTGGTGCTACGACTGCAACCGCTACGTGTAGTTGGCGCTAGCAGTAGCCCCTCGAGTTTCGAGATGTCCCAAGCCTAGTCCCAGAGGACGACGAGACGGCCGTCCTGCTCCTCGACCTCAGTACCGAGCTGCGCGCAGGCCTTCCGGAAACGCAGCGTGATCCAGGCCGCGTCCTCATCGTCCGCAGCCCGCGTGTGGCAATAGTCGAGACGCAGCGGGAGGGCTTCGAGGCGCCGCGGACCGTTTCGATCGAGCGTGACCGTAACAATGATTCCGAGGTCGTTCCGGAGCGAGGGGTCGGCGGCATAGTCGTCGAGGAAATCGCCGAGGTCGTAGAGGACTCGACTTTCGATCCCGTGAAAGACGTGCGACGAGTGTCCGGCAACGAAGGTCGCTCCAGCCCCGAGGAGTCGCTGCGCGGCGCGCCGAATCCTGGGGATCGGCTCGCCCGTCATGTTCGGCCCCCAGTGGGGAGTGACGAGCACCGCGTCCGCATCCGCTCCGTGGATCGAGGTTTGCAGCCAATTGGAGATGAGCGTGCCGAGGTCGGCAAGCGCAACTCCAGCCTTGTCCTCCCGGGCCGCGAACTCCGCGGGATGATCCGTGACGCCGATGACGGCGAGGCGAAATCCGTTCGCCTCCATGACGACGGGCTCCCGCGAGCGCGCGACGTCGGGCCCGGCGCCTACCCATCGAATACCCGCCCCAGCGAGATGGTCGAAGGTGTCGAGGAGGGCCTCCTCGCCGAAGTCGAGGGCGTGGTTGTTCGCCAGAGTCACACAGTCGACGCCGAGCAGCGCGAGCGCCTTTACGGCGACCGACGGGGCTCGAAAGAAGAAGGGCTTCGCAGCGTCCGGCCAGGGGCGTCCGCGATCGGAGATGCAGCACTCCAGATTCAGCACGAACAAATCCGCCTGGTTGCAGAACTCGAGCACTTCGGGAGCAAACAGCGATTCGGGCGGGTTCGCAGCAAGACGCTCCCCCACTCCCCGCCCGAGCATGGTGTCCCCGGCGAGACAGACCTTCACGATCATGTGGTTGGACCAGGCTACGCGTGAAGGGAATCGGGCGTTTGCGGCGAAACCCCTAGATCGGAACGAGCGACGCCCGAGCCGCTCCAACGCAAGGAGGACGAGCATGAGACGAGTCGTCACGGTCGTACTAGCTGCAGGCCTCCTCATAGCAGGAATCGGGGCCCCCGCAGACGCCAAGAAGGCCAAGGGGGTCAAGACCGTGCTGTACCTTCATGGAACCTCTGGCTTCGGCGAGGAAGACAGCTTCGTGCACAACAGCGATTTCCTCCCGATGGATGTTAAGAAGCCCACGGGAAGCAGCAAGTCGAAGCAGATCACGAACTATGTCGTCGGGCCGAACGTCAACTGCGCGGGCAACAACCTCTTCCCCGTTTGGATCGGGAACGTTTCCGGCAAGATCACCGGCGATATCAAAGTGACGTTCCCGACCCAGGGAACTCCTGGGACGATCCTGATTCGCGTCTGGCCGGATACCGCGGCAGATGGAGCTGCTCTCTGCAACGAGAGCTACCCGAAGCCTGCTGGGGAGGTCGAAGCGAGCCTCGGCGCCACGGTCGAGGCCGTCATCCCGAAGGTGAACTTCACCGCGAAGAGTTTCCTGCTATTCCAGGTGAGCCCTGTCATTGAGTTCGACATCCCGGATCCCGGAGGCGCGATCTTGTCTCCGTTTGTTGCGCGCATCCAATACGACTCACCGGACGCGCCGGCGTCGATCGAGTTCACCTGCACGCCAACCAAAGGCAAAAGCTGCGCCTAGTTGCGGGCGGTTCTGCACATGCAATTGATGTGCAGTAGGCTCGGATGGTGGAGGACGCCGGCTCCATCGTTGCCACCCTCCGGGAGCGTGGGTATCGCCTGACCCCACAGCGACAGGCGATCCTCGAGGAGATCCTCGAAAGCCACGGGCACATCAGCCCCCAAAAGGTTGCCCGGCGTGTGCGTTCACGGATGCCGGCGGTCAACACATCGACGATCTACCGCACGCTCTCGGTGCTCGAGGATCTGGGAATCATCCAGCACGCGCACTCCGATCGCGGCGCCGAATACCACCGCGTCGGAGAGGGTGACCACGTCCACCTCACCTGCTCCAATTGCGGCGCCGAAGACGACTTCTCCCTCGAGGAGGCGGGAGCTCTCCGACGGCTCATCCGTCAGCATCGAGGGTTCGATCCCGATCTCCGGCACTACGCGATCTCCGGTCTGTGCGCGAAATGTCAGCGTCGCCTGCGAAGGCGTCGATGAAACGCTGCGACTGGGGCATCGCAGGGAACGAGCTCTACCTCGCGTACCACGACCAGGAGTGGGGGGTCCCGTCTCACGACGATGATCACTTGTTCGAGATGCTTGTGCTCGAGGGCGCCCAAGCCGGGCTCTCGTGGTCGACGATTCTGAACAAGCGCGAGGGCTATCGGGAGGCTTTTCGCGGCTTCGACCCGGCGAAGGTCGCGCGATTCGACGGCCGTCGGGTCGAGCGGCTGCTTCAGAACCCTGAAATCGTCCGGAACCGAGCGAAGGTCGAATCCGCGGTCGCCAACGCGCGCGCAACGCTCGCTGTTCGAAAGGAGTTCGGCTCCCTCGACGCCTACGTCTGGGCCTTCGTTGGTGGTCGTCCGCTCGTCGGACGGTGGCGCTCGGTTCGCAACATTCCCGCCGAGACCGACGAATCTCGCGCGATGAGCAAGGACATGAAAAGTCGCGGCTTCCGCTTTGTCGGGCCGGTCGTCTGCTACGCGTTCATGCAGGCCGTCGGTCTGGTGAACGACCACGTCACGAGCTGCTTCCGCTACTCGCAGCTCACCAAGCGACGCTGAGCCGGTCCGCCACAGCCGTTGCGAGCCGTTCGGGAACCTCGATCGAAGGCCAGTGACCTACGTCCGGCCAGGTCACGACCTCGGTTTCCGGGCGGAGCTCCTTCAGATGGTGAGCCATTCCGACCACGGCGATCGGATCCTGTTCCCCCCAAATCGCGGTCATCGGGCCCGGATATTCCACGAGGCCGGCGGTCCACCGATCCTGGTTCTCGCGCCGCTCTTCGATGTAGCGGATGAGACGCGGAAGCAGGCGGTCGCCATTATTGTTGCCGATCAACCAAACCATCGCCTCGAGCTCGGTATCCGCCGGCGGGTGGTCTGATCCGAACGTCGCGGCAAGCCCGGGGCGGAACGCCTCGAGCGGGAGCGGATCGGCAAGCGGCTCGTCGGGCATCGCAAGCAGCGCCTCCTGACCCGCGGACAGCTGCGCCATGTCGATGAAGATCGAGCCGTTGGTAAGGGTCGCCCGGTCGATGCCGAACGAAAGCCGCCCTTCGACAGACCGCATGAGGAGCTCGGCGGCAACGCTGTCTCCCATGTCATGGCTCAGCAGGGAGCACCGCTCGATCTCCGCATGTCGAGCGACTTCCTCCACGAGATCGGCTTGCTCGAAGAGTGAGAAGCGCGCCTCCTCAGGCTTCGCTGAGAGGCCATACCCCAAGAAATCGAGAGCGAGGACCCGAAACCGCTCGGCCAGATGCGGAACCACTCCACGCCAATCGAAGGATGACCCTGGGAAGCCGTGCAGGATGAGCACGGTCTCGGCCCCTTTGCCGCCCACGTCCACAACGAAGACCTCGTCGCCTCGAACCGAGACGAATCGCCCCGCTCGTTGCCAATCAAGAACGTCGGAAGGAACGCCAGCCATGGGAGCTAGTCTCGAACCAGGATCAGCTTGAGCGGAGGCTCCCGAAACGCCTCAGGCGCCTCATCCCAGGAGACCACCGTCGCGATCGGATCCGGGTCCAGCTTGCCGCTCGCCACCAAGTCGAGGATTCGCGGAATCGTGGGTCGCGCGTGCGGCCGGCCGGTCCGGAACGTGATCCCGCGGTCGTACATTGCAAGCAACGGCACCGGCGTTTCCGGCTGGTAATAGATCCCCGCGCTCGTGCACCAACCCCCGGGTTCCGTTGCGACGATGGCAAGCCGAAGCCCTTTCGGATGGGCGCTCGCATCGAACGTGATCGGGTAGGGGCCGATGCGCTCCTCCGGAAACCCCTCGATCGCGTTCGCCCCGAACGATTCGGCGAGGCGAAGGCGCTCGGGGTCCCGGTCGACGTAGTCAACGCTCGACGCACCCAACGCTCGAGCGATCGCCGCGGCGTACAGGCCGATGCTCGGCGCGCCTCCGCCGACCACCAGGACCGACGCCTCAGGAAGGTCGTCCAGCTGAGGCCCGACTCCCCGCCACGCATCGGGGAGGTTGTCGCTCGCGCTCGCCACCGTCGCCGATTCAACGCCGCTCGGCAACGGGACGAGCATGTGATCCGCAAACGGCACTCGCACGAGGTCCGCGATTGCACCTCCCCAATCCCCGCCGATCGGGGCGACGCCGTACATCGCGTTTCGTTGCACCGTCGAGCAATGCGCGGTGAGACCGCGGGTGCAGTGCCCGCAGGTTCCGCAAGAGATCGAGAACGGAACGATCACGCGTTGTCCCTGAGAGAAGGCGCTTACCGCCGGCCCGACCTCCGCGACGTCGGCGACGAACTCGTGGCCGAAGGGGAACGGCCCGGGGAGGGGCACAAGGCCACGGATGACGGCGCCGTCCAGGTCGCAAGCGGCCGCGGCGACGGGCCGAACGAGCGCATCTCCGGGGTCCCGTAATGACGGCTCGACCTCCTCGCGCCATTCGAGGTGGCCGGGCTCGACGAACACCAGTTGCCGCATCGACACTATCTCCCGATCCCGCCGCGCACCGTCGCAGCGGCTGGAGGTGGCATCAGACTCTCATCATCAGTAGGGTAATCGGGTAGGAAGCCGGAAAGGGAGGATCGATGCCGAAGGTATCAAAGGACCAGATCAGCGAAGTGACAAGGGTGGAGGGTTACGAAGGCCGCATGACGGAAATCGACGACTACACAGTCGCGTTCGAGACCTACACAGCCGACGCCGACCTCGCGCCCCTTCTCAAGGGACTCCCCGACGACAGGTGCCAGGCGAGGCACTGGGGGGTCGTCCTGAAAGGGAAGGTCGTCTACCACTACGCGGAGGGGTCAGAAGAGATCACAGCGGGTGAGGCCTACTACTGCCGGCCCGGACACACACCGGAGATCTTCGAGGGGACCGAGGTCGTCGAGTTCAGTCCCACCGACGAGTTCAAAAAGACGCTCGAGGTCGCGCTGAAGAATGCGGAGGCCCAGGGCTCGTAATCCGGGCGAAGGAAGCCAACCGCTCTCAGGAAATTCCGTCGAGTTCGAACGCGCGCGATGGGGAGGGACCCGACGCCTTGCACGTCAGCAATCGGGCGTCGAGAGCAACTTCGCGGACGCTGACCTTCCGCTCCTCACCTCCAGGGATTCGAAAGACGACATCGTGTTCTCCGGCGGATCGTTCCCCGTGACCTTCGAGCACGAGGTCGTCCACGCCGACGAGATCCAGGGCAAGACGGAGCTCGCGTTCGGCCGCCTGGACCGACGAGGGGTAAGCGGATCGGCCTCGGTAGTACTCGAGGGCGATCCGCCCAGTCTCGTACTCTCCCGCGACGAGCATCGCGGCGTCGGCATCGACGCGGCCAAAGTACAGGCCGTGGGGAAAGCAGACGAGGTTCCCGGCAAATCGGTCTCCGCCGATGTGGGTGCACTCCCACGCGTCCGGGCGAGCAGCCAGCGCCCTAGCGGGCGGCCCGCCGAAGCGGGAGCAATCCGGATCGCGTTTGCCGTGCGTGCAGATCAGGACAACAGGTCCGGTTGTTCGTTCACCGAAATGCGCCCAGCGCGCCTCCGTCAACGCCTCCAGATCGAGTTCGAGGAGTTCACGAGGGTCTTCGATCTCGAACATGGCGAGTCGTCGCTCCCGTCGGCCGGTGAATGCCGCAAAGCACCGACGACGATCAGGTCGCGGGCGGTCCCTCCGGCGGATGAGAAGAACGCGGACCCCGAGCCGGTCGCCCTCTCGCCGCAGGTGTTCCCCCACCGCCCGCGGGAGTCCTCCTTCGAGCAACGCGTCGTGCTCCCAGCGACCCGGCTGTTCCACCATCAACCAGTGCCGAATGCGCGACGCCGTCCCGGCAAGCGGCTCGCCGGCCGCGGCGGAGAGCGCCGCGCAACCGCCCCCGTCAGTCACGGAGCTCGGAGACTTCGAGAGCGCCCTCGCGAACCAGCCGGCGCAACAGAACGAGCCTGGACGCTTCGTCGAGACCGTCGGGGAGATCGAGTGCGCGGAAGCTCTCGTTCGCCTCCTCGATGAAGCGAAGAGCCGGAGCAACGAAGCGCGGCATCCAGACCTCCCGGTTCCCGAGCAAGACGACCGCCTCATCGTCCTCGATCGACACGTCGAAGATCAAGGCCGGCCGCCGCGACACCAAGGTCTCGGGGCCGAGGCTGTCGAGCGCGGCCACCTGCACGAGTTGGCCTTCCAGAATCGGCCGGCGACGACGCCAGAAGCTTCTCGTGAACGACTCCGCCGAGTCGGAGCCGGCCATCTTCTCGAACCACACGGCGAACTCCTCGGCCCGACCTCTCATCTCTGCGCCAAGAGACTCCGGGTCTGCCGCAAACCCGACCGGGAGCGCCTCCCGGAATGGCGCGTGCTCGGCCGCCTCGCGCATCACATGTCGCCAGACATCGAGCCA
>JBOGWA010000078.1:0-5563 GCA_050693155.1 Actinomycetota bacterium | reverse complement strand
GGGGTGCTCGCGGCGCACTTCGTGCGGGCGAGCGGTCCCCCGATCGGCGGGGGGTTCGGGGGGATAGCTCGCCAGGGGTGCTCGCGGCGCACTTCGTGCGGGCGAGCGGTCCCCCGATCGCATGGTGTGTCAGACCCCCCTGCTAGTCTCCCGGACCGTGATGCTAGAATCGGGGCTCCACCCCTGCTCCCCCAGGGTTTGTCGCGGTCCAGCGGGACCCAGCCCGGGGGGGCCGCAGACCGAAGGAGGTGGAATTGCGGGAATACGAACTGTTGGTGCTCATCGACCCCGACGCCGAAGAGCAGCAGATCAACGGCGTCGCGGAGCGGATCGGTGAGATCCTCTCCTCCGCCGGCGGTGAGGTGGAGAAGACCGATCACTGGGGCCGGCGGAAGCTCGCCTTTGAGATCGACCACAAGGCTGAGGGGTACTACATGCTCGTAACCTGCCGAGCGGAGCAGGATTCGCTGGCCGAGCTCGACCGGGTCCTCTCGCTGGCCGATGAGGTTCTGCGTTTCAAGATCGTGAGAAAGGCGGCATAGAGAAGACTTCCCCCCTTTCCGGGGCGGCCATCCACCGGGAAGGCAGGCATTGGAAGGTGGTGAGGAGATGGCGAACAACAATCAAATCGTGATCGTGGGGAACCTCACGGATGACCCGGAACTCCGGTACACGCCGAACGGCGCGGCCGTGGCGAACTTCCGGGTAGCGGTCAACCGCCGCTATCAGGACCAGAACGGCGAGTGGAAAGACGCCGAGGCGTCGTTCTTCCGCGTGAACGCATGGCGGTCGCTCGGTGAGAACGTCGCCGAATCGCTGACGCGCGGCTCGCGCGCCGTGATCGTAGGCCGGCTGAAGTCCAGGTCGTGGGAGACCCCAGAAGGGCAAACGCGCTCAGCGGTGGAGATCGAGGCCGACGAGATCGGCCCCAGCCTCCGGTGGGCGACCGTCAAGATCGAGAAGCAGACGCGCTCAGGCGGCGGCGATTGGGCCGAGAGCGAGAGCGTCGGAGTAGGAGCAGGCGATTCCGAGGAAACCCCGGTCGGGTAGAGAAGAGCGCGGCGCCCCGGTTCGGAGGAAGCGCCGGGGCGAAGACGACGCTTGGCAGAAGAAACAGCACCGGAAGGTCTGCATATTCTGCCGTGACAAGACGTCGGTGGACTATAAGGACGTCCAGGTTCTTCGGCGTTTCATTTCGGACCGGGGGAAGATCCGCGCGCGCCGCGTGTCGGGCTGCTGCGCGCAGCACCAGCGGGATGTGGCGGCGGCGGTCAAGAACGCGCGCGAGATGGCGCTGATGCCCTACTCGTCGCGTTGAAGATCATCCTTCAGCGGCAGGTGGCGAACCTGGGCGAACCGGGCGAGGTGGTTGACGTGGCCGACGGCTACGCGCGCAACTTCCTGATTCCCCGAGGTCTGGCCCTTCGCGCTTCGGGAGGAGCGCTCCGACACGCCGAGCGCGTAAGGGCGGTCCGCGAGGGAAGCGCCGAGCGCGACCGAGAGACGGCGGAAGCACGGGTCGCCGAGTTGGAGAGGTCGCCGGTCCGGGTAAGCGCCCAGGCAGGTGAGGACGGCCGGCTGTTCGGAAGCATCACCGCTCAGCAGCTTGCAGAAGAGCTCTCGAAGACCGTCGGCTGGCGCATCGACCGCCGGCGCATCGCCCTCGATGAGCCGATCCGGAGCACCGGTGTTCACACCGTTCGGGTACACCTCCACCCGGAGGTAAACGCCACGGTCACCGTTCAGGTCGTCAAGGAATAGCCCGAACCACCTGCGCATTTCCTTTCCTGGCGCTCTGTTCTTGTCAGACCCGCGAAATACTCTCCCGCACACATGTTCGATGTGTGCAAACACGAATTCACAGGCAACAGGGCTTTCGTGAGCGCAATCCACAGCGATTCCACATGTTCTGGACCTCCGGGAGGGGGTTATGGGTCTTGAGCCCCACAGGCGAGCGCGACTAGGGTCGCCGCCGGCGTCTTCGGGGGAGGACATGGCGAGGCGGCTCGAAGAGATTCCTGGCGGGCGTACGCAGCGCATTCCTCCACACAACCTCGAAGCCGAAGAATCGGTTTTGGGCTCGATGATGCTTTCCTCAGAGGCGATCGCCCAGGTCATCGAGATCGTTCGGAGCGACGACTACTACCGGCAGGCCCACCGGGAGATCCACAAGGGGCTCATCGATCTCTATGCGCGGGGAGAGCCCGTCGACGCCATCACGGCCGTAGAGGAGCTGAAGCGGAACGGAACCCTCGAGGGCGCCGGAGGCCAGCTCTACATCCACCATCTGGTCGAAACCGTCCCGACACCGGCGAGCGCCGCACACTACGCGCGGATCGTCGCCGACCACTCGCTCCTCCGGCGGCTGATCGAGGCCTCTTCGACGATCATCCAGCGCGCCTACGACGTCCCCGAACAACCCGATGGGCTGGCGGACGAGGCGGAGCAGCTCATCTACAACGTCGCCCGGCATTCCGAAAAGGAAGAGATCGTTCAGCTCCGCGAGCTCATCAGCGAAAGCATGGAGGACCTCGAGCGCCTCCACGATCGCGAGTCCGAATTCGTCGGCGTCCCCACGGGCTTCCAGGACCTCGACGAGCTGCTCCAGGGCCTCCATCCGGGCAACTTCGTGATCGTTGCCGCCCGTCCCGGCGTCGGGAAATCCTCCTTCGTCACGAACATCGCGCGAAACGTCGCGGTCGCAGGCACGCCGGTGGCGATGTTCTCGCTGGAGATGTCGCGACGCGAGATCGCCATGCGCCTCCTGTGCGGCGAGGCGCGCGTGCCGTGGGAGAAGATCCGCGCGGCGCGAGTCGCACCCGAAGACTGGGGCCGGATCGTCGAGGCGGCCGAGGTGCTCGACCGCACGCCACTCTTCATCGTCGACGCGGGCAACGTCAACATAGTGGACATCCGGGCCAAGGCGCGGCGGCTCGCCTCCAGGCCCGACGGGATCGGCCTCATCATCGTGGACTACATGCAGCTGATGTCGAGCCCTCACCGGGTCGAGAACCGCCAGCAAGAGATCGCGGAGATCTCCCGCGGATTGAAGCTCCTCGCCAAGGAGCTCGCGATCCCGGTCATGGGGGTGTCACAGCTCAATCGGGATCCGGAGCGCCGTGTCGACAAGAAGCCGCAACTCGCGGACCTGAGAGAATGCGTCACCGGCGAAACCCTGGTCGCGCTGGGCGATGGGCGTCGCCTTCCGATCCGCGAGCTCGTCGGCGTCACTCCCGAGGTCGTCTCTGTGTCCGCAGAGGGCAGACTCGTCCTCGCCCGCAGCGACAAGGTGTGGCGCGTCGGAAAGCGGCCGGTGTTTCGAATCCGCCTCGCGAGCGGCCGCGAGATAAGAGCGACGGCCCGGCATCGACTACTCGGCGCCGAGGGTTGGACCCGGATCGAGAACCTTCAGATCGGTGATCGCCTGGCGATTGCGCGGAGGCTCCCCGAACCCGTCCTCCCCCGGCTGTGGTCGGATCCACGCGTTGCGTTGTTGGGTCAGCTCATCGGCGAGGCAAGTTCCCCACGTCGCTACCGAGGGCACGGGATCTGGCGCCAGCTCTGCCTGTCGGGGAATGGAAACCGATGGCATGCGGCCGGCGTCAACCGCTGGCTTCGGGAATTGGGCATCTCCGGACGGCGACCCCCCGAGAACCGCGTCCCCGAGGCCGCCTTTCAGCTATCGAATCGTCAGGTCGCGATTCTCCTTCGCCACCTCTGGGCAACCGACGGAAGCATCCAGTTTCGATCGAATGCAAAGCTCGGATCGTCGAATATCTGCTTCGGGGCGGGCAGCCGAGAGCTTGCCAACGACGTTGCGATCCTCCTCCTCCGGCTGGGGCTCGTTTCGCGAATCTCTCGTGAGCCAAGAGCAGGGCGCGCCCAGGGTTACCTCGTGTCCTTGTCGGACACGCAGCAGCAGCGGAGCTTCCTGGATACCGTGGGCGCCTTCGGTCCTCGGGTTCCGCAGGCCAGGCGTCTGGAGCATCGGCTCCAGCAGAACGGTTCGAAGCGGCAGACCGAATTCGCCCCTTCCCTGACTCGTACGCTCGTGGTCGACCGCCGGCGCCTGCCGGACGACGACCCGCTTCGGAGCCAGCCCTCGACCGATCTCTTCTGGGACCGCGTGGTCGGAATCGAGTCAGACGGCGAGGAGGACGTCTACGACCTGACCGTGCCCGGTCCCGAATCCTGGTTGGCCGACTCAATCGTGAGCCACAATTCAGGTTCCCTCGAGCAGGACGCGGACGTGGTCATGCTCATTCACAGAGAAGACGTCTACACCGACGAACCTTCGGTGAAGGGACTCGCTGAGATCAACGTGGCGAAGCACCGGAACGGTCCCACGGACAAGATCAAGCTGACCTTCTTGTCGCACCTCACGCAGTTCCGCAACTTCGCCCGGGCGGAGCAACCCGCTCGTCCCGACTAGCCACAAACCCCCAAAAGGCAGCCCACGTCAGAGTGCGCAAAGATGCCTTCGCCATGGACACCAAACTGGGCGGGGCGTCCAAAGACCGGATCGCGGAAATCCACTCGCGGCTGCGACGCGGCTACGGGCCGCTCAACTCTCCCCGGCGCCTGGAACCGCTGGATGAGCTGATCCTTACCGTCCTTTCTCAAAACACATCCGACGTGAACCGCGATCGAGCGTGGGTGTCGCTTCGCACCCGTTTCCCGAGCTGGGACGCGCTCGCGGGGGCTCGCCTTCGAGACGTCGGTCGGGCCATCCGGGTCGGCGGGCTGGCGAACACGAAAGCTCCCCGGATTCTCGCGATTCTCCGCGAGATCCGCACCCGCGAGGGGAGCTTCGACCTCTCGTGGATGCACGAAGCCTCGAATGGTGAGATCCGCGACTACCTGACGTCGCTGCCAGGGGTTGGACCCAAGACGGCGGCCTGCGTGCTCGCGTTCTCGCTCGGCAGGCCGGCGCTACCGGTCGACACCCACGTCCACCGCGTCGCCACCCGGCTCGGTCTCCTGCCGGCGAAGACGAACGCTGTGAAGGCTCACGACATGCTGGAAGCGCTCGTCCCGCCGCGGCTTCGACTCCCGATGCACGTCGGGTTGATCCGTCTCGGCAGGGAAGTGTGCAAGGCGGGCCGCCCCCACTGCGAGGAATGCGTCCTGAATGACATCTGCCCATCCAGCCTCGTCTGATTTCATTGAGAGGCCGAGTGTGGAGCGGATGAGGGGAATCGAACCCCCGTCTCGAGCTTGGGAAGCTCGCGTTCTACCACTGAACTACATCCGCGCGGGGAGCAGATTCTACTCAGCTCCCTCCGCCCCGAAATCCTCGTAGAACTTCGAGGGCGTCGGGCCGCGCTGATCCTTGTACCGCCCCCGTTCGCCGTACGGGCGTTCGGCCGGTGACGTCATCTCGAACAGGCACAGCTGTCCGATCTTCATTCCCGGATAGATGGTGATCGGCAGATTCGCAACGTTCGAGAGCTCGAGGGTGAGATGGCCGGACCATCCCGCATCGACGAACCCAGCGGTGCTGTGGATGAGGAGCCCCAGCCGGCCGTGCGAGCTTTTTATTTAGATGAGCCCGACGACCACG
>JBOGWA010000077.1:0-19483 GCA_050693155.1 Actinomycetota bacterium | reverse complement strand
CCCTCGGCTATCTCGGCCAGATCAGCCCGGAGGAGCTCACGGATCCCCGGTTCTCCGGCTATCGAGCGGGCGACAGGCTCGGCCGAGGCGGCGTCGAGCGGCACTACGAAGAAGCCCTCCGGGGGGTCGACGGCTGGGAGAAGCTGCTCGTCAATTCCCAGGGCAAGATCCTGAACGAACTCGGAAGCCAGGCGCCGGTTCCCGGGAGCAACCTCGTGCTTTCGATCGATCGGGGCATCCAGCAGCTCGCCGAGCGGGCGCTTGTGGAAGGAGTCGAGAACGCCCGACGCATCTACGACCGGGAGAGCGCAAAGTACTTGCTGGCTCGAGCCGGTGCGGTCGTGGTTCTCGACCCGAACACCGGGAAGCTCCTCGCGCTTGCCTCCTACCCCAACTACGACCCGCGCATCTTTCTGGGGGGGTTGAGCGAACAAGAATGGAGACGCCTGAACGACCCCGTGGTGAACTACCCGCTCAACAACCGGGCGATTCAGGGGCTGTATCCGCCCGGCTCCGTCTTCAAGCCGTTCGTTGCCGCCGCGGCGATGAAGGCGGGATACGCGACGCCCTTCGACTACTACGACTGCCCCGCGCAGTACACGGCCCCCGGCGACACGTCGGGCACGGTCTTTCATAACTGGAAGCCGACGGACTCTGGACAGATCTCGATCCAGAGCGCCCTGATCGAGTCGTGTGACACCGTGTTTTACGAGTTCGGTTGGCGATTCAACCGTGACCGCATCACGCGGAACGAGCTGTTCCAGCGCCTCATGCGTAAGTGGGGATTCGGACGTCCCACCGGTGTCGATCTTCCTTCCGAGAGCGAAGGACGCGTGCCGGACATCGAATGGAAGGAGGACGTTCATGAGAGAGCACCGTTGCTCTTTCCCGAGGGACTGTGGCTGCCGGGAGACAACATCAACATGTCGATCGGTCAGGGCGATCTCCTCGTGACCCCACTCCAAGTCGCCTCCGCCTATGCGGCACTCGCGAACGGCGGAACCCTCTACCGTCCTCAGGTCGGCCTTCGCGTCGAGCAGCCGGACGGAGAGGTAATCGACGAGGTCGAACCTCACGTCGCGGGCCGGGTGCCGTTCACCGCGCAACAGCTCCAGGTCATCCGGGACGCGCTCCGCCAGGTGCCGGTCAGCGGCACGGCCCGCACGTCGTTCTCGGAGTTCCCGCTGTCGCGGATTCCGATCGCGGGGAAGACCGGGACGTCCGAGGTCTTCGGCAAGCAGCCGACGTCCTGGTTCGCGGCCTACGGTCCGGCAGACGACGCGCAGTACGTCGTCGTCGCGGTTGTGGAGGAGGGCGGGCACGGCTCGCAGGTGGCCGCGCCAATCGTGCGGAGGATCTTCGAGGGGCTCTTCGGGCTCACGCCGAGCGAGTTCCACGTCGGCGAGGAAGCGGACTAGGAGAGCGGATGGACACCGTTTCCGGGCAGCACCTTCCCAGGGACCACACCCCCTTCCGCCATCTGGACCCGATCCTGCTGTTGACGGGGATGCTGCTCTCCGTCGTCGGTCTTCTCGTTGTGTTCTCCGCCACGCATCAGAGTCTCGAGGCCCTTGGAGAGGATCCCGGCTTCTTCGCAACGAAGCAGGGCGCCTTCGTGATGGTCGGGATCATCGCCCTGATCGTGGCCGCGACCTTCAACTATCGACTCACGAAGACCTACGCCTACCTGGCGTACGCGGTCGTCTTTTTCTTGCTGTTGATGGTCATGACCCCGATCGGAAGCAGGGTGGCGGGGGCGCAGCGCTGGCTCTCGATCTTCGGCTTCCAGTTCCAGCCGTCGGAATTCGGCAAGCTCGCACTCATCGCCGCACTGGCGACGTATCTTTCGGAGCTGCGGCGCGGCATCGGACTCGACAACGTGTGGCGCGCGGCAGGGCTCGCGATCGGACCGATCGTGCTGGTTTTCTTTCAGCCCGACGTCGGCACCGCGATGACGCTTGCGGCGATCCTCCTCGCGATGCTCATCGTCTCCGGAGCGAAGGCCAAGCACATCGCGATCCTCGCGTTGGTCGCGGTGATTGGCGTGTTCTTCGCGTTTCAGGTCGGAATCGTGAAGGAGTATCAGATCGCGCGTCTCACCGGCTTCATCGACCCGACGAACGATCCGCTCCGCGCCGGGTACAACCGGCGCCAGGCTGAGATCGCGATCGGGAACGGGGGACTCACCGGCACGGGATACCTGCACGGAACCCAGACGAATCTCGATTTCGTGCCAGAGCAACACACCGACTTCGTCTTCACGGTCGTGGGTGAAGAGTTTGGTTTCATCGGCGCGGCGGTGCTGCTTTCCCTGTACGGGATCCTGCTCTGGCGAGGGTTTCGGATCGCGAACGTATCGAAGGACGCGTACGGGACCCTGCTCACCGCCGGGATCGTGACGATGCTCGCCTTTCAGATCTTCGTCAACGTTGGGATGACCATGGGGATCATGCCCATCACGGGCATCCCGCTACCCATGGTTTCCTACGGCGGAAGCTCGCTCATCACGAACTTCCTCGCGATCGGGCTGCTGCTGAACATCCACATGCGCCGCTTTACCTGACTCCCAGGGTATGCTGGGGTCAGATGTGGACCGCTGGTTGGACTAGCGGCCTGGATTCACACACACGATCGGTCCTGAATGTCTTATTTGTCGGATCCGCATAGAGCCATGAGCCCCATGTCCCATACAAGCGTTCCCGCCGCAAGATCGGCGGGAGAAGGGAAGTTTGATGACCGAAGAAACTCAAGGCCCCGCGGCCACGAAGGCCTCGGAGTCCAAGCCGGTACGCCGGCGGCGGCGAACCGGTCGCCGGCGCACCACCGGCCGAACGGGCGCGGCCACAGGAACCACGGAAGCCACGGAGGCGACGGAAGCCACGGAAGCAAGGCGGTCCAAGAGAACCTCAGAGGAGTCCGCTCCGAAGCAGTCCGCTAGCCGCTCGAAGTCCGAAACGGCCCCCGGTCCGGCCAAGAACAAAACGTCGGCAGGCGGCACCCGAACGAGAACTCGCCGGCGCACTGGAGGTCGACCGAAGAAGGAATCCCCCAAGGCGGAATCTTCGGGAAACGGCGAGGTCGTATCGACCCGAACGACGCGAAGGCGTCGACGGACACCCGGGCGCCGACCGAGGCGAGCCCCGGCCGCGCCGCGAACGACCGACAAGATCATGATCGTGACGGAACACGACGGCCGCGAGCACATCGCGGTGCTCGAGGGAGAGGGCCGCGAGCTCGTCGAGAACTACGTCACCCGACAGGGGGCGCGATCGATGGTCGGAAACATCTATCTCGGCAGGGTGCAGAACGTGCTCCCCGGGATGGAAGCCGCGTTCGTTGATGTGGGTCGCGGGCGAAACGCCGTGTTGTATGCCGGCGAGGTCTCCTACGACGAGGAGATCGATGAAGAGTCGCGCCGAATCGAGAAGGCCCTCAAGCCGGGCCAGTCGGTCCTCGTCCAGGTCACGAAGGATCCGATCGGTGGAAAGGGCGCTCGGCTCACCGGTGAGGTCAGCCTGCCGGGCCGGTACCTCGTGTACGTCCCGGACGGGGGACCGTCCGGGATCAGTCGCCGTCTGCCGGACCGCGAGCGCGAGCGGCTGCGCAGGATCATCAAAGAGATCAAGCCGTCCGGAGCCGATGTGATCGTCCGAACGGCTGCGGAAGGCGCCTCCAAGGAAGATCTCGCCGCAGATCTCTCTCGACTCGAGGAGTCCTGGGACCAGATCAAGAAGAAGGCGAAACGGGGCAAGGCTCCGAACGTCATCTACGAGGAGCCCGACCTCACGCTGCGCGTCGTCCGCGACGTGTTCGCTCCCGGAGAGTTCCAGGAGATCGTGACCGACTCGAAGGACATCTACGAAGAAGTCGTCGCCTATCTCCGTGATGTGGCGCCAGACCTCGTTGAACGAATCAGGCTCCACCAGGGCCGACTTCCGTTGTTCGAGGAGTTCCACGTGTCCGAGCAGATCCACAAGGCTCTGGAGCGAAAGGTCTGGCTCCCCTCCGGGGGGTACCTCATCGTCGAGCGCGTCGAGGCGATGACGGTCATCGACGTGAATACGGGCAAGCACGTCGGAAAGAAGAACCTGGAAGAAACCGTCGTTCAAACGAACTTGGAAGCGGCGAAGGAGATCGCGAGGCAGCTCCGGCTTCGCGACATCGGTGGAATCATCGTCATCGACTTCATCGACATGCTCCTCGAACAGAATCGCGGCCAGGTCATCCGCACCCTCAAGGACGAAATGGCCAAAGACAAGACGCGTTCGCAGGTGTTCGAGATCACGCCGCTCGGGCTCCTCGAAGTCACGAGGAAGCGGGTCTCGCAGGGACTGCTCGATGCGTTCTCGGAGACGTGTCCGACGTGTGAGGGCCGGGGTATCTTGGTCACCCACGAGCTCTAGAGGCCCAGGGAGCAGGATTCGATGTATGCGGTGATCAAGACGGGTGGCAAACAACAGCGGGTGAAGGCCGGCGACGTGATCGAGGTCGAATTCATGAAGGTCGACCCGGGCTCTTCGGTCGAGTTCGAGCCCCTCCTGGTCGTCGATGACCAGGGGAAGGCGCACGTGGGAAAGAGTCTTGCGAAGGCCAAGGTCGTCGCGAAGCTGGTCGGAGACAAGAAGGCCGACAAGATCAAGGTGTTCCGCTACCAGCCGAAGAGCGGCTATCAGCGCACCCAGGGTCATCGCCAACTGAAGACCGTGCTCGAAGTTCAGGAGGTTGCGCTCTCGCCCGGAAAGGTCGAGCGCAAGACCGAGGAGGAGAAACCGGCCGCAAAGAAACCGGCCGCAAAGAAACCGGCCGCGAAAAAGCCCGCAGCCAAGAAGCCCACGGCGAAGAAGCCGGCCGCCGAGGCTGAGGCGAAAGCCGCACCCGAACCCACCGACGAGGCTGCTGGAGATCGGGACGATGCCGGGGAGGCCGTACCCGAGGAGTCCTAGCGGCCCTTTTGGGGGAGCAGCCCGCCCCCTACGTCGTTTGCTACGCTTTCGAACGCGATGGCACACAAGAAAGGCGGCGGGTCGTCTCGAAACGGGCGGGACAGCGCGTCCAAGCGTTTGGGAGTGAAGGCGTTTGGTGGTGAGGCCGTCCCGGCAGGTGCGATCATCATCCGCCAGCGCGGGACGAAGGTGCACCCTGGACCCGGCGTGAGGCGCGCGGGCGATGACACGCTCTTCGCGACGATCCCCGGCGCCGTCCGCTTCTACTCCTCTCGCGGTCGCAAATACGTCGCGATCGACCAGCCGTAGCTCCGTCCCGCCCCGGAATCGGAGGCCGGGAATCCCAATGGCAACCTTCGTTGACGAAGCGCTGATCATTGCCCGTGGCGGGCGTGGAGGCGACGGGGCCGCTTCGTTCCGACGGGAGAAGTTCCGGCCTCGCGGAGGACCGGATGGTGGGAGCGGAGGAGCCGGGGGCGA
Source organism: Actinomycetota bacterium (assembly GCA_050693155.1). GTDB lineage: Bacteria > Actinomycetota > UBA4738 > UBA4738 > CALAEC01 > JBOGWA01. The sequence goes on along the minus strand of JBOGWA010000077.1, from coordinate 14,060 downwards.
CGTGGTGCTGAAGGTCTCTTTCGATGTCTACGATCTGAGCTCCCTCGCCGCCCAGCCGCATCAGCGGGCCGAAGATGGCGGTCCCGGCCGGGGAGGGGAACGGCACGGGAAGGACGGAACCGACCGGGTCGTGCACGTGCCCGACGGCACGGTCGTCCGAGACGAGCGCGGACCCGTCGCGGACCTCGTCGGCGAAGATGGGAGCGTTGTGGTAGCCCGCGGCGGACGGGGCGGGCGCGGGAACGCATCCTTCGCGAGCGCCAAGAATCGCGCGCCACACGTTGTCGAGCGGGGTGAGCTCGGGGAAGAGCGTCGTCTGGAACTGGAGCTCCGGCTCGTCGCGGATGTGGGATTGGTCGGTCTTCCCAACGCGGGGAAGTCGACGCTCCTCGCCGCCCTCACGGCAGCGACGCCGAAGATCGCGGACTACCCGTTCACTACCCTCAGCCCAAACCTGGGGGTGGCCGGCGACGGTGACGGCCGATTCGTGGTGGCGGACGTCCCCGGCCTCGTCGAGGACGCGCACGAAGGCAAAGGCCTCGGTGACCGCTTCCTGCGCCACGTCTCTCGGTGCCGCGTTCTCGTTCACGTCGTGGATATCTCCAGCGAGGATCCATCCGGAGATCTGCGGATCGTTCAGGGCGAGCTGGCACGTTTCGATCCCGCCCTCCTCGAGCGGGCTCCACTCATCGTTGCCACGAAGATCGACCTGATGGCTGAGGAGGGCGTCGAGCCTCGCGTCGGGCCGCTGCGAGCGGTTGCCGAAACCGTGACGGCATCGGGAGTGACGGGCGAAGGGATCGATGCCCTTTCCGGGCGGCTCGAGACGCTCGCGCGTGAGACTCCCGCGCCCGCGCGCGAGTCCTTCGTCGTCCTGCGGCCCGGGCGGGAGCCGTTCAACGTGACGCGTGAGGGAGCGCGGTTCCGGGTCCAGGGGCGGATCGTCGAGCGCTGGGTTGCGGAGACCGACTTCGACGACCCTTCGGCGGTCACACGTCTGCAGACGCGTCTTCGACGCCATGGCGTCGAGCGTCGCCTCGCTGAGATGGGCGCCAAACACGGAGACGAAGTCGTGATCGCGGGCCGGGGGTTCGAGTTTTTCCCAGACAGGCCTACCGAGACCTCGTGAGCCGCACGCTTCCACCGGTGAAACGCCTCGTCGTCAAGGTCGGCACGTCCAGCCTCGTCGGGCAGGACGACCTTGCTTCGCCGAGGCGCATGGGGAAGATCGTGGCGGACGTGTGCGACGTCACTTCCGGCCGGACATGCGTACTGGTCTCCTCGGGGGCGATCGCAACCGGGCTGCGACCGCTCGGTCTCACCCAGCGCCCGAGGGACATCCCGAGCCAGCAGGCCGCCGCCGCCGTTGGGCAAGGACTCCTTGCCGCCGGGTACGCGCGCCTGTTCGCACGCCGAGGCCTTACGGCCGCGCAGATCCTCCTGACTCAGGACGACTTCCTTCGTCGCCGCCAGTACGTGAACGCCCGGAACACTCTCGAGCGGTTGTTGTCGGGCGGCGTCGTCCCGATCGTGAACGAGAACGACACCGTCGGGACCGAGGAGATTCGCTTCGGCGATAACGATCGGCTTGCCGCGCTCGTCGCCGTCATGGTGAGCGCCGACCTTCTCGTGCTCCTCTCTGACGTCGACGGGATCTACACGCGCGACCCGCGACGCGGCCGGGGGCGGCTGCTTGACGAGGTCACCGGCCCGATCGACATCCGGGCGTCTGGCCCGGGTACCCGATCGGCATCCGGCGGGATGGCGAGCAAACTCGAGGCCGCTCGGATCGCAACCACCGGGGGTACCGGAGTCGTCGTTGCGAATGCGGCCCGTCGGGGCGTCCTGCGACGGATCCTCGAGGGCGAGACACTCGGCACGTGGCTGCCTCCACGCGGGGGAAGGAAGCGCGCGCGGAAAGCATGGATCGCGTTCGCCAGCGGGCCGCGTGGGCGGATCCAGGTTGATGCCGGCGCCGAACGCGCGGTTCGAGAGGATGGGAGAAGTCTTCTTGCCGCCGGCGTCGTCGGGGTTGAAGGCGACTTCACTTCAGGAGACCCCGTGGAGGTTGCCGGGCCCGCCGGCCGTCCCTTCGCGCGAGGAATTGCGAACTACTCGAGCCGGGAGCTGCCTAAGATCGCGGGACGATCGAGCAAGGACCTCACCTCGCTTCCCGGAGGCCCCTACGATAGGGAGGTCATCCACAGGGACGAGCTGGTGGTGATCGACTAATGGGAGCACTCGACGCGCTTGCCGCGCCGGCTCGGGCGGCGGCTGCTCGACTCGCTCGGTCGACGTCCGGTCAGAAGGCAGCGGCCCTGATTGCGATGGCCGGGGCCCTCGAAGCTCGGGTCGACGAGATCATCGAGGCAAACCGCAACGACACCGAGCGGGCGGCGGCCGAAAAAGCCACCGGAGCCGTGCTCGATCGGTTGGCGCTCGACACATCCCGCGTTTCGCAAATGGCCGACGGGCTCCGGCAAGTTGCAACGCTCAAGGATCCCGTCGGCGAGATCATCGAGGGCTGGATGCTTCCCAACGGGCTCCGCGTCGAAAAAGTGCGTGTCCCGCTCGGCATCATCGGGGTGATCTACGAGGGACGCCCGAACGTCACGGTTGACGCGGCCGGTCTGGCGGTCCGCGCGGGTAACGCCGTGCTCCTTCGCGGGTCGCGCATCGCCGAGGCTTCGAACGCCGTCCTGGCGCGCGTCATCCAGGAGGCGGGGGAACTCGAGGGTTTGCCGGAGGGAACGATCCAGACGGTGCCGCCTACGCGGGAGAGCGCAACCGAGATGATGCGGGCTCGCGGTCTGATCGATCTGCTGATCCCTCGCGGGGGCGCCGAGCTCATCGAAACGGTCGTCCGTGAGTCGCAAGTTCCCGTCGTCGAGACCGGCGTCGGCAACTGCCACGTCTACGTCGATCGCGCCGCCGACCTCGAGAAGGCGCTGAAGATCCTCGTCAACGCGAAGGTTCAGCGGCCGGGCGTCTGCAACGCAGCCGAGTCCTTCGTCGTCCACCGCGAGGTGGCCGACGACTTCGTTCCAAAGGCGCTGGCCGCGCTCGGGGAGCACGGCGTGACGGTGTACGGGGACGAGAGCCTCCGTTCGTACGGAGACGAGGTGCAACCGGCCGGAGAGGAAGAGTTCCGGGCGGAGTTCCTGGACCTCCGGATCGCTGGACGGGTCGTCGATTCGATCGAAGATGCGATCGAACACATCAACTCGTTCGGCACGAAGCACACCGAAGCCATCGTCACCGAGGATTACGGGGCCGCGAAGCGCTTCGTGGACGAAGTCGACGCGGCGGCGGTCATGGTGAATGCCTCGACCCGGTTCACCGACGGCGGCGAGTTGGGGATGGGGGCCGAGATCGGCATCTCCACCCAGAAGCTCCACGCGCGAGGACCGATGGGCCTTCCGGAGCTCACCACGTACAAGTTCGTCGTGTACGGGGAGGGCCAGATCCGCGAGTGACGGATCGCAAGGCCGCGCTCTGGTTCGCACACCCCGGCGCCGAGCACTACCGGTCGCACCTCCCCCGGTTTCGGGCGTGGGCGAGTGAGCTCGCCGAATAAGCATTGTGACGGCCGGGAAATCCACGGGGGAGCGCTCCTTCGATCGTACAATCGGCGCTGTGGACGCGAGCCGCCTGGGGGTCATGGGCGGGACCTTCGACCCCATCCACAACGGCCATCTCGTGACCGCTGAGGAAGCGCTCTGGCAGTTCGACCTCGACGAGGTCGTCTTCGTTCCGACCGGCCAGCCCTGGATGAAAGAGGGCACAGACGTTTCGCCCGCGGAGGATCGCTACCTGATGACGGTAATCGCGACGGCCGGCAATCCCGCGTTCCGCGTCTCGCGAATCGAGATCGATCGGGAGGGTCCCACCTACACCGTAGAGACGATCCGGGCCTTCCAGGAGCAGTACGGTGAGGAGACGAAGCTCTTCTTCATCACCGGCGCGGATGCGATCCTGGAGATCCTCCAATGGAAGGATCCGGAAGAGGTTCTTGACGTGGCGCATTTCATCGCGGCCACGCGACCGGGATACGACATCGAGCGGTTCGAGGCCGAACAGCCGACGCGGCACCCGAACGTTCGGGTGATGGACATCCCGGCCCTCGCGATCTCGTCGACGGATATCCGGAACCGGGTGCGCAAGGGACAGCCCATTCGCTACCTGGTGCCGGAAGGCGTACAGGCGTACATAGACAAGGCGGGGTTGTATCGATGACGGAACGTTTGAGCGTTGACGATCTGATTGATGGGATCTGGGACGAAGAGGACGCGGTCTCGCGCGAACCGGTTCGGACACCGCCGCGAGAACCGCAGGAGGTCACGGCAAACGGCGACGCGCCAACCGCGAGCTCTGCGGAGCCGCCCGCGCCCATTCGAACGGAACCCGAGTCTCCAACGGAACCCGAGTCTGCGGAGGATCCCCCGACGGTCGATCTGAAGCCTTCCACCCGCCGGCGCGTCAAGAAACGCCTGCGGGTGTCACGGCAGCGCGAAGCATCATCGCCACCCGAACCCGAGCCGGCGGCGAGAAGGCGTCGAGGCATTCGCCGCCGAGTCCGGCGACAGGTTCGCATGCTGGCGCTGATCGTCATGGTCGTCGGCGTGGTCGGAGCGGCTGCCGTCGCCTCGCTCCGATCGGGCGGTCCGCGTTCGTCGGATGCGAAACAGCCACTCACGGTCGGTGATCCCGCCCAGGAGGCCATCGTCTGGACGATCTGGCGGGAAGATCCGCCGGGACCCGCCTACGTCGCGGTGGTCGGGATCGGCGGCAGGGAGGGCCCGGTGGTCGTCGGCGTCCCGGAGTACACGGTCGCGAGCATTCCCGGCCATGGTGTCGGGACGGTGGGCGACGTTGCACGGATCGGCGACAGGTCGCTCATGGAAACGACGGTCGCCAACATCTTCGGGATCGGCATAGACGGATCCGTTGCGACAACCTTCGATGACCTCCGGGACCTCGTGGATCGTCTCGGGGAGATCGTCGTCGGGGAGCGGTCGATGACGGGGCAGGAGGTCGTCACCTTCCTGGGCGAAGGACGACACGAGGAGGTTGGGGAGATCGAGTTCCTGCGCGGGCAGGACGTCTTTCTTGCGCTCATGCAGGCAGGCGGCACGTCCGCCGTTGCTGCGCACGTTCCGGAGGGTCTCGTCCGAATCCTCGCCGCGGCCGAGGAAGGCGAGGTCACGCTGCTCGAGCTGCCCGTCGAGGGGATCGGCGCCGGTCTGGCCCGGCCCGATGAGGAAGCCGTCGCCAAGCTCACCGGCGAATGGTTCCTGCCCACAGCGACGTCGGCGCACGGGGTTCGACTCGTCATTCTGAACGGAAAGGGCACGCCTGGCATCGGCGAGGAGGTCACCCGCATCCTGGTTCCTTCCGGGTTCCGGCTGGTATCGTCGCAAAACGCCATGAGCTTCAACGTGAAGGTCACGCAGATCGTGGCATCCACCGAAGAATTCCTGGATGAGGCCAGGCTCGCCCAGCAGCTGCTCGGCGTCGGGCGCGTCTACCTCGGCGACCAACCGACCGGCGTTGCCGATGTGAGCATCATCGTCGGGAGGGATTTCCCGCCGGAGTGAGCGGGCCCCAGGACCTGGCCATCGCGGCGGCCCGGGCCGCGTCGTCGAAGCAAGCCCAGGACGTCGTGATCCTCGACATGCACGATCTGATCGGGATCACCGACTACTTCGTGATCGCGAGCGGTTCCACCGATCGCCAGGTGAAGACGGTGGCCGACGAGGTCGAGCGAGTCCTGCTCGAAGACCGGCGGGCGAAACCGCTCCGGCGCGAGGGCGTTCGCGAGGGTCATTGGGTGCTGCTCGACTTTGCCGACATCGTCGTTCACGTGTTCCGGAACGAGGACCGGGAGTACTACCGGCTCGAGCGGCTCTGGGCGGACGCGCCCGTCGTCGAATGGGAGCCGCCGGCCGTTTCGAGCGGCTAGCGGCATCCGACCCCGCGGTACGATGTTGGAGTTCCCACGCGGGATTCTCGAATGAGCCAGGTAACCAGAGACCATCTCGAGGCGGGGCGCGAGGCCTACGAGCGCCACGCCTGGGCGGAAGCTCTCGAGGAGCTTCATGCGGCAGACGCCGAGCGAGCCCTCGACCCCCCGGACCTCGTGGTCCTCGCTCAAGCGGCGTGGTTCGGAGGCGACCCGGATGCCGCAATCGAGGCGAGGGAACGCGCGTACGCCGCCTATGCGGAAGAAGGCGAGGAATGCAAAGCCGCCGAGATGGCGCTTCAGCTGGCCTCGGATCGCTTCGATCGGTTGGAGACGGCGATCGGCGCCGGATGGCTCTCTCGTGCGGGAAGGCTCCTCGACGGCATGGATCGCGAGTGCCCCGCACACGGCTGGCAAGCCGTCATGTTCGCTTTCCGCGCGCTGCGCGTCACGGGCGATCTCGAGGAAGTCCTCACGCAGGCGAGGCGCGCCCACGAGGTCGGCGCCAGGCTGAAGAATTCGGCACTCAAGGCGTTCGGTCTCCAGCTCCAGGGCATGTCCCACGTGGCGGCGGGGCGAGTCCAAGAGGGGATGTCCTTCATCGACGAGGCCACGGTGGCCGCCGTGGGGGGAGAGCTCGACCCGTACACGACGGGGGCCATCTACTGCATGACGATCGGCGTCTGCCGAGAGATGGCGGACTGGCGGCGAGCCGGGGAGTGGACGGATGCCGCCGAACGATGGTGCGAACGCACCGGGATCTCGGGATTCCCGGGCATCTGCCGCGTCCATCGCGCGGAGGTCATGTACTTTCGGGGCGCGTGGGCCGACGCCGAGCGGGAAGCGAAGCGGGCCTGCGAGGAGCTTCGCAAGTACGACCTCACCTTCAGTGCACGCGGGCTCTATGAAGTAGGCGAGATCCGCCTGCGGGTTGGCGATCTCCCGGGAGCGGCCGACGCCTTCCGGCAATCCCACGACCTGAACTGGGACCCGGAACCGGGGATGTCACTCCTTCGGTTGGCCCAGGGAGATGTCGAAGGCGCGCGCGTCTCGATCACCCGAGCCCTTGCAAACGACCAGACTTCGCCGCTCATGCGTTTCCGGCTACTGGCCCCCGCCGTCGACATCGGGCTTGCCGCCGGTGACCTGGAGGGTGTGCGCCAGATCGTCGACGAGCTGGAGACCACTGCCGATATCTACGAGACGCCCGCGCTTCTTGCCGCGGTTGCCTCTGCCCGCGGCGCGCTCTTGCTGGCCGAGGGTGACCCAATAGCTGCCGCGGGGAGCTTGCATCGCGCGGTGGAGCTCTGGAACGAGGCCGGGGCGCCCTACGAGGTGGCGCGAGCCAGGCGGGTCCTTGGCGAGGCCTACCGGGCGGACGGGGACGAGAGCGCGGCGGTCGTCGAACTGGAAACGGCCAAGACCGCGTTCGAGCGACTTGGCGCCGTTCCGGACGCGGACCGGGCGGCGGAGCTGCTAGGCAAGGAGGCCGCCGTCGCCATTCGGTCGGGAGCCCGTGTTACCCGGACGTTCATGTTCACCGACATCGTCGGGTCGACCCCGCTGGTCGAAGCCCTGGGTGATGAGGCCTGGCAGGATCTCATCCAGTGGCACGATCAGACGCTTCGGTCGCTGATCGAGCGAAACGGTGGCGGCGAGGTTCGCCACACAGGGGACGGCTTCTTCGTCTCCTTCGAGAATGCCCGCGCGGCGCTCGATAGTGCGGTCGCGATCCAGCGTGCGCTTACGGAGCACCGCCGGGCGCATGGGTTTGCGCCCCAGGTCCGGATCGGGCTCCACGAGGCTGAGGTCGTGCGTCGCGGCAGGGACTACGCCGGAAAGGGAGTCCACGAGGCCGCACGAATCGGCGCCCTTGCCGAAGGGGGCGAGATCCTCGTGAGCCGCTCGACCGTCGGGAAAGGGGCGGTCCGTTTCCCGCTCTCCGAGCCCCGTACGGTGACGCTCAAAGGGGTATCGGAGCCGGTCGAGGTCGTGAGCGTCGAGTGGCGCTAGCCACAACCGTATGATGGCGCGTTGATGCAGCCTCGCCGCATCCTCGTTTCCTTTACGGCTGCATGCGGCCCGGAGATCAGACGCTGACCAGCACGGGGTAGCCCCCGCAGGCCGTTGCTAGAATCGTCCGGCGAGGGCCTGTAGCTCAGTTGGTAGAGCGCCTGCTCGGCAGGCAGGAGGTCAGGGGTTCGACTCCCCTCAGGTCCACAATGTCTTCTCGGCGGCTCCAGGTTGCGCGGATAATTGCGGTCGTCTCTGCTCTGACACTGCTTCTGGTTGTCGTTCCAACTGCGTCCGCCAAAGTCGCGACGATGTCGCTCACGCGCGGGGAGGCCGTCTTCTGGTCGGGTGAGCCCGACGCGCCAACATGCGGCGCGGGCTGCTGGGAATACCAGCTCGACGTTCGCGATCGAGGGGGCCAGCTGAGGATCGGAATCGATCACGCCACCGTTGGCGACGTCTTCGACGTCGAAGTCCTGACCCCGAAGGGAACCTCCGCCGGCAGTTTCAGCCCAGGGAGCGGCCTCTATTCGATGGAGTTCGTGATTCCCGCTCCCTCGCGAGGGACGTGGGGCGTCCGGGTCACCGCAGCCTCCGATGTCGTGGATCCGCGGTTCCGGATGCGCGCGCTCCTCGAGAAGCCTCCCCGTCTACCCAAGAAGCGCGCCCCCATGCTCCCGAACCTTCAGGTGGCCCCGCCATACGAGTTCCATTTCGAGTTCCCCGTCACCGACGGCGGCTTCCGAAATGTCGACAACCGGGAGATGGGACTTCCGGCGCCTGTCGGTCCCACCTCGTGTCATCCGGAGGAAGTCGTGCTGGACTCGGCCGTGCGCTGTCTGCGGATGGCGTTCGGGGTGGGCAATGTCGGTCTTGGGCCCATGGAGCTTTTCTACGACGAGGCGAGCGCGACCGCGACGCAGGCGCAGCCGCTCTATCAACGCGTGTACTACTCCGACGGCAGCACCAAGGATCGGGACACCGGCGGCGAGGCGCACTATCACCCGTCCCACGCCCACTACCACCACGGGGAGGCCGTCTCCCTCCAGCTCTTCCGCGTTACCGAACCGAATCTGGGGATGATGGAGCCGGTCGGCGACGAGCTCCGCAAGGGATTCCATCACCGGGAAGAGTGGCTCCGAGCGTGGGACTACTTCTACCCGATCTGGGGATGGTCTCCACCCGGCAACGGCTTCGGTCTCGGTCCGGGGTGGGGCGATTACTACGAATGGGACCGTCCCGCGAACTACATCGATTTTGGGCTCGAGGGCGACGGCGAGTACGTCATCCAGACGATGGCCGATCCCGTCGAGGGCGTGCTCGAGAGCAACGAGAACGACAATTTCGGGTACACGTACTTCAGCGTGACCGGGCAGACGGTCGAGGCGATCGAGAGCGGCCATGGCACCGACCCCTGGGACCCGTGCAAGATCGTGCTGCCGATCGGCGCCGAGCCCGAACCCTCGGCGAAGCAGCCGCGCCGACCGGCCAGCTGCGCATCGGACACGACCCGCCCATAGCGGCGCCTGGAAGGGTTCGCCGGAATCGAAGCCGGTCGATCATCCACACGGAGACCGGAAACGAATAGGAGGACCGGATGAAGGAATCAGCGGACGTCCGAGATGCGATGCATCACTTCTACGACCGGATCTCGGCGCGCGACGTCTCGGCATTCGAGCAGGTGGTCTCCTCGGACCCGGCGACACTCGTCATCGGCACTGCCCCCGGGAGAGTGGATCACCGATCGTGCCAGGCTCAGGTTCGGGTTCGAAGCGGAGGGCTTGCATGAAGAACCGCCTGACGGGCGTGCTGCACCAAGAGGACGGCCGGTGGAAGCTCGTGCACATGCACCTTTCCGTCGGGGTACCCGACGAAGAGGTGGTTGATCTCCAACGGAAGTGGCCGGCCGCGGGCGACGCGGGTTAGGTTAGAAGCCCATGTACCGCTGGTGGGTATTCGTTCACATCGTGGGGGTCTTCGGCTTTCTGACGGCTCACGGCGCCTCGGTTGCGGTGGCCTTCCGTCTCCGGGGCGAGCGAAACCCCGCCCGAATTCAAGCACTTCTCGAGCTCTCTGGCCGATCGATCAACGCCTTCTTCGTTTCACTTCTCGTGCTGCTCACGGGCGGCATCGTTGCCGGGTTCCTTGGACATTGGTGGGCCCAGGCATGGATCTGGGTTTCCCTGGGGGTTCTCGTCGCAACTTCCCTGGTGATGTTCTTGCTGGGTACGCCCTACTACAAACGTCTCCGCCTCGCGGCGCAGGAGGCGTCCGGAGGGTCTGAAGTCGTCACGGAGGACCGCTTGGTGGGAGTCCTCCGGTCACCCGTGCCCATCATTCTCGCTTTCGTTGGTTTCGGGGCGCTCGGGCTGATCCTCTACCTGATGATGTTCAAGCCGTTCTGAGCTACCCGGTCCGGCCTTCGGTTCCCACTCGCATCCCCATCCGGTAGACGAGGATGCCCCCCATCCACTGACCGACGCTGAGGATGGCGACCCCAACGGCGCCGAGGACGATCCAGAGCGTCTCCGCTTCGGCCACGTGCCGGTCCGCCCAACGAAGCCGCAGGTTCACCGCAAAAAGGATTGCCGTCGCGAACTGAAGAAGCATGTGACGGGTCGCCCAGCGCTTCATCTTCGACCGGGCCGCCATGCCGAACCAGTCGACGAGACCCGTGGTCACGGCGAAGAGCGAGCCGGCGAAAGCGCCAAGGATGAGCCAGGTGCCGGCGAGCGGCGCAGCGGGGAAGTCCCCAACCTTGGAGAGGATGTCGAGGGCGAGCGTCCCGAAGTAAAAGGCCACGGGGAAGTGCACGAACATCGGATGGCTCGCATGACCGAGCGGCTTTCCCTGCACGATCTCTTTCAGGGTCCAGAAGCGCATCTCGCCGGTCGGTGAGCGGTATCTGAGCAGTCCCACGGCAACCTCCCCCTTCGCTCCGAGCCCGTGGCTTGGGCTACTGAACGAAATCTACCGCCGCCGAGTCGAAGGGTCCACGCGGGTTCGGAACGAGCTGCCTATCATGATCGCTCGCATGGCATACCGGAAGATCATCGTCGGCACCGATGGCTCCGAGACGGCTGCGGTGGCGGTGCGGACCGCCTCCCACCTCGCCGCTGCCACGGGCGCCGAGCTCCTTGCCGTCTTTGCCTACGATCCTGCATCCGTTCCGGAGTCTCGGGTCAAGGAGGTGCTGGCGGCAATGGCGGCGCTTCGGGAAGCCGGGGTCGAGCCGCAGACCGAGAGTCGGGAGGGCGATCCCCCTGAGGCCATCATCGCCTCGGCCGAGACGCACGGTGCGGATCTCATCGTCGTCGGCGACCGGGCCATGGGACCGGTCAGGCGGTTTCGGCTCGGGGGTGTGGCCGACCATGTTTCCCATTACTCGCCCTGCGACCTCCTCATCGTCCGGACCTCGGACGCTTCTCGGTCCCCGGGCGCCTACCAGAAGGTCTTCGTCGGAACAGATGGATCGCCGACTGCAAGCGAGGCGGCTCGACGAGCGGTCGAACTCGCTCAGAGCCTGGGCGCCGCCGTCACCCTCTGCTTCGTCGGGGACGAGCTCACGGGAGACATCGTCCTGAAGAAGACCGCCGAGCACCTGGGGCCCGGGCAGGTCACGACCCAAGTCGTGAAAGGCGATCCGGCGGACAAGCTTAGCGAGCTCGCCGAAGAGGGTGGGCACGATCTCGTCGTGGTTGGAAACAAGGGGATGAGCGGCACCCGAAAGGTCCTCCTTGGGTCGGTGCCCGACAAGATCTCCCACTACGCATCCTGTGACGTGCTGATCGCCAAGACCGTCGGCCGCTCGATCGAGGATCTCGAACCGGGGACCGGCGGGGTCGTTCTATCGGAGGGGAAGAAGGTCGCGGCGTACCGCGATGAAGGGGGCAAGGTCGTTGCGGTGTCGGCCCGGTGCACCCACGCCGGTTGCACGGTCGGGTGGAACGCCGCGGAAAAGACGTGGGACTGTCCCTGCCACGGCTCGCGCTACGACCTCGAGGGAAGAGTCATCAACGGTCCGGCCGAAAACGACCTGGCCAAGATTGAGGTCGGGACGTAAGGGTTGCCCGCTGATCTATGTGATCGGGCCCGGAGCCTCCGTGGCGGTGCTCGTGCCCGCCTCGACCTGCCACGCGGTGGCGAACGTCGAGGTTGCCTTCCGGTCCGTCTTGTCGGACAGGTAGTACCAATCCATCTGCAACCGATCTCGCGATACGTCGGCGACCGAGTATCCGTGGGAATCGAGCTCGACGTACTTGAGATGCCTGTTGAGGCCGATTGCGGCGTTCTCGAAGGCGATGCTCGCAGTTCTGGCCGGCCATCCCTGGATATCGTCCAGGTTTTCCGACGTGACGGATGTAGCCACGAACTCGACGGCGACCGAGGGCGAGGCCGGATACGCGGCCGCATCGGTCGGCACGTCGCAAACCCACGAGCTGTGGATGTCGCCGGTGAGGAACACGACGTTCTCGATCGACTTGCCGGCGATGAGATTCAGAAGCTTACGTCGGTCAGCCGTGTAGCCGTCCCACTGGTCGACGTTGTGGGGAATCCCGGTCTGGGGAATGCCGAGAAGGTCCGCGAGAGGCGCAGCCTGCTCCGGGATGTGCGCGAACTGGACGGGAGTGATCATCACCGGGTTTCCGACGAGCTTCCATTTCGCCGGCGACCGCGAAAGCCCGCTGCGGAGCCACCGCATCTGTGCCCGGCCTGTGATCGTTCGGCGGGGATCGTCGAGCGCGGGATCGATCGACGGGTCGAGGATCGCTTCGTTCCGGAGTGACTCCACCCGGGGGCTCCGGTACTGACGCAGGTCCAGCATGAAGAGCTCGGCGAGGTCCCCGAACCCGAAGCTTCGGAAGATCTGCGTCGTGCCGGGCCGGGGTTCCCGGAAGGGCATCCACTCGAAGTACGCGCGATACGAGTTCCTGCGTCGCTCGTAGAACTTCTTCTTCGCCGGGGTGTAGTTCCTGGCGCCGCCGTCCCAGTTGTCGTCGACGAACTCGTGATCGTCCCAGGTGATGATGAACGGGTACCGGGCATGCAACGCCTGAAGGTCTGGGTCGGTCTTGTACTGGGCGTGCCTCCGCCGGTAGTCCTCGAGCGTGAAGGGCTGTTCCTTCGGATCGTGGACCCGACCGATGTCGGCGCCCGGGCCGAACTCCCCGGCGGCGAACTCGTAGACATAGTCGCCGAGATGCAGGATGAAGTCGAGATCGCCTCGCTCGGCCAGGTGCCGGTAGGCGGAGAAATAGCCGCCTTCCCACGTGGCGCAGGAGACGACACCGAAGCGCAGACGATCGGCGCCGTAACGGTTCTTCCGACCGGCGAGACGCGGCCACGATCGTCACTGAACCGGTAGAAGTACTCTCGACCGGGCCCTAGACCTCCGACATCCACCTTCACGGTGTGGTCCCGGTCGGGCCCGGTGAGGACTCGACCCGTACGCGCGATGCTCGCGAAGCCTCGATCGGCCGCGACCTCCCAGGTGACGGGAACGGCAGGGCCGATCCCGGACCCCGGTTTCGCCCTCGGAGTCGGTGTGATCCGCGTCCAGAGAACGATGCCATCGGGGACCGGGTCTCCCGAGGCGACCCCGTGTTGGAACGGCGACGAGCCGGGGGCGGCAAGGATTCCGGTCGGCCGGCTCGCGAGCCCCGTGCCGGCAACCAACGCAGCCGAACCGGCCGCTTTGAGGAAATCGCGACGCGACAGCGGAGGCGGGCTCATGCCGAGACTCTACCGAGAGTGGACGGCGGGCAAGGCCGTGTGATACTTCCCGAGCCGTGGGGGCCGATTGTGCGTTCTGCCGGATCGCGTCGGGAGCCGACGCCGCGTTCCTCGTATTCGAGGACGATCCCACAGTCGCCTTCCTCGACCAGAGACCCATCTTTCCCGGCCACACGCTCCTGGTTCCGCGCGAGCATCACGAAACCCTTTCGGACCTCCCGCAGAGATTGCTGCAGCCCTTCTTCGCGAATGCACAGCTTCTCGCAAGGGCGATGGAAGAGGGTCTGGACGCCGAAGGCTCCTTCGTCGCGATCAACAACCGGGTGAGTCAGAGCGTTGCCCACATGCACGT
>JBOGWA010000076.1:0-3209 GCA_050693155.1 Actinomycetota bacterium | reverse complement strand
GCCGAAGCGCTCGCGTTCGGCTCGCTTCTCCGAGAAGGAACCTCGATCCGTCTGACCGGACAGGACACGAGGCGCGGCACGTTCAGCCAGCGGCATTCGGTTCTCGTCGATCAAGAAACCGGCGAGGAGTACCTGCCGCTCCGGGCGATCCTGGATTGCACGGGCGCCTTTCACCCGTGCGACAGCCTTCTCTCCGAGTTCGCGGCACTCGGTTTCGAGTACGGCTACTCGGTGGCGAACCCCGAATCGCTCGTTCTCTGGGAGGCGCAATTCGGTGACTTCGTTAACGGCGGCCAGTTCATCATCGACCAGTTCATCGCCGCTGGGGAAGACAAGTGGGGTCAGGTTTCGGGGCTCGTCCTCTTGCTTCCGCACGGCTACGAAGGGCAGGGCCCCGAGCACTCGAGCGCTCGCATCGAGCGGTTCCTGGACCTGGCCGCCGACGACAACATCCAGGTCGTCGTGCCGAGCACGCCGGCCCAGTACTTCCACGTGCTGAGGCGCCAGGCGCACCGAGCGGTCCGGAAGCCGCTCATCGTGATGACGCCGAAGTCGCTGCTCAGGCTTCCCGCGGCCAGAAGCGCCGCCGACGATTTCACGACCGGAGGATTCCGGGAGGTGCTGGCGGACGCCGAGGCGGCGTCTCGGGGAGAAGTTTCGCGAGTGATCCTCTGTCAGGGAAAAGTCTTCTACGATCTCGCAAAATACCGCAGCGAGCACGAGGTCCAGGGCGCCGCGATCCTTCGGCTGGAGCAGCCGTACCCCTTCCCTGCGCAACAACTGAAGGAGGAACTCGAGCCGATGGTCGGCGCCGACGAGCTCTTCTGGGTGCAAGAGGAGCCGGAGAACATGGGCTCGTGGCGCTTCGTCGACCTGCAGGTTCGCCGGGTACTCGGCCGGGAGCTCACCGTGATCTCTCGCGACGACCGTTCGAGCCCCGCGACCGGAAGCCTTCGGATCCACAGGCAGGAGCAAGACGAGCTCGTGAGCAACGCGTTCGCGGGATTGAAGCAGAAGAACTCAACCCGCTAGAGGCGGCCGTCCTCGAGCGGAGCGATACCGGAACCCGGTTCGTAAACGGCCAGCTCGAAGACGTCCTCATATGAGACAACGACGTCGCCCGCCAGCCAGAAGGGGCGGGTGAAGCCCGAGCCAAGGGCCGTGTACTGCCATCGCGCGGCCTCGAAGGTCCCCACCGGAGTTTCCTTCTTCTCCGTGCCGAAGTGTTCGTAGCGCTGGCGGGCCCGGATCGGCTCGCACGTGACGGGTTTCAGGAAGACGACGTCGATGTCCTCGGTGCGACCGAGTCGTTTGGCCGTCACGGCGTTGAACGAGGGGGAGAGATAGTCGATCTCGATCTCCGGGCCCCAGGGGAGCTCGAGCGGTTCACCGTCAAGACTGCCCACGAGCCGTTCGCCCTGATCGACGGGGGCCAGCTCGAGATCGTGCGTTCCGGTTTCGATCCGGAGGCGGACGAGACGCCAGTCTCCGTCAACGACCAAGTCCACTGTCTCCCTGTGTGGCTCGGGGGCGGAGGTGTCGATCGTCGCGAAGTATCGCCACCCCGCCGGGCCCGGCGCGCATCGAAACCCCTCCGTGCCGACGGGATTTCCGTCTCCGTCCATCACGGTGTATCGGCCGCTCGGCATCGCGGCCGACCATAGCGAATGCGGGCGAGCGAAAACGACCTAGACGAACTTCTGGCATTTCGGGCATTCGCTCCAGGAACCCTCCGGATCGAACCGGAACGTGCCCTGGTACCCGCAGTTTGGACAGGTTCGTGCATGAACCACGATCGACTCCTCCGGGTCCACCGGCGGAAGAACCCGTAGGTGACGGCGGAGGAAGTCGCGTTCTGTTTCGGACAGTCGATGCCTCGGTATCGCCAAAGCGCTCACCCCCTGAGCGTTGTTTTCCCGCTACGCCGGGGGGCGAAACCTCGTTTAGGGATGCGCTAGCGCCCGCTGTAGCGGGGAGGGCGCTTTTCGAGGAAGGCCGCGACCGCCTCCTTGTGGTCCTCGCTCGCGAGAGCCTTCAGTTGCGACTCGGCTTCTCGTTCCAACACGGCCTCGTATGGAGTTTCGTCGATCCGGTTGTAGATGGCCTTTGTCAAGGCCAGAGGGATCGGAGGCGCCGCGGCAAGCTCTTCGACGAGGGCTTCTGTTTCTTTCTGGAGCATTTCCGCCGGAACGACCCGATTCACCAGGCCGATTCGATCCGCTTCGTCGGCGGTGACGAGACGTCCGGTCCACACGATCTCCTTCGCGCGCGCAATCCCAACGAGACTTGCCAGCGGCTCGTTCCCGCCGAGGTCGGGGATGATTCCGTAGCGGAGCTCCCAGATCGCGAACTGCGCATCTTCGGCTGCGATCCGGAGATCGCACGCGAGGGCCAGCTGAAAGCCGGCGCCCAGTGCGTGGCCCCGGACGGCCGCGATGGTCGGTTTCTCCATGAGGTGGAGCAGTCGCGCGGGACGCTGCGCGAGCTCGATGAAGTCCCGCGGCGACGCGCCGACGAGACCGCTCAACTGTGCAAGGAAGTTGAGGTCGATCCCTGCGCAGAACGATGGTCCCTGCCCCTTCACCAGGACGACGCGGACCTCCGGGTCCTCGGCGGCCTGCTCGGCGGCGCGCCCGAGCTCCCGGAACATGGTCTCGTCGATCGCGTTCCGTTTCTCCGGACGCGCGAGCTCGATCGTCGCGACGCCGTCGCTCACGGTGTAGGCGATCGTCTGAAAGTCGGTCATGGCTCAGGCGCTACGATAGCCGAGCGGGGCGTTTAGCTCAGCGGGAGAGCGCCGCCCTTACAAGGCGGAGGTCCCAGGTTCGAAACCTGGAGCGCCCACGAAGTAAAGGCGCAGGTCACAGGCGGGTTTCCAGCCGAGAAGGGCCCTCGACCTCCCTGCAAGATTCCGCACAGATTCCGCGTGAACTCGTATCCACACCCGAGACTAGGCAGAGAAGCAAGGCTGGACCAAGCCTCCCGGCACCGGTCCCTCACCGAGGGACGGTCACCCCCTGCTCGTGCCGGGCAGCGATGATCCCGGCGATGTGGGCGGCGTCGCGACCCACCCCGTGAATCTGCTCTGACGACTTCGAATAGAGGAACTTGAGACCGACGAAGTAGAGGCCAGGCTCGGAGTCGACGACTCCCCGGTCGTGATTCGGCTCCTTCGCGCCCAGAACGGGCAGGTCGATCCAGGAGAAGCC
>JBOGWA010000075.1:0-9875 GCA_050693155.1 Actinomycetota bacterium | reverse complement strand
GTCTACGTCAAGACGTCTATGTGGCTCTGCTGAGGATTCAGAACGCATGGGCATGGGGTGGCCCCGAGACAAGGAAGCAAGTTGCGGATACGACGCTCCGAGCCCTACAGGCGATAAAAGTTCGAGTCGACGATTCGCGGCGGGGTTAGTCGGCTCTGCTAGGTTTGGGGTTACGCTCCGCCCCCACCGGCGTCGGTGGTTTGGCCGTGCGTGGTGGTCCACACACCACCCAGAGGCTCGAGCGTCGGGGCTTCGTAAGAATCCATGGGAGAAAGAGTATCCCTCAGGGAAGGCGTCGTCAACCTCCCCACGACACTCATAGAATGGGCCCCACGTTCGACGCTCGAATCCTTGAAGGAGGAGGCTCTTTGAAACGTCTCCGTGTTCCGGAGTGGGTCTCCGCACGTGAGGTCGAAGGCGAAACCGTCTTGCTCGACCTCGAGCAAGGAACGTTCTTCGCCGCACGGGGGGTTGGGCCGCGCGTTTGGGAGCTCATCGCTCAGGGGAAGACGATCGACGAGGTCGTCGAGAACATCAGCGCCCAGTACGACGTCGATGCGGATCGTGCCCGCGCCGATATCGAAGCGTTCGTTGGTTCCCTCGTCGAGAAGAGTCTCGTGGTCGAGATCGACGGCGAGGAGACCGATTAGCGGGGACCCACCAGGCGTCCGCCGCTGAACCGGAAGAGCGCATCCGCGAGTCGCCCCCAGAACGAACGCTCGAAGCGAACCTCGAACGAAAGCGGACCCCGGGCCACACCGGACCAGACCGCCTGAGTTCTAGCAATCTCCATCTCCGGGGTCGCACTCGTGATCCGCATCCCGTCCGGGACTCGAACGGCGATCCTCACCTCAGTGGGCCGGACGGTCGGCTGATCGTGGACCGTGAGGCGGTACGTTCCCCCTCCGGGCTCTCCCTCCCAGGCCTCGAGGACATCCCACTCGTAGGAGGATGAGCTCAACTCGCCGCTCGGGATTCGTTCCAGGGACGCAAACACCGGATGGCCGAGCTCCCGCTCGACGCCGTCCCTGGGCTCCGACGGGCGGCAGGTTGTCGCGCAGTACACACTCAGGTAGGTGACGCTCTCGCCCTTCTTCGAGATCCCCGGATACGGACCGACGACGTACCGGGGCTGCCCCGTAGCGGGTGTCTGGTTCCGAATGTCGACCGTTGCCCGTGCGGCCGCAGTTCCGTTCGGGCGAAGCTGAACGTCATACGAGACCGTCCGCGCCGCAAAGACGTCCAGCTTGTTCGCGCCCAGATTGTTCGCGATGACCGCGAGGAAGTCACCATCCCCGGAGGGGAGCATGCCGGCGGCGCCGGCCTGCTCGAATGCCGCCTGTTCTCCTGGGTTCGTGGAGTGTAAGTGGAGGTGGCCTCCGCGGGCGATGTCCGCCAGCGCGCGAAGTGTCATCTGGGGGGCCGCTCGCGCGCCACCGAACAGGAATCGGCCGACCACCCCGGTCGCGACGTCGCCGAGGACGCCCTTACGGTCGAACTGTCCACCAAAGGTGGCAGGGAAGGCGGCGTACGCTCGGTTGGTGACGAACGGGACGACGTTCGACGCATCGACGGTGACGCCGAGCGCCGGAACCTCCGCGGGTCCCGTGACGCGGAGGAGTCCCGCGAGCGCGAAGGGATCGGCGAGGAGGACACCGTCGAGTCGCTCGCCGGTAACGCGCTCGAACAGCTGCTCGATGGCCATCGCGGTCGAGGGAAAGTCCGGCGTCATATTGAGGCGCAGCCAGGTCGCGGCGCCTCCGAAACGGTCGTAGCGTTCGGCGTAGCTCGGGGTTGGCGGGTCCACCTCCCGCGGGTTCGCGTCTCGCAGGACCTGTGTCGGCAGGAAGGGCCCGAAGGTCGGCCGTCCGTCTTTGATCGTCACGATCGAAAAGGCGCCGATGACACCCCCGGTGCCCCGGAGCTCGGCGGGATTCTGCGCTCCGAAGAAGTAGCGGCGTGTCTCCTGATCCCCGAGGAAGCTCGGTAGAGCGCCCGCGAGAGCATCGGCAGTACGAATCGCCTGAGAGAGTCTTTGGAGTCCGGTTTCGAGCTCGTCTTGTGCATTCGCGACGGGACCGAATAACAAGCTGTCGGGGCTGTCGTGAAGGATTTCTGTCGCTTCTTCGATCAGCCCGCGGGAGCGCTCGAGCGGCGCGGCCAGCCGGCGGAGCTCCTCGACCGGGAAGCGCCCACGGCGAGGTGTCAGACCGCCAAGACCTTCCGGAGCCGACGCGATGGTTTCGAACATCTGGCTCCCGGCGGTCGCGACGAGACGGCCGGCTTCGGCGATGTCCAAAACGGCGTCGGGATTTCGTCCGAGAATCGGAAGCAACGACACGAGCCGGAGGGCGGGGTTCTGGACGGCGGAGCGCGCGTTCTCAAAGTACTCCCGGGCGCTGCTCAGCGCCGCTGAGGCCGTCTCGACGTTTCCCTCCAGCAGTGCTTGGCTCGCAAACAGGATCTCGCGCCGAGCGCTCACGAGCTCGCTTCGGGCTCGAAGTGCGGGAACGGCAGTGAAGATCGCGAAGATGATGAGTCCGATGGTCAGCCCGACGATGGTCCCCCGACGGCGGCCCCTGCGGGCGTGCCTCGGACTGCTCATCTGGGAGCCGGCGGCCCCCACTCTCGCTTCTCGCCCTCGGGCTCGGGATGCGCCGGGCGCGCCGTCTCCCAGCTCCGGGTGTCCGGCGGTCTTCGCGCCTCCCAGGTGCTTCGTTCAAGGGGCCGGGTGACTCCCTCGGGTCCCACCGGTTTGATATCGGTGAGGTTCTTGTCCGCTTCGTCGTCCGCCGGATATGTGGGGTAGTAGTAACCGTAGTAGTAGGGGTACGTCGTGGCCTTGGTAGGGTCGAGCTCATTCAGCACGACTCCCGTGAGCATCGCATTGACCTGCGCGAGCTGCTCGCGAGCGTGGGAGAGCGCGCTCCGGGTTGTGGTCTCTGCGCTGGCGACGAGCAGAACGGCGTCCACGCGAGGCGCTAGGGTCATTGCATCTGCGACCGCCAAGACGGGCGCCGAATCGAGAATGACGAAGTCGGCGATCCCCTTCAGCTCCTCGATCAGTTTCGCCATGGCCTCGGACCCGAGCAGCTCGGCCGGATTCCCAGGCACATTCCCGCTAAAGAGGATTCGCAGTCCCTCGATGCCCGGGTTGACGATTGCCTGCTCGAGACGGGACTGGCCGGAGAGAACTGCGGTGAGGCCCTCACTGTTGTTACCGCTCGCGCTGAAGAACTTCTGGAGTCTCGGTCGCCGGAAGTCGGCGGAAACAAGAATCGTGCGTTTGTTCGCCTGCGCGAGCGCGATTGCCAGGTTGGCTGCCGTCGTGGTCTTCCCATCCCCCGCGTGGGGGCTCGTCACCATGATGGCCTGAGCTCGGTTCTGGGAGGCCGCGAAGAGCAACCCTGTTCGAAGCGTTCGGTACCCCTCGGCAGATGATGATCGCGGGTTGGTAACGGTCACGAGTCGCGCCTCGGACGCTTTCCGCCAGTCGTGGACACGCGGGATCACACCGAGCACCGGTGCGCCCGCGAGAGCCTCGAGATCGTGGCGACCTCTTGGACGGTCATCGAGTCGTTCGCGGAGGAGAGCGACGGCGCCTCCGAGGATGAGGCCAAGCATGCCCCCTACACCGGCGTTCAATGGCAGGATCGGGCTGCTGGGGGACTCCGGAAGGTCGGCGGGCTCGACCACCCGCCCGACGCGCAACCCCTCGGGCGGAGTCAGCTCTCCAAGTTCTGCACGGAGCACCGCTATTTGGGCGAAGATGTCGCTTTCTTCCGAACCGATCGCTCCGCCGCCCCCCCCGCCTTGTTCCTCGAGCTCGACCAGTTCCTCTTGAAGCTTCTCGATTCTCCCCTGGATCGCATCGGATGCAGCGAGAAACTCGTCGACCGCTTGCTCGAGCCGGAACGAGAGGTAGGCGTCCGCGAACGCTTGCGCCCTGTCTTGGGCCTCGCCAGGCGCTGCGGCGTCGTAGCTGATCTCGAGCACCTCGGTCCCCGTCACAACGTCGACGCTGAGGTTCTCCACGAGCGAGGCCGCATCCTCAGCCGCTCCGATCTTCGTAGAGGCCAGCTCGGCAACCGATCGCGAGGAGGCGAGTTCTCGCTCCGTTTCCAGATTTGGATCGTCAGAGCCGAACGCGCTTGGGTCGGTTGAGATTGCATTCACAAGCACCTTCGCGGTGGAGGTATAGACGGCATCTTGGAGCAGCGAAAAGCCCACGGCGCTGATGGTCACGAGGGCCGTAACGGCCAGGACGATCCATTTCCGACGTCTGAGCGTCAGCAACTGACGCTGAATCTGCCACTGCTGCTCTTCGGGTCGGTTGTCGGCGATCATAGAGGGAGTGCGCTTGGGCGGCCGATTCTAACAACGTCCGGCCCGGACGCGCGGTGTGGCGCGTGTCGTGCTCGATTCCGACATAGTGATGGACATGTGGGGTGGTGGGAGGGGCGGGCGGTGGCCTTCGGAGGCCCAGGAGGCGGTGATTCGTGTTGCTCTTCCCGGCGCCGAGGGCCCGGTGTCAGCCTGGCGAAGGGCGCGTCCATTCATCCAGAACGGTCGGCTGCCGGCCGGCGCCGCAGCCCTCCTGCCGATGATCTATCGGCGTCTCGAGACGGCGGAAATCGACGACCCTGAGGTTGCCCGGTTTCGGGATGAGTACCTGGTGGCCTGGTCGCGCAACCACATCCTGATTGAAGCGCTGAAGGGGGTCGTGACTGACTTCGCGGAACAGGGGATTCCAACTATGGCTCTCAAGGGGGCCGCGCTGCTCGTCCAGTATTATCGCGATCTTGGCGTACGACCGATGGCGGATGTCGACGTTCTCGTGCCGCGAGGGCGAGCGCGGGAGGCCATCAAACTGCTGCAACAGCGTGGCTGGTCTGCCGGATCGGCGAACGTCGATCGCGCTCTTCGCTGTCAGCACAGCGGGAACTTCGTCGACACCCGGGGCTATAGCTGCGACCTTCACTGGCAGATATCGCCCGAGCTCGCGCTTCCCGGTTCCATCGAGCATTCGGACGATGACTTCTGGGACAAGTCGGTGGCTCTGGATCTCGATGGTGCGAGGACTCGGGGGCTCGAGCCCTCCGATCAGTTATTGCATATCTGCCTGCACGGAGCACGGTCGGGAGGCTCGCTCGCCTGGCCCGTCGATGCCATGACGATCCTCATGGCGACCGGCGAGCGGTTCGACTGGGCCCGGTTTGTCGAGCAGGCGCTCAGGCGACGAGCGTTTCTCAGGATCCATCGGATCCTCGCGTATCTCTCCGCCCGCTTCGGCGCTCCGGTTCCTGAGGCGGTTCTCGAGGAGCTCGCGGCGGCAAGGGCAACCATTCGAGACCGGGTGCTTGCGTGGGCGGACGAGCGCTGGCGGCCGTTCGTTTCCCCCGCCCTCGTTCGCTACGGGCATTTCACGGCGGGCGAGGGTTTCGGGCGCGCCCTCAGGAGCCTTCCTGGGTTCCTCCGCGACGCCTGGGACCTCGATCACTTCTGGCAGGTGCCGGCGCATGGCGTGAGAAGAATTGCGGAACTCCTTGGGCCGAGCCGCCCGTCGGGGCCTTCGCGATGATGTTCGACGGCGTGACCGCGGGCAGCCTCACTCGAACCCTCTCGATGGGACGTCTGATGGGGATCGGCCTGACGGTTGCCGCCGCCGTGCTCCTGGGAGCGGCAACCACGTTGGACGCCAATCTCACCTTCGTGATCGCCGCCATCATCTACGGGCTGCTGTTGCTTGCGGCGCCGGCGGCGATTTGGGTTTCGGCAGCGCTCGTCTCGGCCATTGCTCTTCGAGGACTCGTCGGTGTTGGGCTCCTGCCCGACGTCATGGCGTTCGCAGATATTCCGATGGCCTGGGCGGCGCTGGCCGCGGCGCTGCTGAGAGCTCGAAGGTGGTCGCCCCCGGCACGGAGCGCGGTTCGCCTGCTGGCGGCTCTCTCGGCTGCCGTCGTTGCCTCATGGGCATTTCATCCATCGGAGGCGCTCCGGCCGGTATTGTTTCTCGCCCTTCTCGGTGAGCCGTTCGCGGTTCTTGCCGCGCTCCTCATCGATCCCCCTTCCAGACGAATGCGCCGTATCTTGTTCGGCACGCTGGGGGGCCTCCTCATCATTCAACTTCCGGTCGGCGTCTGGCAGGTCGCAGCGTTTGGGATCGGGGACCCCCTTCTGGGCACGCTCCACGGAACGTTGGGTGGCACCAAAGCGATGTCCGGCCTCATGGTGCTGGGTGGCTTTTGGATCCTCGCGAGGGGAGGGGCCCGACGCCTCGGCACGCTGCTTCTGGCCGTCGCTTTCTTCGCGTGGCCCCTGCTGGCGATCGTGCGACAGGTCGCCCTCGCGCTCCCTGTCGCCTTTCTCGGGTCGGTCTCGAGGCATGCGAGCCGATTCAGCAAAGCCGGTTCCATCCTCCTGGTCGCCGGCGCGGTGAGCCTGGCACTCCTGCCGGTTCTGCCGGCGGAGCCGGTCTTGAGGGTTCTCGACCGTGCGGTGTCGGACACGAGTGGAAAGCTCGTCGCCTTCGATATCGTTACGGAGGAGATCAGCAAGGATCCGGCATCACTGTTCTTCGGGGTCGGCCCGGCAACGACTGTGACCCGCGCGGCGTTCCTCACCACCGACTACTTCGTCAGCCCGAAGTCGGCGCTCCGATTGTTGGACTTGGAGGCCAACCCCGTGACGCTCCAGGCAGCAGCACGCGTTCTCAGCTATCCGGGGCAAACGCTTTCATCGGTGAACTCCGGGCTGTCGAGCGCGATCGGTGTGCTCGGCGACCTCGGTCTTGTTGGATTCGGCGTCTACGTCGCAGGGCTCGTCTGGTTAGTACGCGCCCTCCGTCGGACCCCGTTGCCGGAGGCAAGAGTCGCAGGAGCCGGCTGGGCGATGGGGGCGGTCCTGGCAGTTGCATTCGACTGGTGGGAGCAGCCCCCGTTCATGCTCTTCGTTGCAGCGATGACGGCCCTGGCGCTCTCTGAACCGGAGCCCGAGGCCGAGCCTTCGTGAAGGTTCTGATCCTTCACTCGCGCTACCTCGGCGCCGTGTCGGGTGAGAACCAAGTTGTGGAGTCCGAAGCCAGGCTGCTTCGGGAGGCCGGTCACGACGTCCGTGTGTGGGAGCCTCGCCCGCGATCCACTGCTGGGATGGGCCTGCTGCAGACGGGGCTCGACGCGATCTGGTCTCGGTCGGCCGCGCGGCGCGTTCGGGCGCTCACCGAGGCCGACCAACCCGACGTCGTGCACGTCCACAACCTGTTTCCCAGTCTCTCCCCGGCGGTGATTCGCGTAGCGCGAGCGGGTGGAGCGGCGGTGGTCATGACGCTGCACAACTACCGGCTGCTCTGTCTCCCCGCCACGCTCGTTCGGAATGGGGCCTCATGTGAACTGTGCGTGGGACGGTTCCCGTTGCCGGGAATTCGGTATCGGTGTTACCGCGGTTCCCTCCCTGGGAGTGCGGCTCTGGCGTTCTCGCTCGGTCTCCACCGCGCAACGAAGACGTTCGGTCTGGTAGATCGCTTTCTCGCCGTGAGCGAGTTCGTCCGCGCGAAGCACGTCGAGGGGGGGCTTCCCGAAGAGTCGGTGGTGGTGAAACCCCACTTCTCCTGGCCCAGCCCCCGCCGCACGGGCCCTGGGGACTACTTCCTCTTCCTCGGACGCCTCGCGCGGGAAAAAGGGCTGGCGTCCATCCTTGGGTCCTGGCGGAGGGTTGCGAGTCCGCTCGTCGTGGTCGGTGAGGGGCCCGAGCTGGAGCGCCTGCGGGCTCTTGCACCGCCTGGCGTCGAGTTCAGAGGGCCGGTCCCGCCAGAAGATGTCTCAGCGCTCGTGTCCGGCGCGAGGGCCATCCTCGTCCCGTCCCTGTGGCAAGAGCCCGCAGGACGGATCCTGCTCGAGGCCTTCTCGGCAGGCGTTCCCGTCCTCGCGAGCGAGGTCGGGGGCATGGCCGAAACCGTTCAGCATGACGTCTCCGGGCTGCTTCTTCCTCCAGGGGATGCGGTCGCGTGGGAACACGCGATCCTTCGGCTGGGGTCCGACGCGGACTCCGAGCGACTCGGCGCGGGGGCGTGGACCCAATGGCGAGAACGCCACGGTCCCGACCAGGGTCTGAAGGATCTCGAGCATGCCTATCGTTCGGCGATCCGTTCTCGAAGGGCGATACGCTAGAGTGATGCCGACGACCGAGCACCCGCCGACGGTCCTGGTCGTCGATTTCGGCGCCCAGTACGCGCAGCTCATCGCTCGTCGTATCCGGGATTGCCACGTGTACTCCGAGATCGTTCCTCACGACGCGGACCCGAGGGATCTCGCCCGTCGCCGGCCGGCGGCGCTCATCCTATCGGGCGGGCCTGCGTCGGTCTACGCGCCGAGCGCGCCCCGGCTCGATCCGGGGATGCTCGATCTGGGCCTGCCGGTGCTCGGCATCTGCTACGGACAGCAGGCCATGGCCATGACGTTGGGAGGCGAGGTCGAGGCGTCCGGGATTCGCGAGTACGGAAAGACGGTGCTGGAGGTTGCCGAGCCGGGCCTTCTCCTCCGAGACCTCCCCTCCCACCAAACCGTATGGATGAGCCACGCGGATGCCGTGACCCACCCCCCGCCGGGCTTCCGGGTCACGGGGAGGACATCGGCCACGCCCGTTGCCGCTATGGAAGATCCGGAACGGGGGCTCTACGGTGTCCAGTTCCACCCCGAGGTGCTGCACACCGACCACGGGATGGAGATGTTGAAACGGTTCCTGTACGACGCGTGCGGATTGCTCCCGGAGTGGACCCCGGTGAACGTCATCGAGCGCTCGGTGGAACGGGTTCGGCTTCAGGTCGGGGACGGTGAAGCCCTCTGCGCGCTCTCGGGTGGCGTCGACTCGGCAGTCGCCGCGCTGATCGTGCACCGCGCCCTTGGCGACCGATTGACCTGCGTGTTCGTCGACACCGGACTCCTTCGGGACGGCGAGCCGGAACAGGTCGAGGAGACGTTCGCCCGTCATTTCCAAGTGCCGCTCGTCCACGTCAAGGCGGAGGGTCGGTTCCTCGAGGCGCTCGACGGTGTGAAGGATCCCGAAGAGAAGCGACGCCGCATCGGGGAGGAGTTCATTCGTGTCTTCGAGGAAGTCGCTCGGGAGCGCCGGAGTGCCGGCTTCCTCGTGCAGGGCACCCTCTATCCAGACGTGATCGAGTCGGGCAGCCGAACGGCCGCCAAGATCAAGAGCCACCACAACGTCGGAGGGCTCCCGGAGCGAATGGACTTCGAGCTCGTCGAGCCGTTACGCGACCTCTTCAAGGACGAAGTCCGCCGCGTGGGCGAGGAGCTCGGGCTCCCGGAGGAGATGGTGTGGCGCCAGCCGTTTCCGGGTCCGGGCCTGGCGGTTCGAATCGTCGGCGAGATCACACCGGAACGGCTTGATCTTCTCCGGGCGGCCGATCGTATCGTGACCGAGGAGATCCGTCGCGCGGGGTTGGAGCGAACGCTCTGGCAGGCGTTTGCCGTCCTGCTCACGCTCCGGAGCGTCGGGGTGATGGGGGACGGACGGACCTACGAGCATCCGGTGGTGGTTCGTGCCGTCTCGAGCGAGGACGCCATGACCGCAGATTGGGCGCGGCTTCCGCACGATGTCCTCGAGCGGATCTCCTCGAGGCTGGTTGGTGAGGTCCCCGGCGTCAACCGGGTCGTCTACGACGTCACATCGAAACCGCCGGGCACCATCGAATGGGAGTAGGCACTCACGGGATCCAGTCGGGGTTCTCGTTGTTGCCCGACGCGCGGGTGAGGTTCGATTGCCCGGACCCGTCGGCACGCATCCCGTAGACCTGGAGGCTTCCGTCGCGGTTCGTCGCGAACGCGATCAACAACCCGTCGGGTGACCAGGCCGGCTGGACG
>JBOGWA010000074.1:0-9070 GCA_050693155.1 Actinomycetota bacterium | reverse complement strand
CTCGGGTTCTTCGTTCCCGCCGGGTTCCCGAAACCCGGCGTGGTGACCCGCGCCCTCATTGCGATCACGCTTTTCTCTGCGGCCTATGCCGCCGAAGTCGTCCGCGGCGGCCTGCAAGCCGTACCGCGGGGCCAGATCGAGGCCGCCCAGGCTCTCGGGCTTTCGCCCTTTCGGGTGATGGGCTTCGTCGTTCTGCCCCAGGCGCTCCGGTCGGTGATCCCGGCGATGGTTGGGCACTTCATCAGTCTCTTCAAGGACACGTCGCTCGTAGGGATCATCGGGCTCGTGGACTTCCTGAGAATCGGGGAGATCGTCACTGCGCAAGCTGACTTCCGCGCCCAGGGTCTCCAGGCGGAAGTGTTCCTCTTCGTTTCGTTCGTCTTCTGGGTCGGGGCATACTGGATGTCACGACAGAGCCAACGGCTCGAGCAACGACTGGGAGTAGGTGAGCGATGAGCGCACAAGTGACAGAGGCGGGGTGGGCCGCGGAAGGCGGCGGCGATGGCGCCATGGTCGAGTGCGAGGGGGTCGAGAAGTGGTTCGGCGACTTCCAGGCGCTTCGCGGCATCGACCTTCACGTCGCGAGGCAAGAGGTACTCGTCGTCGTCGGGCCCTCCGGGTCTGGGAAATCGACCTTCATTCGCTGTCTCAATCGGCTGGAGAAGCACGACCGAGGCCGAATCGTCGTCGACGGAATCGAGATGACCCCAGATCTGCGGAACATTCAGGAGATCCGTAAGGAGGTCGGGATGGTCTTCCAGTCGTTCAACCTGTTCCCGCACCTCACCGTGCTCGAGAACATCACGCTCGCGCCGCGACAGGTCAAACGATCCGCGAGGAAGCAGGCGGAGGATGCCGCAATGCAGCTTCTCGAGCGCGTGCAAATTCCCGAGCAGGCGCACAAGTACCCCGGACAGCTATCGGGCGGTCAGCAGCAGCGCGCCGCGATCGCTCGCGCGCTCGCGATGCAGCCAAAACTCATGCTCTTCGACGAGCCGACCTCCGCGCTCGACCCCGAGATGATCAAGGAGGTCCTCGATGTCATGAAAGAGCTGGCACTGTCGGGCATGACGATGATCGTCATCACCCACGAGATCGGCTTCGCGAAGGAGGTCGCCGATCGCGTCGCGATGTTCGACGAGGGCCGCGTTGTCGAAGAAGCGGCGCCGAAGACTTTCTTCAGCAAGCCCGAGCACGAGCGAACGAAGCTCTTCCTCTCCCAGATCCTCTAACCGCGCCCAGCCTGGTTGGGCCGGCCGTGCCGACGTCGAGCCACCTAGGATGAGGCGCGGATGACAGCACGGATTCTGGACGGGAAGGCGATCGCCGCTCAGATTCGCGGCGAGCTCGCCGAGCGCGTGAAAGGGCTTGCGGCGCAGGGAATCACGCCGGGGCTCGCGGCCGTCCTGGTGGGTGACGACGAGGCGTCAAAGATCTACGTCGGACAGAAGCAGAAGGCCTGCGCCGAGGTGGGAGTCCACTCGGAGCGGCACGATCTCTCGGGCGACGTCGACGAGGACGAGCTGCTCGATCTGATCCGGATGCTGGACGAGGATTCCTCCGTTCACGGGATCCTGGTCCAGCTACCGCTACCCGACCACATCTCGGTGCTCGCCGTGCACGAGGCGATCGCCACGAGAAAGGATGTCGACGCGCTGACCCCGGCGAGCGTCGGGCGGCTCGTTCGCGGGGAGGCGCTCTTCCTGCCGGCGACTCCGTACGGAATCCTGGAGATCCTCGAGCGAACCGGGATCCCGACCGACGGGGCCGAGGTCGTCATTGTCGGACGTGGACAGCTCGTCGGGATGCCGCTCTCCATCATGCTCGCCCAGAAGAGTCCTCGTGGGAACGCGACGGTCACCGTGTGCCATACGGCAACGAAGGACCTCGCCGCCCACACTCGCCGCGCGGACATCCTGGTCGTCGCCGCCGGCCGGGCGCGGACCGTCACGGCCGACATGGTGAAGCCCGGCGCCACGGTGATCGATGTTGGTGTGAACCGGACACCCGATGGGCTAGTCGGCGACGTCGCCTACGACGAGGTGGCGGAAGTCGCGGGAGCGATCACGCCCGTCCCCGGGGGTGTGGGCCCGCTCACGGTAGCGATGCTGCTCGTCAACACCGTGACCGCCGCCGAGCGGGTCGTTCCCGGCTCGTGAGCCTTCGGGCGGAGAGTCGCCTCGAGCGAATCCTCCACGAACCGGGCTTCGCGGTGACCGCGGAGGTCGTGCCGCCGAGAAGCGCCGACCGCTCCGTCGTCGAGAGCCAGGCGCGAACCCTTATCGGGTACGCGGACGCGGTCAACGTCACCGACAATCCCACGTCCTCCGCGCACATGTCGGCGATCGCCGGCGCGGCGATCGTGGCCGGGGTCGGCCTAGAGCCCGTCGTCCAGCTGACGACGCGTGACCGAAATCGCTTGGGCCTGACCGCCGAGCTTCTCGGCGCCTGGGCGCTCGGCGCGCGGAACGTGCTGTGTCTCACGGGCGATCCCGTCCGGGCCGGCGATCATCCCGACGCGCGCGCGGTCCACGACCTGAGCGTCCTGGACCTCGTCCGGCTCGCCGTGGGGCTTCGCGATCGAGGCGAGCTGCTGTCGGGCGCCGAGATCGAGGCGGCCCCCCGGTACTTCGTGGGGGTCGCGGACGTGCCACTCGAGCCCGTGTACGACCCGGCCCGCCTCGAGCAGAAAGCCGATGCGGGCGCCGATTTCGTGCAGACCCAAATCGCATACGACGTGGACGCTCTAGGCGCCTGGGCGGAGCGCCTCCGGTCCCGAGGGGTCCTCGAGCGGCTGTTCGTGCTCGTCGGCGTCGCACCCCCGCGGAGCCCGGCCATGCTTCGCTACATGCGGGAACATCTGCCCGGCGTGGTCGTCCCCGATGCCGTCGTTCAACGTCTCGAGGAGGCAGGCGGGGAGGCTGCGAATGAAGGCGTCGACCTGACTGTCGAGGTGATCGACGCGCTGCGAGCGATCCCGGGAATCTCGGGGGTTCACGTCATGGGCCTCGGACGACAAGACGCTGTGAGGCGTGTGATCGAGCAGGCGGGTCTGCTCCCCCGACCGGACGCTGACTAGCGCCGAGCGGCTAAAGATGCTCCAATACGCCGCCCGATACGAAATACACGGATATCCCGCGAAAAGTCCGACTGGTGGCGAGAACAATGAGGTTCCGAGGAAGGGTGGGCGCGATCGTCGCGCTCCTTCTTGCGCTTGCACTGTTCCTGCCCGGGCGCCTCCTCGCCAATCATCAACAGCAACCGGGCGTCGACTACCAGCACTGGAAGGGCAACGGGAAGCGAGTCGTCAAGGTCATCACCACGTTGCCGACGAGCTACGACGATTGGGTGCTTCAGGTGCTGGGATGGTGGAGGAAGTCCAACGCCTTTCGGTTCAAGCTCTTCCGGGGTGGGGACAACGGGACCTGCACGCTGCCGAAGGACGGTTACGTCAAGATCTGTCAGGAGGCGAATCCACGAGACGGGGGGAACACCCAGCTCAGCTACAACGACCGCCACGTCGTTTCCGCGGTTGCCCGGATCAACATGTATTCCGAGGGCTACTTCCTGACGACTCTGTGTCACGAGTTCGGCCACGCGCTCGGCCTTCTCCATCAGCCCGAGAGTTCCAACTCCTGCTTGTCCTATCCGGTCAACTTCCAGACCGACCTGAGACCCAATCAACACGACTACCGCACCCTCAGACGAATCCAGCACCATAAGGACAACAAGCCTTCGTACCAGTACGACTTCGACCCGCCCCAGAGTCCGTATCCGTCGCCGGAGCCGAGCCCCTCCCCGCCCGTCGACCCGCCCATCGCTCCGAGCCAGCGGGCGTTCGTTCGCTAGTCAATCCGGACTAGCGGAATTCTCCCGAAGCGCCCGGAATAGGCGGAACGTCCCCCCTTCTTCGAACAGGCTCCTGATGGCGCCCGCCGAATATCGGTCGGCATATGGGAGTGTCCCGCCGCCGCGCCTATCTGCCCGCGATCCTCGCGGTCCTCCTGGCCCTCCCGCTCCTCATCTCGAGCCACCAGCAGAACGAGCGGATCGGGTATCCGCACTGGGAGGGCGACGGGGTCCGAACGATGACCGTCCTCACGACGCTTTCCTCCGACTATGACAAGTGGACCAAGCGCGTCCTGCGAACATGGAGGAAGTCGGGACTCGTCGCGTTCTTCTTGGTGCACGGCGCCGACGACGGTACCTGCGGTATGCCGCCGGACGGCTACATCAAGATCTGTCGAGAGCGAAATCCAAACGGAGCCGGAAGCGCGCAGGTTGGCTACAAGGATCGCCACATCGGCGCCGCAGTCGCCCGCATCAATGTCTCGAAGAAACGGCACTTCATCATCACCCTGTGTCACGAGGTCGGGCACACCCTGGGTCTCGCTCATCAGCCAGCGGGTTCTGGCACCTGCCTGACGCAATCACCGACCTGGTACGACATCAAGCCGAACGCGCACGATTTCGAGACGCTCCGCCAGATCCAAGACCACAACGACTAGCCGCCCGGCGGTTTCCGTTGCTCGGTCGATCACCCGCGCCTTATGCGTAGACTTGCTGCGATCTGATGCAGCGATCAGAGGCAAGCTCCGGGAAAGGATCGGGAAAGAGGCACGGGTGACGGTGCTGCGGTCCGCGACGTGGGACGCCCGGGCCGCGACGCTCTTGGCAGCGCTCGATGAGCGAGGCTCGCTTCGAGCAGACCCTGACCCCTAGATGCCGGCGAAGTCATCTGCGCTTCCCAGGTATGCATGGAACATTCTGCGGGCGCGGAATCTCTCCGCGCGGGCGCGAGCTCAATTGCTTGGCGCCGCGGTTGGAACGCTGGCGCCTTGGCGAAATGATCATCGGATCGATCTCCGCGACGGCTTCGTCATGCTTCGCGGAACCGATCTCCGCTCCGATGTCGCAACCTTTTATGAGATTTTCGTCCGGCATTGCTACGCGGGGTCGTACCGAGGAAGAGTGGTCATTGACCTCGGCGCCCACTGCGGGTACTTCGGCAGCTATGCCCTCCTCCAAGGAGCTCGAGCGGTCATTTCATTGGAGCCGGAACGTGCGAACTTTCGCTCTCTTGAGAAAACCGCGCACTCCTTTCGCGCGCGAGGGTTCGACTGGAAAACGAGTCGGTCGGCAGTCGCCTCGCGTGAGGGGACGGTTTCTCTTTACCTCGGCCTCGAGTCGCGTGCCCACTCTCTGAGCTCCACGTTCAATGAAGAGGCGAGAGGTGTCGAACGAGTTCACGCGCGCCAGCTCGCCTCGGTGTTGCATGAAGCCGCGGTGGGGACGGATGCAACGCTCATCGTAAAGCTCAACATTGAAGGCTCGGAGTGTGACGTCGTTCTCCGGACTCCGAAGGAAGCATGGGACCGAGTCGACGAGGTCTTCCTCGCCTATCACGAAGGTGTTGGGTGCAGCCTCGAGCAGCTGCTTGATCGATTGGCCGAAGCAGGATTGACGCGCGTGGGTGCGCACGAGGGTCGAGTTCACCACCTCGTTCGAGAATGAGCGGCTCCGCGGCCGACTCGCTGTCGGTCGGATGGCCGACATGCGTCGGGTCTTCGGGTCAAATTTGGGTTCACTGCTAAGAAGTCCAGCCGGCGGCGTCGATACTTTGGCCGAGCGTTCCCATGATGCCCGCACAGCCAAAGCGCACGCACGTCCTCACGCTTGCCCTGCTCGTCGCTGCGATGATGCTTGGAACCCCATGGCCATCCATTGCGGGCGAGTCCCAAGGTGAAAAGCACTGGGCCGGTTCAGGGAGGCGTCAGGTCGAGGTGTTGAACGCCCTCCCGGCCCACTTCGATACCAAGGTGGACCGAGTTCTTGCGGAGTGGGAGCGATCGGGAGTCGTTGATTTTCTCGTACGGCCGAGTGCCCAGGATGGGTGTGATTCGCTTCCGGATGCTGCGCTCCTGCTGTGCTGGCGAGCCGGTCTTCGCACCGACGGCGAGGCGACCACGGCCTCGTACGGGGACCACATTACGTCGGCCCTAGTGGCGATCGAGGTGGAGGGGGCAAAACGGGTCCGAGCCGTGCTGTGTCACGAGGTCGGTCACACGCTCGGACTCGAACATCGCGGCAGCGGAAGGACGTGCATGAAGCACCCCATCGACCCTGAGAACGCGGCGCCGGACGCCCGGGACCTCGAGACGCTTCGGGCAGGCTATTCGCACTCGGACTAGACGGTTCTGCCCCGTCGAATCCGTTTGGCCGGCTTGCGTGCTCAGATACGGTCGGCGAACACGATCAGTCTCCGGCTCGCCGAGAACCGCGGGCTGCACGTTGTGAGCACAAGCGTGGACCGTCGTGTTTGCCGAAGGACCGACAGCGCGGAGGGTTCCACTTCCAGGCTTCGGCTTACCTCGTAGCGAAACACGCCGAATTCAGTTGCGAGGGAGATGAGATCACCCGTGTCGAGCTCATCCAACGACCAAAACGGAGCACCATAGGTCGTGCGGTGACCGGCGATGCCGACCGCCCCCTTCTCCTCCCAGGGAAATGGCGTCTGGATGTAGTGCCCGGGGCCGGCCTTGAGGTCGACGGGGCTCACTCCCTCGACGACGACCACGTCGAGATCGATCTCTGGAATCTTCAAGATCCCCCAGGCGTCCCCCTGGAGTTGAGGGGGCTGCTGGGCTTGGGGAGCTTCGTTGCGGGGGTCCTCGATCCGCTCAACGAGGTTTTCCCTCAGCCCCTGCTGGACGCTTGCCGTGTAGAGACCGGTGCCCCACATCAGCCAGGCGAGGTAGAGAGCGAGGAGCGCCGCTGTGATCAGGCACGTCTTTCCTATTGTGCGAAGGATCCGACCGGGTCTCCCTGATGGGCGGCGTTTCGCTTCGGGTCCAGGCGACCTGGGCGGTGAAGGGTCGCTCGGCTGCTGGGGGCGGTCCGTCTTTAAGGGCCTAGAAGGGCCTTAGGCCCGGCCTTCCCGTCGCCGGCCCGCCACGTAAGTCGATGTCCCGATGACGACAAGCGTCAGGAGGAGAATGCCGCCCACGGTGATGTTCGCTCCCGTAAATGCCAGGACACCGGGCGATACTTGAGCAAGACAGGTGATCGTGGTCTCAATCGTCCGAGGTGATCCATCCGCCGCAAATCCGCGGACCCGGATCGTGTGGGTACCGAACCCGCTCGCGGGGACCGAAACCTCGGTGGAGAAGTCGCCGTTTGCGTTCACGCGGGCTCTCCCGATCACCTGCGCCGGTGACGCGATGAACTCGATGACAACCGTGGAGTGGGGTTGCCAATCGCTCCCTGAGACGGTCTGGGTTGACGAGCTGCAGCCGTCATCTCCCGGCACCAGGGAGCCACCCGTCGTTTCGATCGTAGGCTGTGGAACGCCTGGGCCACCGCCGGGGGGTCCACCCCCGGGAGGGTTAATCGGATATTGGGCAAACGCCGGGCCGGAGAACGCCGCCACAAAGGACCCCACGGCCAAGATCAGGGCGGCCCGCCGAAACTTCGAGGTTCTCATGCCTACCTCCGTCAACCCGGCAAACGACTAGGCAGAGCGACAATAGCCCCTCTTGCCGAAATAGGTCAATACGCAGGTCCGCCGGGATCGGGACAATCAGGGGCAAAGAGCTCACCCGAAGATGGGTCCTGAGAGAAAGCGCAAGATGCTCCGCCAAATCCGTGAGATAAACGGGGCCTCGAACTCGACCTCGAATACTGCTTCCGTCCCTGAGGCGCCCTCCCAAACCGCTCGGTCGTCCGTGACCTCCATTTCGGGTCGCGTGTGGGTGATGTGCGTACCGGGAGGACTCGTCACCTCGAGCGTCAGGCGCGTGGCGTGGATCGTCGGCTGGTCTCGGAAGACCAGTCGATATGAGCCTCGATCTCGTGTGCCGGCCCACGCGTCGTGGATCTGCCAGGAGAAGGCAGCGGACTTGGATTCTCCGCTGGGTAGCCGGATCGTTGTCGAGTAGACGGGGAAGCCGATCTCGACCTCAGAGGCGGGCATGGACTCATTCCCGCCTTGGACGAACCTTGTGAGGCTACAGGGGGAACCGCAGAAGGCGCTCAGATAGGTGATGTTCTCTCCTGCCTTCGAGAGCGGGGGATAGGGGCCGATAACGTACGCGGGCTGCCCGGTGTCGGGCGCGCCGTTCGTGATGCTGACCAGGGTCCGAGAGGTTGCGCCGCCCTCTGCGGTGAGACTCACCGAGTGTCGAACGGTTCGACGAGCATAAAAGTCGACCTTGTTCCCGGCCGCGCTGTTGCCGATGACGCCTAGAAAGTCGGTCCCTGATCCTCCGAGTTCGCCGGCAACGCCGACCTCCTCGAAGGTCTCCTGAAGCTCGGGATCGCTTGCGTGTAGCAAGAGGTGCCCTCCGGCAGCCGCCTCCGCCACCGCTCTTCCGGCGGAGGTCACATCTCCAAGGCCTCCATCGAGAAACGCGCCGAGGACGGCTCTCGCGGCGTCGCCGAGGAGACGCTTCCTTGCTTCCGAGTCGTCAATCGTCTCGTAGGCTTCGTTGGTGACAAACGGAACCAGCGTTTCGCTGTCGACCGACGTCGCCGTCCCCGGAACCCCAACCGGCCCCGTTGTCTCGAGCAGAGCAGCCAGGGCCTGCGGGTTCGCAACGATCGTTCCGTCCACGCGCTCTCCTGTTGTCTCCTCATACAGGCGCTCGATCGCAACCGCGGCCGACGGGAAGTCGGGTGTGAGGTTGATGTTCGGCCAAAAACCTGCGCCCCCATAGCGGTCGTATCGCACGGCGTAGCTCGGGTTGGGGGCTTGCACCTTCGATGGGGGAACATTGTCAAGAGTCTCGGTTGACGCGAAGGGGCTAAGACTGACGCGGCCGTTCCTCACGGTCATGATGGCGTAGGCGCCGATGTAGCCGCCGGTGCCGCGAAGCTCAGCCGGATTCTGCGCCCCGAAAAAGTACCGGCGGGCGCCGGTTTCGCCGAGGAACGCCGGGAGGGCTCTGGAAAGAGTGACGGCGCTGCTCACCGCACGGTCGGCGACTGCCAGCTCGTGTTCGAACTCTTCCCGTGCGGCTTCTACTTGCCCGAGAAGCAGCGAATCAGGAACTGCCCCCAGGAGGGTCCGAGC
>JBOGWA010000073.1:0-6643 GCA_050693155.1 Actinomycetota bacterium | reverse complement strand
GAGCTGAACGCGCTCTTTTGTGGTGACTCCGTGTGGAACCTGGGGATGCTTCGACTCTCCTGGAAGCCGTTTACACAGGATCCCGCTCAGAACGTCGAGACGGTCCGCGAGCTTGCGGATCTTTCCGCTCAGTCTCTCTACTTCGGGCACGGCGGCCCGGTACGCCGCGACGGCCGCGACCGCCTCCGCTCCCTCATCTAGCTCAGGTTTTACGGGCGCGTAACACGAGCGAAATCGGGGTGAAACCTCCGGGGCCTATAAACGGGCCACTCAGGACGAACGGAGGAGATCTATGCCTGAGATCGATACTGGGGATACCGCCTGGCTGTTGACCTCGGCGGCCCTCGTCATGTTCATGACGCCTGGGCTCGCGCTCTTCTACGGAGGGCTCGTCCGGGCCAAGAACGTACTGGCGACGATCATGCAGTCGTTCTTCGCCCTGGCGCTGGTGTCGGTGCTGTGGTTCGTCATCGGGTACACGCTTGCCTTCGGACCCGACGTCGGTGGCTTCATCGGCAATCTCGACTTCCTCTTCCTCCGAGACGTTGGGCAGACGCCGAGCGCGGTGTACGCCGTGACCACCCCGCACCTGGCGTTCAGCATGTACCAGCTCATGTTCGCGATCATCACGCCGGCCCTGATCAGCGGCGCGTTCGCGGAGCGAATGAAGTTCTCCGGATACACGCTGTTCATAGGGCTGTGGTCGCTGATCGTCTATGCACCGGTTGCCCACTGGGTGTTCGCCGACGGTTGGCTCGGGCTCTTTGAGGGGAACGTGGGGGCTCTGGACTTCGCCGGTGGGACCGTGGTGCACATCAATGCGGGCGTGGCAGCCCTCGCCGCGATCCTCTACATGGGAAAGCGAAAGGGATACGGCAAGCAGGCTTTTGTCCCGCACAACGTTCCGATGGTGATCACGGGCGCTGCGATCCTGTGGTTCGGGTGGTTCGGGTTCAACGCCGGATCAGCGCTCGGAGCGACGGGTCTCGCGGCGTCCGCTTTCACGAATACTCACATTGCCACTGCCGCCGCGGTTCTCGGCTGGCTGGCTCCTGAGTGGCTGAAGCACGGCAAGGCAACGACCGTCGGCGGCGCAACCGGAGCGGTCGCCGGCCTGGTTGCCATCACCCCCGCCGCCGGGTTTGTGGAGCCTTGGGGGGCGATTCTCATTGGGATCGCCGCAGGGGTGATCTGCTTCCTCGCCGTCGACCTGAAGTCGCGAATCGGCTACGACGACTCGCTGGACGTCGTCGGCGTCCACATGGTGGGCGGGATCGTGGGAGCCCTTCTCACCGGCGTGCTTGCCAGCACGGCGGTCAACGCCTTTGAGGGCGGACTGGAGCAGCTCGGCAAGCAGGTGATCGCGGTGGGCGCCACGCTTGGGTATTCGTTCGTCGTGACGCTCATTATCTGCAAGATCGTGGATGTCCTCGTCGGTCTCCGCGTTTCCGAGGAAGACGAAGAATCTGGCCTGGACCTTTCCCAGCACGCGGAGAGCGGGTATTCGTTGGTGGAGCGCGGTGGCTCGGTTGCGGAAGAGGGGACGTCAGCGACCGCGCCGGAACCCGTGGCTGAGCAGGCGAAGGAGGGAGCCCGATGAAGCTGGTCACCGCGATCATCAAGCCCTTCAAGCTCGACGAGGTAAAAGAGGCGCTCCGGGCGGTCGGAGTCAACGGGCTCACCGTCACGGAGTCGCAGGGCTTCGGCCGGCAACGAGGGCATACCGAGGTGTACCGCGGGGCCGAGTACCAGGTCGACTTCGTTCCCAAGGTGAAAATCGAGGTGTTGACCGATGACGATCAGGTTCAAGGGGTCGTCGAGGCCATCATGAAGTCCGCCCGAACCGGGAAGATCGGCGACGGCAAGATCTTCGTCTATCCCGCGGAGCAGGTGTACCGGATCCGAACCGGGGAGGCCGGCACCGACGCGATCTGAGCGCCCAATCGAAAGACTCCTTCGGGACCTCGAAGCGCTCGAGCAGACGGACTCACCGGCCGCCGGGGGGCGCTGGTCGGCGAGACGGCGCTCAGACCTCGTGGACGAAGCCGTTGGTGCCCTCGGATCGGATCTTGGTCCGAGGGTCGCTCTCGTCGCCCTCGGGGGCTACGGACGACAGGCGCTCTGCCCCGGCTCGGACGTCGACCTGATGGTGCTCCATGCAGAGCGGCGGCCGGCGAGGATCCGCGAAACGGCCGAGCAGGTCTTCTATCCTTTCTGGGACGCTGGGATCACGCTCGGCCACGCCGTGCGAACGGTTCGGCAGTCGCTCGACCTGTCGGCGAAGCGTCTCGACGCGGCGACGGCGCTCATCGACGCTCGCCTCGTCGCCGGGGACGAGGGCTTGTTCCAGAAGCTCCGCGCCGGAGTCTGGAAGCGCGTCCGAAAGGACCTTTCCGGTTTCCTGGAGGGACTCGCTCAGGCCATCGAACGTCGCGGGGCTGAGTACGGATCTTGCTCTCAACTCCTCGAACCGGACGTGAAGGAGGGACTGGGCGGCCTTCGGGACATCGACACCATCCGCTGGGCTGGGTGGGCGGTGACGGGCTCCTCGGACTTCACGACACTTGGGGTGGAGGGTCTGCTCCGGCTTCGTGAAGCCCGCGGGATCGACGACGCCGAGGAGTTTCTCTTCCGCGTGCGAACCGCGTTGCATCTCGAGGTCGGGCGAAGGTCCGACCGGGTGTTCTTCGACTACCAGCCGACCCTCGCCCGTCAATTCGGTTTCGAGGAGAGCGAGACGCTGACCTCACCAGATGCGCTCATGGCCACGCTTTTCGAACATGCAAGAGGCGTCGAGCACGTTCGCGAGTTGGCTCTCGACCGGGCGTCGGCGCGGACCCGATCGCGACCGAGAATCGAGCTCGAGGTTCACCCTCCACGCTCCGCGGAGGACGTGCTTCGCGCGTTCGCGACCATGGCTCGAGAAGGAACCCCGCTCTCACCCGGCGCCCTCGACACCGTGGAGAACGTTCGTCTGGGGGAACCTCCCTACGTGTGGACCGACGACGGGCTTCGGGCGTTCCTCAATATTCTTGAGGCTGGCCCTCGAGGGTCACAAGCGCTCGAGGCCATGGACCAGGCCGGGTTGCTCGTCGGCTTCCTGCCAGATTGGGCCCCGGTACGGTGCCGACCGCAACGTGATCCGTACCATCGCTTCACGGTCGACGTGCACCTCCTTCGCACCGCGGCCGAGGCTGCGCTCCTTCTCAGGGGCGAGAGCGATGATCCGCTGGCGCGAGAATCCGCCGGGCTCGTCTACGACAGAAGCGCCTTGCTTCTCGGTGCGCTGCTCCACGATATCGGGAAAACGGGGGAGGGAGAGCATGTCCCGAGGGGGTCGCGGATCGCCCGAGGTGTGCTGGAGCGGATGGGCGTTCCCGAGGAGACGAGGGAGCTCGCGGTGTTCCTGGTTGCCGAGCACCTGCTCCTTGCCAACACGGCGACGAGGCGCGATCTGGGGGATGAGAACCTCGTGCTTGATGTCGCTTCGCGCGTCGGAGATCCGGAGCGGCTGGCCATGCTCTACCTCCTGACGCTGGCCGATGGTCGATCGACCGGGCCGCACGCCTGGACCCCGTGGCGGCAGGCCCTCGTACGCGAACTCGTCGCGAAGGTCGAACACGTCTTCGAGCGAGGGGAGATGGGACCGGCGCAGGCCGAGACGCTTGCCGATCGGATCGACGCCATCAGACGTGCGCTCGGGAAGGAGGACCCGGCACACGTCGAGCGCTACCTCGAGCGCGCGCCACGAGCCTATGTCCTGGCGGTCGATCCCGAACGCGCGGCGGAGAACTATCACTTGCTCGAGCCGGAGCTCGATGCGACGGAGGTGCGGATCACCAACCATCCGGGCCGTCGACCTGCAACCCACGATGTGACCATTCTCGCCCACGATCGGCCGGGACTGCTTGCGAAGATCGCCGGCGCGCTCTCCCTATCGGGCCTGAACATCCTGACGGCTGAGGCGTTTACGACGGAAGACGGGGTCGCGATCGACCTATTCGGAGTCGAGGCCGCGTTCAAGGGTGAGATCGACGAGGAACGGTGGGACCGTGTGCGAGCGGACCTGCGAAAGGCAATCGAGGGGAAGCTCTCCCTCGAGTACCGGGTGCGGGAGAAGCGTCGAAGCTATCCCCCCCCGCTGAGTGACGTCGAGCCCGAGGTTCGAGTCGACAACGAGGCTTCGGACTTCTTTACCGTCGTCGAGGTGTCCGCGCCAGACCGGATCGGGCTGCTCTTCGAGCTTGCGCGGGCGTTCGAGGAGCTCGGGCTCGACGTGCATCTCGCGAAGGTCGCAACCTACGGGGGCCGAGTCGTAGACAGCTTCTACGTTCGGGATCTCTTCGGTGAGAAGATCGAGGACACCGATCATCGCCGGGAGGTAGAACGTGCACTGCTCGCGCTGCTCGCCGAGACGTGAGCTCGCGTTGTTGCCAGGGCGTCGGCGTTGGCGAAGAATGCACTTGAGGGACGCTGCCCGCGACTTGCCGGAGGTGATGCAAGATGCGTCCGAAGAAGCTCTTTTCGTCCGTTCTCTCGGCGGCTCTTCTTGCCGCGTTGATTCTCACTAGCGCGCCCGCGGGGGCGAAGAAAGGCGCTCCCGTTGTGGTTGGCAAGGATCCGGCGGGCGACTGGGCCGTTCAAGGAACTGCCGTCGGATCGGCTGGTACGGCACTGGCTCAGGATTTGCTCGAGGCTGCGATTGGGATGGCTGATGCCGGGACGCTCAGCTTCGTTCTGACCGTCGCCGAGCTCCCCGCTCAGGGCGGATGGCCGGAGGTCACGCGCTATATCTGGGACCTGGACGTCGACGGCGACTACGCCGAGCTCGATGGGAAGTTCACGAACTACTCACGGGGAGCGTGCGATCCGACCGCCGGTAGCTGCCCTCCTCCCAGAGATCCCGGGATGGCGCCCTTCGCCGTGCGGGCGAACTGTGAGGTGGTCCAGAACGTGACGACGTGCGAGGAGGTCGGCATCGTTCAGGCGACGTTCGACGCGAGCGCCGGGACCATCACGATCCCGGTACCCCTCGACCTGGTCGGAGCGAAGGCCGGCTCGAAGATCGCAGGGGGGGTGAGCGACTTCCTCGTCGATGGGAACATCGGCGCCTTCCCGTCGGCGTTCGTCAGCAACAACGGCGGTCCACACGATGTCATGCAGGTCACGAAGGTCTTCGTCGTTCCCGGGGGCAAGAAGGGAAAGAAGTAAGGGAGGGAATCCTCCGCTACGTGGGTTTTTCGGGGCCGCGCCAAGCGATAATCCCCGCGTGGCGAAACAGCTGCAGATTGAGACCGAGCGGGGGACCGTGTCTGCCCTGCTTTCCGGCGAGGAGGCCGGTCGTCCGATCCTCGTTCTGGGCCCGGGGGCGGGCGCGGCGCTCGATCATCCTTTGCTCGCCGGGTGTGCGGAGCGACTGGCGGAGGATGGAGTTGCCTGCCTGCGGTTCAACTTCCTGTATCGAGAACAGGGACGCAAGACCCCCGATCCAGAGAAGGTGCTCCGGGACGTCGGCAGAGCGGTGTTCGTCAAGGCTCGAGATCTTGGGGAACCCGTGTGGGTGGGTGGAAAGTCGCTCGGCGGCAGGATCGCATCGATGCTGGTTGCCGATGGAATGCCGGCCGCAGGGCTGGTCTTTCTCGGGTATCCGCTCCATCCTCCCGGTAAGCCGGAACGGATGCGCGATGCGCATCTCGCGGATATCCGGGTTCCGATGCTCTTCATCCAGGGAACCAGGGATCCATTCGCTCGATGGGATTTGCTTCAGGCGACCCTCAAGCGCCTTGGAGAGCTGGCCACGCTGCACGCGGTGGACGGCGGGGATCATTCCCTTCGGCTCCGTGGAAAGCCCGAGCCCGATGAGGCGATCGGTCGTCGACTCGGCGAAATCGCGGCGCGTTTCGTCGCGCGCCGGTCGACCGGTTCCGCCCCCCCGGGATAATTGGGCGTATGCCGAGACGGCACCACTCCGCGCGTGATCGGGAAGGCCCATCAACCTACCGCGGCCTGCCCGGGCTCGCCCCCGAGTGGGCGCGCCTGGATGGCCACACCGTCCGGCAGGTCCTGAATCAAAAAAGCTACGTCTGCCCCGGTTGCAACGGGGAGATTCCGCCAGGGATCCCGCACCTCGTCGTGGCCGACGAGTACGACCCGGAGATGAGGCGGCACTGGCACACGCCGTGTTGGCGCCAGGAGCTTCGCTCGAACGGGTAGGGGTCCGCGGACTCAGAGCACGGAGCCCCCCCGGCGTTCCGAGGAGGCTCCTGGAGCTTCTAGCGGTTACCGGCCGCGTCTCACCCGGCCGAGCAGGAAACCGAGGCCGGCTCCTCCAACACCGGCGCCCAAGGAAAGGCCCGTGAGGGGAAGAACACTCGCGCTCGAGGTGGACGTCAATTCGTCCACGATCTCGCTCGCATCCTGGGTTGCCGCCCCGGGAGTGAGCTCGGTTGCGGGTTGCACCTCAACCGGGCTGGATCCCTCTGCTGCCCCAGGCCCGTCGGCGTTCCCAACGACGATTGCCCCGGCCATCCCGGGGTGGATGAGGCACGAGTAGACGTAGATCCCTTCGGTGTCGAGCTGGACCGAGAACGTCTTCCCCGGCTTGATCTCGTCATGCCGAAACGCAAGCGCCCATTCCCCGATG
>JBOGWA010000072.1:0-1929 GCA_050693155.1 Actinomycetota bacterium | reverse complement strand
TCGCAGCGGAGCGACTCCATCTCGTTCGGGCGATCCTTCCGAATGCCGGATTCGATCCACCGGTGACCGAGCCCGAGCGATTCGCGAGTCGCTCGATCGGCTCCGATGAAGCTGCGGTGGAGGTGGTCCGCGGGTGGATGCAGGGAACGGGTCCCACGAGCTCGGCGAGGCTCGCGGGACGGATCGGGCTCGCCCACGCCGTCATTGATGCGGCCCTCGTCCGCCTGGAGGCCGAGGGAGTCGTCCTGCGCGGTCGGTTCACCGGCTCGACGGCCGATCTCGAGTGGTGCGAACGGCGCCTCCTCGCGCGGATCCACCGCACCGTGGTCGGCCGGCTCCGCCGGGAGATCGAGCCCGTTTCCGCCGCGAACCTCGTCCGGTTCCTGCTTCGCTGGCAGCACGTCCAGCCGGGGACGCAGCTCCACGGTCGCGAGGGCGTCGCGGAGGTGATCGGCCAGCTTCAAGGGTTGGAGCTCCCAGCGCCGGCATGGGAGGAACACGTCCTCCCCGCACGTATTCGGGGGTACAGCGCCGGCGACCTGGAGGATCTCTGTCTTTCCGGCGTCGTCGCTTGGGGTCGCCTCGTCCCCGGAAACGGGGGCGAAGAAAGCGCCGGGAATGGCGCCGGGAACGGGAACAGGAACGGGAAGCGCCGCGGTCAGGGAACCACTCGGAACACCCCGATCTCCTTCGTCCTCAGGGAGGACCTGGGGACACTCCTCCCAACGGACGAGGCGACGGTGCGGCCGCTTTCCTCGGCAGCGGACGAGGTCCTTGCCCACCTTCGCGACCGCGGGGCATCGTTCCTCGCCGAGATCGCCAGGGCGAGCGGCCGCATGCCCGCGGAGGTCGAGAATGCGCTCTGGGAGCTCGTATCGGCGGGGCTCGTGAGCGGCGACGGCGTGGCCGGGCTCCGCCAACTCCTTCACCGGGGGCGTCAGGTACGCCGGCCACGGCTCCGCACTCTGCCCGTCGCCCACGGCGTGAGGCGGCCGGTCGCCATGGGCCGGTGGGCCCTCTGGGCGGGGTCGGTCGAGCCGGCCGAGCCGACCGACCGAAACGAGGCCATCGCTCGGCAATTGCTCAGAAGGTACGGCGTCGTGTTCCGCGAACTGCTCGCGCGAGAACGGATCGCGCCACCGTGGCGAATCCTCCTCGACCTCTACCGTCGCTGGGAGATGCGCGGAGAGATTCGAGGCGGAAGGTTCGTCGCCGGGTTTGTCGGAGAGCAGTTCGCGCTCCCCGAGGCCGTCGAGGCGCTCCGATCGGTCCGCCGGTCGAACGACTCCGAGGAGATCATCGTGTCTGCGACCGATCCCCTGAATGTCGTCGGGATTCTTCTCCCCGGCCCTCGTATTCCCCAATCCTCCGGCCTCGCGATCGCCCTTCGAAACGGAGAGCAGATCGACGCCGGCCCCCTGGGGGCGCTTCGAAGCCGGCTTCAGCGACCCGGGAGGGAATCCGCGCCTCTGGGTCGAACGAATACGTAGGCGAGACGCCGATCGCGAGTGAGCCCTTGAAGAGGAAACGCCGACCCGCGCACTTCCTGCTAGTCGCAGCCCTTCTCGCCGGCACTCTTCTTGGCCTCTCGACCCCGGCTCGCGCCGCGTTTCACATGATGCTCATCACGGAAGTGTTCCCGGGAGGCGAGGACGCTCCGAAGGCTCAGTATGTCGAGCTCCAGATGTATTTCCCGTTCCAGAACGTTGCCGATCACCAGGTCCTCGTGTTCAACGCGAAAGGGAAACGAGTCGGGAAGTTCGTGTTCCCCGGCGCCGTCGCCAACTTCCTATACTCGGACCACGTCCTCATCGCCACCAGCGAGGCCGAGGAGCTTTTCGGGATCGACGCGGATCTCGTCATGAAGCCAGCGC
The DNA here is from genome assembly GCA_050693155.1 of Actinomycetota bacterium. Lineage (GTDB taxonomy): Bacteria > Actinomycetota > UBA4738 > UBA4738 > CALAEC01 > JBOGWA01. The sequence continues at coordinate 55 of JBOGWA010000072.1, read as the reverse complement.
TCATTGCGCGCGGCGGAAAGGTGTGCTGGGAGAACGTCGACTGCGTCTCGTGGGG
>JBOGWA010000071.1:0-2710 GCA_050693155.1 Actinomycetota bacterium | reverse complement strand
CGAGCTCCTCGCCTCGGCGGATGAGGACCTCGGCGGCTCGGCGGATCACCGCAAGCCGCTCGACGATCGGCGTGAGACCCCAGCCGGCCTGGATGCGCGCGACTTCCTCGGCGATCCTCTCCACCTGCGCGGGCGTGGTTACCGGGACGCTGCCGATCAGCTCCCCCGTCGCGGGGTCGAAGCTCCTGACCTCTTTCGGCGTCGAGGCCGCCCGGGTCGTCTTGCGAGTCGCGCTCTTGCGTTCGACGGTCTTCGCCTGCGCCATGGGGCCGCTCCTTCTATAACGTCTACGAACGTCGAGCTCTCAGCCTATCGAACTCCTCGGGGTCCGTGCTCACCGAGCCGAGCCGGATCGGCTCGTATCGGTCACCATGGCAGTCTGAGGACCCAGTCGCGACCAGGTCGAGCCGCGCAGCGAGCCCACGGTAGCGAGCCTCGGTCTCTGGATCCTGATCCGGGTGGCCCGCCTCGATACCGTCGAGGCCTGCGGAGGCCATCTTCTCGATGAGCGCGTCGGGCACCGGGAGCCCGTCCCGCCAGTGGACGGGGTGGGCGAGAACCGCGAGCCCGTTCGCGCGCTTCATGAGCGCGATCGCATCAATCGAATCAAGCGCGTGCTTCTCGACGTAGGCCTTTCCCCCGCTTCCGATGAGCTCCTTTGAAAACGCCTCGCTCAGCGTATGCACGACGCCTGCCTCGACGAGCGCCTGGGCCACGTGCGGCCGGCCGATGTTCTTGCCCTGCGCAATCTCCTGCACCCGCTCGAAAGAAACCGGGTAGCCGAGGGCCTGGAGCTTCCGGACCATCCCCTCCCCCCGGGTCCAGCGGTCTTCCCGCAGGCGCTTCAGCTCCCCCTGGAACTCCTCGTTGTCGAGGTCCGGCCAGTAGCACAAGAGGTGGACTCCGCCCTCGGCGTAGACCGTCGAGAACTCGGTCCCCGGGACGATCTCGAGGCCGCTCCCGTCGGCCGCGGCCCGGGCCTCCGGCACGCCCTCGGTCGAGTCGTGGTCCGTGATCCCGAGCACGGCGAGACCGCGCTCCAGGGCAAGCCGCACCGTCTCCGTCGGCGTGAAGGTGCCGTCGGAGTAGATCGTGTGGACGTGAAGGTCGATCGTCACGGACGGCAATCTATCCGACTGGGGGATTCGCTAGGTGAAGGCGCTCTCGCCCGTCAGCATCCGGCCGATGATGAGCTTCTGGATCTGGCTCGTCCCCTCGTAGAGCGTCGCGACCCGCGCGTCGCGCAGGTACTTCCCGACCGGGTACTCGTCGACGTATCCGTAGCCTCCATGGACCTGCACCGCCGCGTTGGCGGCCCGAACCGCGACTTCGCTCGCGTAGTACTTCGCCATCGAAGACTCCAGTGTGTGCTGTTCTCCCGCGTCGCTTTTCGCCGCCGCCCGCCAGGTCAGCAGTCGGGCGGCCTCGATCTCGACCGCCATGTCGGCGATCAACTCCTGGACCAGCTGGAACCGAGCGATCGGGCGGTCGAATTGCTCCCGCTCCAAGGCGTACTTCAGGCTGGCGTCGAGACATCCCTGCGCGATCCCGACCGAGCCCGCCGCGAGCGAGATCCGACCATTGTCGAGCGCGGACATCGCCACCTTGAAACCCTCGCCTACCTTCCCGAGTCGGTTTGCATCGGGAACCCGAACGGCGTCGAGCGTGATCTCCGCGGTGTCCTGGGCCCGCAACCCGAGCTTGCCCGTGACCCGGGTCGAGGAGAAGCCCTTCGAGTCGGTCGGGACGAGGAAGCAGGTGATCCCTTTCGGCCCAGGCTCGCCGGTTCGGGCGAAGGCGAGCGCGACCCCTGCCCACGTCCCGCTGGTGATGAAGATTTTCGAGCCGGTGATCACCCATTCATCGCCCTGGGGCTCGGCTCGCGTCTCGAGGGAGGCGGCATCGGACCCGTGACCCGGTTCGGTGAGCGCGTAGCAGCCGATCAGCTCGCCGGAGCAGAGGCCGGGCAGCCACTCGCTTCTCTGCTCCTCCGTCCCCCACTTCAGGATGGTTTTCGCAACAAGGCCGACGTTCACGGAAACGATCCCGCGGACGGAGGAATCGGCGCGCCCGAGCTCCTCGACGATGAGCGTGTAGGAGATGGTGTCGAGTCCCATCCCTCCATACGCTTCCGGGATCGTCGCCCCCAGGTAGCCGACCTCCGCGAGCTTCGAGACGACGCCACGGTCCATCTCCTCGGCCCGGTCCCAGTCGCGCGCGTGGGGACCGATCTCCCGGTCGCAGAACTCCCGGGCGGACTTCCGAATGAGCTGCTGTTCCGGCGTGAGCTCGAATTCCACCAAAAAAATCCTATTCGACCCGCGAGATTCCGCGCTCTCCTTCGTCAATCAGGGCGAGGCGGGAAACGCCCACGAGATGACCATGACTCCCGCAAAGGCGACGGCGAGCACCGAGGGCCTCATCCTGGCCCCGCTGGACAGCGGGGTCTGGGAAGCGATCGAGGCCCTTCGTTCCGCCATGCTCGCCGAGCGCAGCTCGGACCGAATTCCCCGGATCGCCTCGTTCGCGGCAATCACGCGGGCCGGCAAGCTCGCCGCCGGCCCAGACCCGGACGCCGCAGTCTTCGCCCTCGAGTACCGCCTCGACCCGGTCCTCTAACCCCCACCCGCGAGGGGTGCTCGGAATCCCTTCCCGAGTGTCACAATGGCGAGACCGCGGAAAAGGAATTGAGTTGAGGCGCATTCTCGCA
>JBOGWA010000070.1:0-1887 GCA_050693155.1 Actinomycetota bacterium | reverse complement strand
GAGGCGCATGAGGTAAAACCGACGTACCGTCCATCGGCCGACATGGAAGGGGCAACGCTGACGTCATCGCCCTCCGCGCCGGCCGAGGAGACCGACGCATTGCTCGTTCTCTTGGTCGCGAGGTCGTGGACGAAGATATCCGTGGGGCCAAGCTTGTCTCCCGGGATCTGGCTGGCAGATTCGAAAGCCACGAACCGGCCGTTTCCGGAGATACTCGGAAGGTCGCTGTGGGGTCGCGGCTCCTCCTCCGATGCGAACGAAATCTGGTTCGTGGTTCCTAGCGGGTCGAGGTTGAAGACGAGCGGGCCACCCCCGATGGTGTTGGTGAGTTGGAAGTAGTAGGTGAATCTCGCCTCCGCGGGGAACGAGACGTATGCGGCGCCCCCGGTGTCGGTGTCGCAGGCGACCCTGCGCAGATCCCCGAGAGACGTTCCCTCGAAGACGCCCAAGGTGATCGCGCGGGTCGTACCGATCGTGTTCGCCACGATTCCGAGTGTCCGCTTGGCCTGGTACCGATACCAGACGGTCCCTCCCGTCGGGTGGCAGTCTGCGGGTTCTGCCTCCCGCGTTGCGCCCGACGTGTTCGTCCTGGCGGTGAAGGGGACTGCGGGGATGGCGATCGCGTCCGCGAAATCGTCGTTCGTCAGCTCGTGCTGCACGACACTGCGTTCCACGAGGCCCGGCGAGACGATGGGTCGGCCGGTCTCCGTCGCCTCGGCCTCGAGCGTTCGCAGAGGGATGCCAAGCACGTTTGAAATGAATTCAGCCCGCAGCGGAGGCAGGTCTCCCTGTGGGAAGGCTGAGTAGTCGAGTTCCGCCCCCGCCGGAAGTTCGGTGAGCACTTCCTCGGAAGGGACGACCAGTCCCATCTGCACCGTTCCCACGAGCACGAGAGAGATCGCAAGGATGATGCCGGCGACCGACAGTGGTCCGCGGTAGGCGCGCACCTTGTCTCGCCCGGCCCGCCACGTGCGTCCGGTGATCCTTCTCGAGTTCGCCATGTGCCCGCGATTGTGTCACCGCGGGGAGGGCATGTCATCGGGGCGACCCCGAGACTTTGGGTCAGGGTTTACCCTTACCCATCGTGCTGGTTGTCGCACTCGTTCCCGAACCCACCGACAGGGCCTTTGTGGAGACGACGTATGAGGGGGTCCTGGGCGAAGGCTGGGACGTCAAAGCATTCCGGAATCAGGGCGATGTTCCGGACGATATTGCCGCCGAGGCGCAGTTCATCGTTGCCGCTACTCCCCAAACGGTCGATTCTCAACTGCTCAGTCGCTCCTCGGGTGCTCGTCTCGTCCAGGTCCTGGGTCACGGGTTTGACCATGTGAACCTCGGGCACGCCGCGGTGGCCGGGATTCCGGTGGCGAACGTTGGGTCGTCGGGTGCAGAAGCCCACACGGTCGCCGAGATGACGATGCTGCTCGCAGGGATGTCGAGTCGTCGGCTCATCGAGGGTGATCGCCGTGTCCGGGAGGCGCGCTGGGGGCAGGTTGCGATGCTTCAGGAGGGCGTCCTGGAGCTGGCGGGCAAGACGATCGGTCTGATCGGCTTCGGACGCATCGCGCGAGAGGTCGCAAAACGAGCACGCGCGTTTGAGATGCGAGTTCTCTACTACAACCCCAAGCAGGATCCGGAAGCGGAACGGGATCTCGGCGTCGAGTATCGAGACCTGGGGCCGCTCCTCGCCGAGTCCGACGTTGTTTCCCTGCACACGCCCCTCACCCCCGAGACGGAGCGGATGATCGACGACGACGCGCTCAGGAAGATGAAGCCGACCGCCGTGCTCGTGAATACGGCCCGAGCGGCGCTCGTCGACGAGGGGGCGCTAGCTGATGCTCTTCGGGACGGCCGGATTCGCGGCTACGCCACGGATGTATTCGAGCC
>JBOGWA010000069.1:0-19226 GCA_050693155.1 Actinomycetota bacterium | reverse complement strand
CCAGCGGTGAGCGATGGACTTGTCTCCCGGCACCGTGACCCGTCCGCGCAACGGGCCGGAGGGAGCTACCCGGAAGACCGTCATGCGATGAGAGCGACGCGGTATCCGCGCTCCTCGAGCGCCTTCGCCGTGGCGTCGGCGCTCTCGACCGCAACCGTCAGATGCACGGTCCCCCTCGCACCCTCAGCCGAGTGCACGATCTCGAGGTCCTCGATGTTCACACGCTGCGCGCTGAGCAGGGCCGTGATCTCCGCCAGCGCGCCGGGCCGATCCGGGATCGGCACGCCGAAGATGGCGACCCCGAGCTTCGCGGTGGGCTTTGCCGCGAGCTCGAGCCGTGAGCGTTTGGCTGCCTCCAGCGCCTCGGTGAGCGCCGCCGTGTCACCGTTCGCCACCAACGCCGCGAGCTCTTCGAGTCGACGGGCGAACAACTCGAGGGCCGAGCCGAGCGCCTCGCGGTTCGCCTCCAGGATGTCAACCCAAAGCGCCGGATTGCTCGCGGCGAGGCGAGTCAGATCTCGGAACCCTCCCGCGGAAAGCATGAGCAGCTCGGGCTCGGCGACAGCCTCTTCCGTCGCCGTTCGCATGAGGGCCGAGGAGGCGAGCTGTGGCAAATGGCTTGTGAGCGCGACCATCCGGTCGTGTCGCTCTGGATCGAGGCGAATTGGCTGTCCCCCCATCGCGTTCACCGCTTCTTCGATCGACCGAACCGCATGCCCGTCCGTCTCTTTCGTCGGCGTCAGCACCCAGATCGCGCCGTCGAGAAGCGTTGAGGAGGCCGCCTCGGGGCCGGAACGCTCCGATCCGGTCATCGGATGGCCGCCGACGAAGCGGGATCCGAGCCCCTCGTCTCCTGCAAGCAGCCCGTCCAGACGCCGCAGGACTTCCATCTTGGCGCTTCCGACGTCGGTCACCGGACCGCTGCCTGCACGAAGCGCCGCTGCGGCAACGTGCGGAATCTGCGAAACGGGCGGGCAGACGAAGACCAGGTCCGCATCTCCGGCCGCTTCCTCGAGGGACCCGGCGGGCTGCAGCGCCCCCCGTCGTTGCGCCCCCTCGAGGGCTGAGGAGTCTGGGTCGTAGCCGACGACGAGCGCGCCGAACCCCTGGCGGGCGGCCAGCGCAATCGACGTGCCGATGAGGCCCGTGCCGAGCACGGCCACACGTTGGCTCACCGAAGGTCCCGCCGGAGCTCGCTCGCCCCTTCCAGGTAGACGTGCTCGACGTCGGACATCGGCCGGTCGAGGTAGGCGTGAACGAGCACGCGCACGACCATTGGGAGCGCACCATCGACCGACAGCTCCTTCGTGCATAAGACGGGGACCTCGTGGAGACCAACGGCTCGAGCCGCCTCGGCCGGAAACGCGGACCGCAGATCCTCGGTCGCCGTGAAGATGACGCTCACCACCTCGGCGCCCTCCAGGGCGTTGCGGTCGAGGATCGCGCGGAGGAGCCGGGTGGTCGCCTCGACCACCGCCTCCCGGCGGTCCTCCCCGACCGTGATCGCTCCTCTGATCCCGCGGATCCGCACCGACCAGTCTCCTCAGACTGGGGGATTCGCTCGCCGTCTGTCATTCGGTTGTGCCACCCCTGACGAGCCACTCCCCCCGACCCCTTGGCCGGAACGGTAGAGGTCGCGGACTTCCTCTGGACGAAGCGGGCGGACCGACCCGGGCCGGAGCCGACCCAGTTGTACGCCGCCCACTCGCGTACGGACCAAGCGAACGACCGGCAGACCCACCGAAGCAAGCATGCGCCGAACCTCTCGCTTCCGGCCTTCAGTCAGCACGAGCCGAACGGCGGATCGCCCCTCGCGGTGCGCAACGGCTCGCGCCGAGACGGCTCGGGCGATACCGTCGTCGAGCTCGACTCCGCGCTCGAGTCGAGCAAGCGTCTGTCGCGAGGGTCGACCCTTCACCTCGGCAAGGTACTCCTTCTCGACGCCGTATCGAGGGTGGGTGAGACGGTTCGCCAGCTCGCCGTCGTTGGTGAGGAGCAGCAGTCCCTCGGTGTCGCGATCGAGGCGTCCGACGGGGAAGACTCGCGGGCCGTTCGGGGCGAACTGCGAGATGTCCGGCCTGCCGCCGGGATCCCGGGCGGTGGTCACAACACCGGTCGGCTTGTTGAGCGCGAAATACCGAAGCATCGGGTCGAGCGGCACCCGGGCTCCATCGACCTCCACGCGATCGGTCGTGGTATCCACCTTGTCGCCGATCGTGGCCGTTCGGCCGTTCACGGCTACCCGTTTCTCCACGATGAGCTCCTCACAGGCGCGTCGTGAACCCACGCCGGCCCGGGCGAGAACCTTCTGAAGCCGCTCTCGGGGATCAGTCGGCCGGGAGGGCGTCGTCTGTTGTGCCTTCCGAATCCTCGGGCTCATCCTTCTCCTCGTCGCCCAACAACGGTGCGAGAGGCGGAAGGTCGCCGATCGACGCTAACCCCAGGCGCTCCAGGAACTCGGGAGTGGTTCCAAAGAGCACCGGTCGGCCGGGTCCCTCCTCGCGGCCGACCTCGGTCACAAGTCCTCGATCGACCAGCGCTCGGAGCACACCGTCCGAATCCACGCCGCGGATCGCCGAAACCTGATGGCGGGTCACCGGTTGCTTGTACGCAACGATCGCGAGCGTCTCGACGGCGGCTTTCGTAAGTCGGAGGTGGTGTGACGAGAGGATGAACTGCTCGAGAACCGGTGCGACCTCCGGGTGCGACGACAATCGCCAGCCGCCGGCCACGTTTCGAACGACGATCCCGGAGTCCGCGCGGCGCTCCGCGAGCGTTCGGAGGAGACCCTCGACGTCCTCCCGCTCGACGTCGAGGAGCTGCGCGAGCGTCATTGCGGGGAGCGGTTCGCTTGCGACGAAGAGGACCGCCTCGAGAGCCCGCAGGCGGGCTTCCCGACCGTCGGCTGCCGTGGGCGCGGAGGCTTCCGCGTTCAGCTCGCCCATTCGACCTCGATCTCCCCAAACGTCTCGGCCTGGTGGAGTGCGACCCGACCTTCCCGGTAGAGCTCGAGCAGCGCGAGGAACCGCACAACCACCTGGATCCGGTCTTCGCAATCGGCAACCAGATCGCGGAAACGCGAGGACGGACGCTTTTCCAATCGGCCGACCAGCGCTGCGACGCCGTCGGCGACGGTTGCCCGGATCGGCGTCACGTGGCTGAGATCGATCCGGGCCGGCCTGAGCAGGCCGACGGCGGCCTCCGCAATGTCTTCAGGAACTACGCCCGCCAGCAGGTCTGGATAGAGCTGGGCGAACTCCGGCGCGGGCCCCGTCTCTCGTGGGAAGAATCGCCCCGCTTCCTCAAAACGCCGAGTGAGGACCACCGCGACCCGCCGGAAGGCGGCCAGCTCGAGGCGCCGCGCGTAGACAAGGTCGGGAGACACGCCAAGAAGGTCGTCCTCTTCCACTCGCCGGTCCCGCGGGAGAAGACGCCCGACCTTCAGTTCGAGTAAGAGGGCGCAGATCGCGATGAACCACGTCGCTTCCTCGAGTGTCCATCCCTCGGACTCACCCGCTCGCGCCAGGAATTGCTCGGTGACCTGGGACACCGGCACGTCGCAGACGTCAACACGCTGATCGAGGATGAGCTCTGCTAGCAGGCGGAACGGCCCCCGAAAGATGGGGAGCTCGACGGGAAACTCCCCCGATGGCGCGAGCGTTCGCTCCCCCATCAGACGAGGTGCATTGCCGAGCGCACCGCGCGCATCGTCTCGTCGATGGCCGGCCGAACCTTCTCCCGCCCCTCGTTCAGCACGGCGTCGGCTCGCGACGGGTCGAGGTCTCCACGGCGCTCCTGAAACGGGGCAAAGGCCGACACCATGCGATCGGCGAGGTTCGTCTTGCAATCAACGCACGCGAGCGTGCCGGCCCGGCAGCCGCCGGCCGTCCACTCCAGGATCTCGCCCGAGAACTGCTGGTGCAGCGCGAAGACCGGACAGATCTCAGGGCGACCGGGATCGCCCAGGCGGATCTTCTCGGGATCGGTGAACATCCGCCCGACCTTCTTCCGCATGACATCGGGCGCGTCGCCGATCCGGATGTCGTTCTGAAGCGAGGAAGACATCTTCCGACCGTCGATCCCGGGGATCTTCGGCGTCTCCGAGAGAAGCGCTTGCGGCTCGATCAGAACGGGTCCGTAGAGCCCATTGAACCGACGAACGATCTCCCTGGCGAGCTCCAGATGCGGCACCTGGTCCTCGCCGACCGGCACGAGCTCTCCCCTGACAATCACGATATCGACCGTCTGGAGAACGGGATACCCGAGCAAGCCGTAGTTGGCGATCTCCCGACCCTCCAGGTCGCGAAGGCGCTCTTTGTACGTAGGGACCCGCTCGAGCCAGCCGAGCGGCACCACCATCCCCAACAGGAGGGCGAGCTCGGCCACCTCCGCGATGTCGGACTGACGGTACACGGTGGCTCGTTCCGGATCGATCCCAGCGGCGAGCCAGTCCAAGAGCAGCTCGCGCACGTTGCCCGGCAAGGCTTCCGTCTGCTCGTAGTCGGTCGTGAGCGCGTGCCAGTCGGCCACGAAGAAGAACGCCTCGTGCTGGTCTTGAAGCTGAAGCATGTTCTGGATGTTCCCGAACCAATGACCGACGTGAAGCGGGCCGGTCGGCCGGTACCCGGTAAGCACGCGTTTCCGGGCCGCGGGATCGCTCGAGGTCTCGTGTGCGTCGATATCGGTCATGCTATTGGCGGCTGTCCCGAGCCTCAATCACCTACCGGACGAGCAGGTCGAAGAGGCCGGTTCTGATCGGATCGATGAACGCGAAGATCACGCTCGGAAAGAGGAAGAAGATCACGAGGATGAACAGGGCGGCGTACTGCTCCGACGACCGGTAGATTTCTCGTGCCCGCGGAGGCAGGAACCTCGCAAGCACCTTCGACCCGTCGAGCGGTGGAATCGGCAGCACATTGAATACGGCCAACAGGATGTTCACGTCGACGAAGATCACGAGGAGCTGAATCAACCGGCCCGAATTCGGTTCCAGGATCCGAAGCACGGCCGCGGCCAAGACCGCAAGGGCGAGGTTTGCGAAGGGGCCGGCGATCGCGATCCACATCGTCTGGCGTTCGGGATCCTTCAGGTTGGCGGGGTTGATCGGCATGGGCTTCGCATACCCGAAGACCGGAAAGCCGCTCCGCCCGAACAACCGAGGAAGAAGCAGAAGCCCCGGGAGGATGATGGTTCCGAACGGATCGATGTGCCGGCGCGGGTCGAGCGTGAGACGGCCGGCCGTGCGAGGGGTAGGGTCTCCCATGCGATCTGCCGCAACGCCGTGGCTCAGCTCGTGAAGCACGATGCCGGGAACGAGCGCCACGACGAAGAACAGCACCGTGAGCGGATCGAACGAGATCATCCGGGGGGCTCCACTTCGCGCCAACCGTACACGAGCGGTGGAGGCTCAACCGTGTCCTCGCCGAGCTCGAGCGTCGCGAGAATGGCGCGGGCGACTTCGTCCGCTTCCCCACCGTCTCGCGCATGAACCTCTCCGATCTCATCCCCCCTCTGCACCGAGTCCCCCACCTTGACGCCGAGAATCAGGCCGGTTGCCGGATTCACGAGGTCCCCTTTTCGAATCCGTCCCGCCCCGAGCCGGACCGCCGCGCTCCCAACCGCCTCCGCATCGATCCGCCGAAGGACTCCGGCTCGCTCGGCCAGGATCGGTCGCGCGACCGGCGCGCGGGGCAGGACCCCCTGGGGGTCGTCCACGACCCGCGGGTCCCCGCCCTGGGCCTCGACCATTCGCCGGAAGGACTCCAGGGCCTCGCCGGAGGAAAGGACGCGCTGCGCGGCCGCGCGTCCGTCGTCCTGCGAGCGACCGAGCATCGCCGCTTGGGCCTGGCCGGCGAACTCCAGGACGAGCTCGAGGAGTCGCCCTCCCTGCTCCCCGCGAAGCAGCGAGATCGTCTCCTTGATTTCGAGGGCGTTGCCTACCGCAGCGCCGAGTGGTTGGGACATGTCCGAAACGGCGATGCGCACTCGTCTGCCCCATGCCACGGCGAGCTCGGCGCACGCGATCCCGAGGGCTTCGGCCTCCGGAAAGGTCTTTGTGAACGCTCCGCCGCCCACCTTCACATCGAGCAGGATGAGGTCGGTCTCAACCGCGAGCTTCTTGCTCATCACGCTCGCGGCAATGAGCGGGATGCTGGCCACAGTCGCGGTTGCATCGCGGAGCGCGTAGAGCTTTCCGTCGGCGGGGACCAGATCGGGACTCTGCGCCGCGACCGCGCACCCGACCTCGTAAACCTGTCGCTCGAACGCCTGAGGAGCAAGGTCGGTCCTGAATCCCGGGATGGACTCAAGCTTGTCCAGCGTGCCGCCGGTGTGCCCGAGCCCGCGGCCGGACAGTTTTGCAACCGCGAACCCGAGCGACGCGACGAGCGGCGCGAACCCGAGGGTCACCCCATCGGAGACGCCGCCCGTCGAGTGCTTGTCGATCGTGGGGCGACCGGCCCCATCGAGCGTGAGCGTCCGGCCTGAATCGACCATGGCACGGGTGAGGGCGACCGTCTCCTCCTCGTTCAGTCCGCGAATGAAGCAGGCCATAAGGAACGCCGCCGCGACTTCGTCACCGACCTCGCCTCGTGCGACCCCGAGGACGATCGCCCTGATCTCGTCCTCGGTGAGGGTCTTGCCGTCGCGCTTGTGGACGACGGCATCTCTCGCATCCACTAGGCGGGCCCGAGCGCCTCGGCGAAGCTCGATCCGGCGAGCCCGTCCGGGGCGGCGCCGAACAGGCCGGCGATCGTCGCGCCCAGGTCGGCAAACGTTTCCCGCGTTCCCACATCGAGCGCTTCCCGGTCCCTGAGGACCCCGCCCGCGCCGAGAACGGGGACATACTCGCGTGTGTGGTCCGTCGAGGGCGTGATCGTTGGGTCGCAGCCGTGGTCCCCGGTCAGGAAGAGCACACCCTCGTCTCCCACCGCTTCGATGAGCTCGGGCAGCCGGCGGTCGAACGCCTCAACGCACCGCGCATAGCCCTCCGGGTCGTTCCGATGGCCGTACTTCGTGTCGAAATCGACGAGGTTCGTCACCACGAGTGCGGGGGCCGGCTGCGCTAGGTACTTCACCGTGAGGTCGACCCCATGGTCATTCGACTCCGAGTGCTCCGACGCCGTCAGTCCCTCTCCCGCATAGATGTCGGGGATCTTGCCAACCCCGTAGACGGTGACCCCGGCGTCCTGGACGACGTTCAGATAGGTCGGGCCGGGAGGCGCCACAGAGAAGTCCCGGCGTTCGTGAGTTCGCGTGAAGGAGCCGGGAGCACCGACGAAGGGGCGGGCGATGACGCGACCCACGCGGTGCGAGCCTTGGAGGATTCGGCGCGCCGCTCGGCACCATTCGTACAGGGTTTCGAGCGGAACGACGTCCTTGTGGGCAGCGACCTGAAAGACGGAGTCGGCGCTCGTATAGACGATCGGCCGCCCGGCCCGCATGTGTTCCTCCCCCAGCTCCGCGATGATCTCCGTGCCGGAGGCGGGACGATTCGCAAGCACAGTTCGACCGACGGCTCGCTCGAAGGGCCCGATCACCTCGGGGGGAAACCCCTCCGGATACGTCGGAAAGGGCTCATCCACGACGATGCCCGCGATCTCCCAGTGGCCCGTCGTGGTGTCCTTGCCCACCGACCGTTCCCGCATTCGCCCGTGCAACGTGCCCCTCGTCGCCGAGCGGTCGAGGCCGCGGACGTCGGTCAGGAGCCCGAGGCCGAGCGATCCGAGGTTCGCCGCGTCGAGGCCACCCGTCACCCGCGCAACATTTCCGAGCGTGTCGGCGCCCTCGTCACCGTATGCGGCGGCGTCCGTGGCCGCACCGACGCCGAAAGAGTCGCACACGAGGAGGAGCACCTTCACCTTCGCCTGAGGATCTCCCTTCTGTTCCCGACCGCCACGGAGCTACTCTGCGCCCCCTCGGTCCACGGCCAGCCGTGCCCGCGGGTGGGCGGACTCGTAGACGTCGCGCAACCGATCACTCGTGATGAGCGTGTAGATCTGCGTCGTCGACAACCGCGCGTGTCCCAGGAGCTCCTGGACGACTCGAACATCGGCGCCACCCTCGAGCAGGTGCGTCGCGAACGAATGCCGCAGCATGTGCGGAGTCACCCGATGGCGAATCCCGGCACGGCGGGCCATGGTCTTGACGATGTTCGTACAGCCCTGTCTCGTGAGCCGCCCCCCACGTTGGTTGAGGAACAGGGCGCCGCGAGTCCGCGGTCCCGCCAGTTCTGCACGGGCCTGAACCAGGTAGCGCTCGAGCGCCTTCACGCCGTAGCGGCCGAGGGGGATAATCCGCTCCTTCGACCCCTTCCCCATCGCCCGAACGCTTCCCTCATCAAGATCAACGTCGTCGACGTCGAGCGCTACCAGCTCCGAGATGCGCAACCCCGCGCCGTAGAGCGTCTCGAGAAGCGCGGAATCTCGAAGCGCAACCGGCCCCTCCCGCCCCGGCGCCTCGAGAAGCAAGCCGACCTCGTCCTGGCTGAGCGGTTTCGGCAGGGAGCGAGGGACTTTGGGCCGGGCGACCGCCTCCGCCGGATCGGCCTCGGCGCGGCCATCGCGGACCAGGAACCGATGCAAGGAGCGCACGGCGGCCAGAGCTCGCGCGACCGAGGAGGCCTCGTAGCGTCGGCCCGGCTCGTATTCCGACGCGGAAAGGTCCGCGACGAACGCAGCGATGTCCTGTTCTCTCGCGCGCGCCGGGTCCCGAATTCCCCGCTGCCTGAGGAAGCCGACATAACGGGTGAGATCTCGCCGGTACGCCTCCAGCGTGTTGCCCGCAAGGCCACGCTCGACACTGAGGTAATCGAGGAAGCGATCGACGTGCGTTGCTCGTGCCACAGCGGCGCCGAGAGGTTATGCGACCCCGGAGATCAGTTTTTCGAGTGGCTGATCGTCCAGCCCGTGCGCCTCGGCGACCGCCGCGTTCGTGACGACTCCATCGTGAACGTTCACGCCTCTCGCGAGTGAGGGGTCGTCGCGCACCGCGGCATCGAACCCGCGCGCCGCGATCTCGAGCGCATAGGGAAGGGTGACATTCGCGAGGGCGGCCGTGGACGTCTGCGGAACCGCACCGGGCATGTTTCCGACGCAGTAGTGGACCACGTCGTACTTGCGAAACGTCGGTTCGGAATGCGTCGTCATGCGGCTGGTCTCGATGCACCCGCCCTGATCGACGGAGATATCCACGACAACCGCGCCCGGCATCATCGCCGCAACCATCTCCTCCGTCACGAGCCGCGGCGCCCGAGCGCCGGCGACGAGCACCGCGCCGATCACGAGATGCGCCCGCGTGACCTGCTCCTCGACGTTTAGTTGATTGCTCATGACGGTCAGGATCCGGCCGCGGTGGATCTGGTCGACCCAGCGGAGGCGATCGATGTCCTTGTCGATGATCGTGACTTCAGCTTCCATGCCGGCGGCAATCCACGCGGCGTTCGATCCCGCCATACCCGCGCCCAAAACGAGGACGCGCGCGGGCGGCACGCCGGAGACGCCGCCGAGAAGCACACCCCGGCCTCCATTCTCCCGCTCGAGGTAGTGCGCCCCGACGTGTGGCGCCATCCGGCCGGCGATCTCGCTCATCGGCGCAAGGAGCGGAAGACGCCGATCCTGCGCCTGCACGGTCTCGTAGGCCACGGCGGTGACCTTCCGATCGATGAGCGCCCCGGTGAGTTCTCTTGAGGCTGCAAGGTGAAGGAACGTGAACAGAACCTGCCGCTCACGCAGGAGCCCGTACTCCTCGGAAACCGGTTCCTTGACCTTCAGAACCAGATCGGCGGCATCGAAGACTTCCGGGGCGGAACCCACGATCGTGGCGCCGGCCTTCGTGTAGTCCTCGTCTTGGATCGCGGATCCTTCACCCGCGCCCATCTGAACGAGAACCTGGTGGCCGTCAGCAGCGAACTCGCGAACTCCTGCCGGGGTCGCGGCGACGCGGTACTCGTTGTCCTTGACCTCCCGTGGGATCCCAACGATCACGCCGGTTCCCCTTTCCGACTGGGGGATCCGCCCGCCTGTCGCTTCAAGAATACCTACGCTCGAACCGCGGCGGGCTCGGCAGCATGCCGTCTCGCGTGAGCGGCGCCGACGAACTCGCGAAAGAGCGGGTGCGGGCGAGTCGGTCGGGACTTCAACTCCGGGTGGAACTGGCCGGTCACGAAGAACGGATGGTCGGCAAGCTCGATGATCTCGACGAGCCGCCCGTCGGGCGAGGCGCCGGCGACGACCAGCCCGTGCTCCTCCAAGCGCTTCCGGTATGCGGGGTTCACCTCGTAGCGGTGCCGGTGGCGCTCGTAGACGACCGGTTCGCCGTAGGCCTCGGCCGCGCGGGTTCCGGGAACCAGGTGGCAGGGCTGAGCCCCCAGGCGCATCGATCCGCCGAGGTCACTCACGTCTTTCTGCTCGGGAAGCAGGTCGATGACCGGGTGCGCGCATGTCGGATCGAATTCCGAGGAGTTCGCACCCTCGAGCCCAGCAACCGTCCGGGCGAATTCGATCACGGCGCACTGAAGGCCGAGGCAGATTCCCAGGTACGGCACACCCTTTTCCCGCGCATACCGGCTGGCTTCGACCTTTCCTTCGACGCCACGCACGCCGAACCCGCCGGGAACGAGAATCCCGTCGGCATCGCCAAGCAACGTCTCTACCCCGCCCGCGGCCAGATCGTCCGAGGCGACCCACTCGATCTCGACGTCGGCGCCGTGATGAAAGCCGCCGTGGCGGAGCGCCTCGATCACTGAAAGGTACGCATCGCGCAGGTTCACGTACTTGCCGACGACCGCGATTCGGACCGGGTCGCGCGCCGCCTGGATCCGATCGACGAGTGTCTGCCAGTCCGAGAGGTCGGGCGTCGTGTCACCGAGATCAAGGATCTGGGCGAGGTAGTCGTCGAGCCCTTCGTCGCGGAGCATGAGCGGCACTTCATAGATTGAGTCGGCGTCGGCTGCGGACACGACGGCTTCCGTCCGGACATCGCAGAGAAGCGAGATCTTCTCTTTCAGGCTCCGGCTGATCGGCTGCTGGGAACGGCAAACGATCGCATCAGGCTGGAGTCCGATCGAACGAAACTCCTTGACGGAGTGCTGGGTGGGTTTCGTCTTCAGCTCACCCGTCGCGTCGATGAAGGGGATCAGCGAGACGTGCACGAACGCGCATCGTGCCCGGCCGACCTCGTTTCGAAGCTGCCGGATGGCTTCCAGGAAGGGGAGGCTCTCGATGTCGCCGACGGTTCCGCCGACCTCGACGATGACGACGTCGGCCTCGCTTGCCGTGGCGTGACTCCGGATCCGATCCTTGATCTCGTCGGTGATGTGCGGGATGACCTGAACCGTCTTTCCGAGGAACTCGCCGCGACGCTCCTTCCGTATCACCGTCTCGTAGACCGCGCCGGTCGTGACGTTCGAGCCGCGGTGAAGGCTTACGTCGGTGAATCGCTCGTAGTGGCCAAGATCCAGATCTGTCTCGGAGCCGTCGTCGAGCACGAACACCTCTCCGTGCTCGAACGGGTTCATCGTCCCGGGGTCGACATTGATGTACGGATCGAGCTTCTGCATGGAGACGCGCAGACCGCGAGACTTGAAGAGACGACCGAGAGAAGCGGAGGTGATTCCCTTCCCCAGACCGGAGGCGACTCCTCCGGTCACGAAGATGTACTTGTGATGCTCAGTCACCTCGGGACTTCACTTTAGCAGACGATCCCGCCGGTCTCGTTGATCTGCCCAACGAATCCACCCAACGAAGCGGTGGAACGGCGTCGATGAGGCGCGAGATGGTGACGGTCTCTGCCGCGAGCTGGAGCACGAGCCCGGCGGCCGCCGCCGCGAGGACTCCCGAGGTCGGGAGCACCAGGAACAGCCCCGTTCCGACGAGGAAACCGAGCGGGTTCGATCCCGTATCTCCGAGCATGCCACGCTCGCCCAGGTCGACCGGCAGCGCCCCGATCACGGCCCCGAGCGTTGCCGCCGCAAGCAGTCCGAAGGACCCTCCCCAGACGGCGGGGAGGAGCGCGGCGAGCGCCAGCCCGCCCCATTTGAGAGCCCGCCCCGGAACCACGTCGAGCGCGTTCCAGATGTTCCCTCCAACGGAGATGAGCACCGCCCCGGCAACGATCCGAAGGAGGCTCCCTCCGGCGAGCCAGGCGATGACCGCGCCGCCCGCGATCCCTGCGAGGAGTTTGAGGATCCCCGTGGTCGGCCGTCCGCGGAGCAAGCTCCTGAGATGCCCGGCGAGCCCCCTCGCCTCGCCTCCGAAGAGATCGTCGAGGAGTCCGACCCCGCCGAGGCCGATCGCCGCCGAGACAACCGCGACGTCGAAAGCATCCAGCCTGCCCGTTCTCCCCGCAAGGGCGGCGCCGAGCCAGAATCCGGCGACGGAGGAGCCCACCAAGCAGATCCCCACCACCCTGGGGACCGAGCGCCCGACGTAGTTCGACACCATGAGGCGGGCCGGGGCCCGACGGATCGCGACGCGACCGCTGAGAGCGGCGAGAATGAGGCCGGCCCCCAAAGCAGCCGCGGGCCAGCCGCCTGTCACCGAAGCCGGAAGAAGCGAGGGGCTGCGGCTGCGAGCAGGTCCGTCCCCTGGCGCGCTCGATGGAGAAAACCTCCAAGATCGCGGCCCGTCGGCTCGTGGCGCATCTCCACGGGTACCTCGACGACCCGGAATCCAAGCCGAACCGCGTCGACCGTCATGGCGACCTCGACTCCGAACCCGTACGCAAGCGGTCGGACCGAGTCGAGCACCTCCCGCCTCACGGCGCGCTGGCCCGACAGCGGCTCCGTCGGGCGGAACCCGGAGAGTTCCTCGATGACGGCGGCCGCGAGGCGTTTCACGAGACGGAACCCGCCGTGCCGCGGCTCGCGGGGCAGCACGCCGATCGCCACGTCCGCGCCCTGCTGGATAGCGTCGAGCAGGACCCCCGCCTCCTTGGCCGTCGTCCCCAGGTCCGCATCAAGGAAGAGATACACGCCGGCCTTCGGAATCCGCGCGAGCGCGTTCTCGAGCACCGCGCCCTTGCCGAAATGCCTGGGCGCCACGAGCACCGTGGCCCCCGCGGCTCGTGCCTCTCCTGAGGTGGCGTCGGTGGACCCGTCATCCACGACGACGACCCGATCGACGGACGGGATCGTCAGGATCGCCTCGACCGTCGCACCGACCAGCCCGACCTCGTTTCGAGCCGCGACCAGAGCCACCGTCGACTGATTCATCGTCAGGGTGCGGGAAGGAGGCGCGCGGCGCCGTCCTTGACCCCATAGTGACCGGCCGTGTCGTCGATCAAGAGATCGCGGAGCGCGAGGATGAGCCCGACCTCTCCGGCCGTCTGGTCCACGTTGTCCTGGGTCACGATCCGCTCGGCGAGCGATCCATCTCGCCGCAACACCTCGACGAACGGGTATACGGAGTCGACGGATTCGGTTGCGGCCAAGGGGAGACCGCGCTCGGCGATTCGCGCCGTGAACGGAACCAGGAATTGTTCCGGTGCAAGAGCCGGCTGCTGCTCGCCTCCGGAGACCACTACGACCAGCAGGTTCGGTCCCGCGAGTCGCTCCAGAGTCGCCGCATCGATTGCCGGGCCGCGACTCCGCAGAAATCCGGCATCGAGCAGGCGCTCGAGGACGTCGTCGCTCGAGGCGCCGGTGACGAGTCGATCCGCCAGCGCTTCCGCCGCTCGCTGCGCGAGTTCTGGAGCCGTGGGCTCTGCCCCGATCGCCTCGGCCAGCTGCTCCGTCTCGGCTTGTCCGGTGGCATTCACGCTGACATCCGCCGAGATCACTGCTTCGACTTCGGCGCCCGCGATCTCGAGCGCATGCCGTACGCCCTCGACACCCCCGTCGTCGGCCTCCTCCTGGGTCACCACGACGACGCGAGTCCCGACGAGGCGACCCTCGACGATGTAGTCCATCACCTCCCGCCCAAACGCCGACCAGGCCTCGGCCTCAGAGCCGAGCTCGCTGAGCTGCTCGCGGAGGCTGTCCCGGCCGGCGGTGAGCAGATCCGTCTGCCGTTCGAGCTGCGCGACGATCCCTCGGTTGAGCACGGTCGTGCCGGTAAGCACCCCCAGCCCAAGAGCAAGGAAGACGGCAACAAGCGATACGAGATGGAAGCGGAAGGAAATCACTGTTGGGCCATTCTAGGCGGGGTCGGGTTTGGGCTAGAAGAGCTGGCCGATCCGGAAAAGGAACTGCCGGCCGATCTCGACGAGCTGCTTCACGAAGAGCCGGAGGGGCTGTGAGACCGCGACGACCGCCGCCATGGAGAAGAGCGCTGCTCCGACGAGCAGGAGGACGTCTCGTCCCCGAACGCCGCGACGATACATGCGAGACACGCCCTTCGCGTCAACCAGGATCTCGCCCACCCGGAGCCGAACCAGAAACGTGCTCGCCATCCCCGAGCGACCCTTGTCGAGGAACTCTCTCAGATTTCCGTGACTTCCCACCGCGACGATGAGGTCCGCTCCCTTCTCGTGCGCCAAGAGGTACGCGAGATCCTCACTCATCCCCGTGGCCTGCATCACCCTGAATGCAAGGCCGAGCTCCGTGAGCCGCGCCCGCCCTGGCGCCAACCCACCGCGGTACGCGTGAAGCACGAGTTCGGCGCCCGAGCGCAACGCCTCCTCGGAAACGCTGTCCATATCGCCCACGATGACATCGGGCTTGTAACCGGCTTCGAGGAGGGCATCCGCGCCGCCGTCCACCCCGAGGAGCACGGGCTTGACCTCGCGAACGTACGACCGAAGAGTCTCGAGATCCTGACGGTACCCAACCCCCCGGACTACGACCAGCACGTGCCTGCCAGTCAGGTCGTGCTCGAGGTCCGGCAGGCCTTCTCCGCCGAACAGGAGATCGCGCTCGCGCTCCATGAACTCGAGTGTGTTCCGCGCAAACGCCGCGAACCGGGTCTCGAGTTGCGCCTGGGCCCGATCGACCGATGCTCGAATGTCATCGGCGCTTCGTCGTTCGCCGACGCCGACGAGCTGGTCCCCCACCAGGACGCGGTCGTCCTCGATGCGGAGCTCATCCCCCTCTCGGACCTTCTGCATGATGAGCGGGCCGACGTTGTCGATAAGCACGACACCGGCTTCGGCCAGGATCAGCGGACCGAGGTTCGGGTACCGCCCGGTGACCGAGCGACTCGCGTTCACCACCGCGGCGGCTCCCTTCCCGACGAGGCCCTCCGCCGCGACTCGGTCGAGGTCCTCGTGCTCGATCACCGCGATCTCCCCCGGCTGGAGACGGGTGAGGAGGCGCTTCGTGCGTCGGTCGACCCGGGCGACGGCTGCGTGCCCGTTCCGCGCAGCCGATCGCTTCCTCGCCCCGAGCCGCAGCATCAGGAGCGAGCTTTCTCTTTCGCCGCCTCGGCCAGGAGGCGTTCGGCGTGGGTGGCAGCCTCCGGCGTGGGCCTGCCCGACAGCATTCGTGAGAGTTCCTCGATCCGCTCGCCTTCTTCCACCGATTGCACCCGGGCAACCCCACGCTCCTTGGTGACCCGGAACTGGCGGTCGGCGAAACACGCAATCTGCGGGAGGTGTGTGACGACGAGGACCTGCCTTCGTTGCGCCACTCTCGCGAGCCGTTTCCCGACCGCAGCGGCCGCACGGCCGCCGATGCCGACGTCCACCTCGTCGAACACGATCGTCGGAACATCATCGAGATCGGCAAGCACCGTGCGGCATGCCAGCATCGTGCGCGAGAGCTCCCCCCCTGAGGCAACCTTGCCGAGCGGCAGCGGCTGCTGACCGGCGCCGCCGGAGAAGAGCACCTCGAGGGTCTCTCGCCCGTCGGTCATGAGCTCCTCATGAGAGACGAGGTGCAGCTCGACCTCGGCCCCGTCCATGCCGAGCTCGTGGAGCTCGCCCTCGAGCTCGGTGCGAAGTCGCGGGACCACCGATGATCGAGTTCCGGACAACCGTTCTGCAAGGCGGCGCGCTTCCACCTCCGCCGCCTCGATGTCGGAGGCGAGGGACGCTCGCCGATCGTCCGCATGCTCGAGCGCATCCAGCCGTCGCCGGGCGCCGGCGAGAAACTCCTGAACCTCCTCGACGGTCTCCCCGTACTTCCGTTTCAGGGCGGCGACTGCGGCGATCCTCTCGCGTACCACCTCCAGCCTGGCGGGATCGAGCTCGACCGCATCGGCGTGGGCTCGGAGGGCCTCGGCCGCATCACGAACATCGGCCGCGAGGGCTCCGACCCGCGCCGCCAGTTCCCCCGCGCCGCGATCCGCATTGGCCGCGTCCTTCAATGCCTCGGCTGCGGTACTCAGACCGTCCGCGGCCCCGCCGTCGTCGGCAAGCGCGGCGCGTGCGACCCCGAGCTGCTCGATCACGCGCTCCGCGTTCGCGAGCAGCGACTCCTCATCGTCCAGCTCGCGATCCTCGCCCGGGTGAAGGCCGGCGGCCTCGATCTCTCCGACCTGGTAGGCGAGGAGGTCCTTGTCTCGTTCCCGATCTCGCACGTCGCGTTCCAACTCCTCGAGCGTCTCGCGCAGTTCGCGGAATCGTCCGAACGCCGCTCGGTACGTCCCAACCATCTCAACGTGCTCCTCCCCAGCGAAACGATCGAGGAAGCCGAGCTGCGCGGTCGGGGTCAGAAGACGCTGAGTCTGGTTCTGCCCGTGGATCTCGATGAGCGACTCCCCGAGCTCGGTAAGGGTCGACGCGGGGCAGAGCTGGCCGCCGGCGCGTGCCGTGGACCGGCCGTCTGTCGAGATCGTTCGGCCGAGCACGAGCTGCCCGTCCTCCGCCCATTCCCTGGTCGCCTCGAGACCGCCCACGTCGAAGCGGGCTTCGACTCCCGTTCGCTCGCTCCCCGCTCGCACGAGGGTCGCCTGTCCCCGGCGCCCAAGGGTAAGGGCGAGCCCGACGGTCACCATCGTCTTGCCGGCGCCGGTCTCGCCCGTCAGGACGTTGAGACCGGGCGCGAACTCAAGCGTGACGTCGTCGATGACTCCGAGGCCGGAGATATGGAGCTCGAGGAGCATCCCGGCCGAATCCTACCGCCGCCTACTGACTCGCCCGCACCTCGGCCAGGACAACCGGCGAGTTGCTCGGGCGGACCGAGCCTCCGACCGGTTCCGCGGTAATCGCGAGTGCGCTCAGTCCTGCCGGCGCCTCGAACGCCGACACGGTGGCGTCCCGGCCGAGTACTCCGGCGGACACCGCACGCCCCTCGACGAACGCCCAAAGCTGATACGTGCGAGCCTCTTTTAGGAGCGGCAGGTTCCCCTGCACCAGATATCCCGTTCCGTCCGGAAGCAGCACCGCCTCAACGGAAAGTCGCCCATCATCCGATGCGAGCGTCAGGCGTTCCGCGGCAGGGTCGAGCAACGCGGCGTTCGCGGCGCGCACGAGCCCTCCCCCGGAGAGAAGCGCGCGAATGTCCTCGAGCTCCGCTCCCTGCTGGATGACGCGAGTCCCCAGCAAGGCGATGGCAGCGACTGCGGCAGCGGTAAGCCCAAGCGCTACGCGCTGCCACACGCGAGGACCCCGAAGCCGAGCGACCGGAAACCCGACACCCTGACCCTCTTCGATCGCGGCCTCGATCAGGTCCCAGACGCCGACGGGAGCCGGCGCCCCGCCCCCGGCTATAAGCGCCGCGACCGAACGATGCTCGGCAAGCTCGGCCCGGCATCGTAGGCAATCGGCGAGGTGCCGCTCGAGCACCTCACGCTCGTCGACCTCGACGGCATCGAGCGCGTACGCGCCGAGGAGCTCTCTCAGCTCGTCGTGCGTCAGCTCTCTGTCCACGACGACTCCATCTCCGCCTCTGCCAGAGCCCCACGCATTCGCCGAAGGCCCGCCCTGATCCGGCTCTTCACCGTTCCCTCGGGCTCGCCGAGGAGGCCTGCGACCTCGCGATAGGTGTGACCGCCGAAATAAGCGAGAACGATCGCGCGCCGCTCTGCCTCGGGCAACCCTTCGAGCGTGTCACGGATTCGACCCGCGACGGCCATGTCCCAGACCTCGCGCTCCAGGTCGTACCCCGATTCGGCTCGTGACCGAGCCTCGCGCTCTTCGCGCTTTCGCCGGGCTCCCTCGGAGCGGAGGAGATCGACGCTTCGCGCGTGGGCGATCGCCAGGAGATAGGAGCGGAGCGACCCTCGTTCCGCGTCGTACCGCTCCGGCTGTCGCCAGAGATGAAGGAAGGCCTCCTGAACGATCTCCTCAGCGAGGAAGCGCTCGCCCAACAACCGCTGTGCAAGCGCAAAGACGGCGCCGCCGTGCCGTCGATAGATCTCGGCAAGAGCTTCACCCCGAAACCGTCCGACGGCCACGACCAGCGCGGCATCGCTTGCCTGCCCGAGGTCACCACCATCGATGCGCCCGCTCCTCACCGCACGGTCATCCTATCCACCGGACTACCTATCCACCGGACTACGTCACCGAGCCCTCGAGCGGATGAGTCATCCGAAGCAGCACCGGCTCCGTACTCATGAAGGAACCCAAAGAGGAGAGGAGTCATCCGGAGCAGCACCGGCTCCGTACGCATCCTTGACGGAACCCGACGAGGAAGGAGGAGCCCGTGGAGGACGTAGCACCGGTGGTCTCCGGCCGAAGGAGCGGGCGAGCGCTGAGCCGGCTGGTCGGCCCCTTTGTGATGGTCGGCGTCGCGGCCCTCGGCCTCGTCGCGTGCGGGGACTCGGGCGGCGAGCCCGGGGGGGAGGGCGATGCGATCACCGTCGAAGCCTTTCAGTTCAAGCCGAGCCCGCTCGAGGTCGTGGCCGGCACGGCAGTCGTCTGGACGAACAATGACGACATCGGCCACACCGTCACGGCCGGCGCACCGGACGATCCCGACGGCCTGTTCGATGGCCCACTCGACGGGCAGGGAGCCACATTCAGCTTCACGTTCGAAGAGGCCGGAACCTACCGGTACTTCTGCAGCATTCATCCATCCATGCTCGGCGAGATCAGGGTGACGTGATCCGCGCGAGCACGAATTAGGAAGGGAGAGCGCATGAAGCGACCATTCATCCGGATCATCGGCATCGCCTCGGTCCTTGCCGTGCTGGCGGCCGCCTGCGGAGGCAACGAGCCGCCCGCGGAGCCAGAACCTCAGACAGGCGGAGCCACGAGCGACACCGGCGCCGCGGCCCTCCGCGCCACCCTCGACGGCCTCCTCCAGGAGCACGTCTACCTGGCGGCCTCGGCCACCGGGGCGGCGCTCGGAGGCAGGACCGATGAGTTCGACGCGGCCGCCGCGGCCCTCGACGGGGCCTCCGTTGCGC
>JBOGWA010000068.1:0-38684 GCA_050693155.1 Actinomycetota bacterium | reverse complement strand
CACTTCGGGCTGACGATGATGCGCGAGCGAACCCAGGTCGTCGGCGGCCTCTTCGAGGTGGAGAGCGCGCCTGGGAAGGGAACCACGATCAGTGCCGAGTTCCCGAGTCTCGAGCCATCGGAGGCGGAGGCACTGATCGAGGGAGAGCCGGCCGAAGACTCCTCCTAACGCCCGCGCGAGCGCCCGCGGCCCGCGGGTACGTCGATCTCAATCCGGTGCTCGTGGCGGCCGTGTCTCTTTCGGGTCATGGACGAGGCGAGAAACAACCCGGCGCCTGCGTACATGACCACGTCACCGATGCTCACCACTGTTGCGAATGGGCCCGGGATGGGAATCACGTCGGTGATCGGGACCAGGACGTCGAAGCGGTCCTGGAGGTGATGCTTCCCATCCTCCTCCAGATCCGGGATCGTCTCGGCGATGCCGGCTCGCTCGATCGCGTCCCGAGATACCGGCATTCCTTCGTTCACGCCGATCGCCAGGAAGTTCAGCAACAGTCCTGCGAGAATGAGTGGGAACCAGCGAAGTCGCCAGTTCGCGATGGCCACGGCGATCAGGACGACGTAGGAGAAGAGAAGGACCGCGACGGGCACGAGCTCGGGTCTCGCGGTACCGATCTCGGGAATCGGGGCGACCTGGAGCGCGAGCGCGAGGGGGATCGTCGGCCAGTAGCGAATTCGGGTATCGGCAAGGCGCCGGAGGCGACCTCCTCGAACCCAGCCTGCGAGCAGGCCGGCGCCGAGGACGGCTGCTATCAGCAGCACGAGGGAATGATAAGAGGCGAGGAATCCCGCGTCCTTCGCTAGACTCAAACGCCCATGGCAGACGATCCGAAGCCGCAACTCATCGTTCCCCCGGCCACGCTGCAAGAGGGTGGAAGCGAGGTCGTCGAGCAACCGGCCAAGCTCCTTCGCATCGCGTCGATGATCAGGGAGCTGCTCGAGGAGGTGCGCCAGTCAACGCTGGATGAGGCCGGTCGAAAGCGACTGCTCGACATCTACGGACGTTCGCTGGAGGAGCTCAAGGACGTGCTCTCCGAAGACCTCAAACGAGAGTTGGCGTCACTCACGATTCCGTTCGAGTCGGTGCCGAGCGAGTCCGAGATCCGTGTGGCGCAGGCACAACTCGTCGGGTGGCTTGAGGGACTCTTCCACGGCATCCAGGCCGCGCTTTGGACCCAACAAATGCAGGTGCGAGCGCAACTCGATGAGATGCGCAAGCGCGGGCTGCCGAGCGGCCTGCCGGCGGGAGAAGGTCCGGAAGAACCGCAGCCCGGTCAGTACCTCTAGCGGAAACGGCGCTCGAGAACAGCCCATCGCGGGAACGCTGCGACCGAGATAATCCCCGCTGTGAACACCGTTCACGCGTGGATTGGAGTCGCCGTCGTGGCGGCCTACGCGGTCATGTTCCTCTGGGGACTTGGCGCCTGGTTCCTCCGCCGGGGCGTCGGCACGCCCTTCTGGTGGGTCCTCACCTTCATCCAGGTCTCGCTGGCACTCCAGTTGATCGGCGGGATCGTGCTGTTCGCCGTCGGTGGACGCCCAGACTGGCTCCACTACGCGTACGGACTCGTCTTCCCCGTAGGGCTGCTCGTCGCCGCACACGTGCTAGCGCGTGACCGTCGTTTCACCTCTCGGCCGTGGTTCCCCTTCGCGATCAGCAGTTTCTTTGCGTTCGGCCTGACGCTGCGCGCACTGATGACCGGTTGGGGGCTCGGCTAGACTGCCCGGCGATGGCACGGAGAGGAAGACGGCGCACGCCGCGCCCAGCGCGAGGAAGGCGCCCGCCGCAAACGGCAGAGACGCGCGCGAAGCGAGCAGAGCGCGCGGGAACGACGAAAGAACCGACGATTCAGCTCGAAGGAACGATCGCCGAGGCGCTGCCAAACGTGATGTTCCGTGTCGATCTCGAGAACGGCCACCGGGTTCTCGGCCATATCTCCGGGAAGATGCGCAAGCACTACATCCGCATCCTTCCCGGCGACAAGGTCACGGTGGAGCTGTCTCCCTACGACCTCACCCGAGGCCGCATCGTCTACCGTCACCGGTAGGCGCCCCGTGAGTTTCGAGCCTCCAGCGCGTCGATCGATATCCCGGCCGCCGTCGTCGTGCTGAAGCGGGTCCTCGTTCTCGTTGTGGTTCTCGCCGTGGTGGCCCTCTGGTGGGTCTCCGGTCTCGGCCGTCCCCGTTCCGACCCTCGGCAGTTCTTTACCGAGGAGCAGATCCAGCGTGCACGCGACTATCAGTCACCCCGTCAGCTCGCGTATCTAGGCCGCACGCTCATCGGTCTGGCCGTCCTCGCGATACTCGCGTTCACGCCCGCCGGTGACTGGTTCCTGAGGCCTTTTCGGGGCCTGAGCTGGCCGTTTGCTGCGCTCGGCGGGATCGCGGTGGTGGTGGGAGTCGTCGTACTCGCCCAGCTTCCATTCTCCTTTTGGTCGGGCTATCTGCACGAACGCGCGTGGGGATTCTCCAGACAGTCCGCCCTCGGGTGGTTTGGAGACTGGGGTCGCGGGCTCGGAATCGAACTCGTGATCGGCGCCGTCGCCTTCCTCGGTTTCTCGTGGCTCGTGAGACTGTTCCCACGTGGCTGGCCGTTGGCCGTCGCCCTTTCGGGGGCCGCACTGGTCGTTGCGCTCTCCTTCTTGTATCCGGTCGTGGTCGAGCCGGTGTTCAACAAGTTCACCCCTCTCGAGGACCGCGCACTGACGGAGGAGCTGAAAGGCCTCGCCGCTCGAGCGGGTGTGCCGGTACGAGACGTCTTGGTCGCCGATGCGAGCCGGCGGACCTCGAAGGAGAACGCGTACGTGTCGGGATTTGGAAGCACGCGCCGTCTCGTTGTCTACGACACGCTCCTCGAGAAAGCGGATCCCGAAGAGGTGACTCTCGTTGTCGCACACGAGCTCGGCCACCGACGACGCCATCACGTCGAGCTCTTTACGGCGATCGGTGCGGCAGCGGCGGTCGGGGCCGTACTCGTCCTTTGGCTGCTCGTCCGTTCACCGGCCGTTCTGTCCTGGGCCCGCGCGTCGGGGGTTGCCGATGTCCGACTGCTCCCGTTCCTCTTTCTCGTCATCACCTCGCTGACACTCATCACCCAGCCGTCGGCGAACTGGATCTCACGCCGGTACGAGGAGCAGGCGGATCGATTCGCGCTGGAGCTCACCGGTGAGCGGGATGCCTACATCAGGACCGAGGTGGGCCTAGCCGTCCGGAACCTCTCGGAGCTCGATCCCGGGCCGATCGCCTACCGGTTCCTCTTCACGCACCCGGCTCCTGCCGAACGGATCGGTTTCGCCTTTGACGAGGCAAAAGAGTCGCCGGAACAGGTCGGCGCTCTCCCGTAGCCGATTCAAGACGACCCGCCCCGCGTACCGATATCTGTTCGGAGGTGTTTGGGGTGATTCGTCGGAAACGCGACCGGAACGAGGACTGGCCCGTGCCCGTCGCCGAGCGGGTGCACGCGCCTCGTGATGCCCGGAAGCCGAGGCGACGCAAGCGCGACCAACCGCCGGAGCCCGAGGACCTCACCCGGAGCGAGGAGGCCATGCAGAACGAGGAACCCGACCGCTGGCTCGAGGAACCCGCAGCCGAATTCGCCACCCAGAAGCGGGGGCACACTGCAGCTGTCGAGCTCGGTCAGATTGGCGAGGAGGAACCCCCTTCGCCGGAGGAGACGGACCCACTCGCCGAGTACACGCCGCCCGCGGGGCCAGCCCCAAATGGGGATCTGGCGAGCCCCCCAGAAGCAGGCCCCGGCGCGCCTGAGCGGGGCGGCAGCGAAGACGACCTCCGGGAGACCGTGCACTGGCTGGTCGCGAGTGTCCGCTCACTGCTCGACGAACGTTCCGAGGACGGAACCGGCACGGCCGAACCCTCGGTGTCCGAGCCCCTCGTTCTTTCCCTCGAGCCGAGTCGGGCGTTGATCTCAGAAGTCCCGCAGCCGATGGAGCGGGTCCGCTTGGAGGCTGCAACCGCGGAGGTGGACGGCGAGGAGGTGACGGCGGAGGTCACGCTCGTCTTGAACGGAGAGCCCTCTATCGGCTCCGGACGGGGCCACGAGGGTCGCGATGGAACGCTTCTTGCCGCCGCTCGCGCGTGCGTCGATGCGCTCACACCGATCCTCTCGGGCGGGGTGCAGATCGAGGGGATCTACACGGCGCGCGCGAGCCTGGGGCGGGAGCTCCTCATGGTCTCACTCGTCGTCGGCGAGGAGCTCCTCGTCGGATCGGGAAGGATTCTCGAGGGGCAGGAGGCGCTGAGCGCCTCACGGGCTGTGCTCGACGCGCTCAACCGGCGACTGTCGCGCCCGGCCGCGGAAGCTACGTAGCCGACGCTTTCCCCGGCACGGACAGCCGAACGCTGGCCACCGCCGAACCATTGCCGGCCTCGTCCACCGCTCGAACCAGCAACGTCTGTCGACCCGCCGGGAGCGGTCCGACCTCGAACTCTTCCTTTTCTGCGGAGGCTTTCGGCGTGATCTTCCCGAACCCAACCGGCAGAGCCTCACTCCAGCTCGCGCTAGTGGCCGCTCCGGTGACCCGCCTGACCTCGTACCGCGCCGCCTGACCGCAGGCGCGATCGTCCCCGGTTGCGGAGAAGCTGACGAGCGCTCTGCCGTTCGGTCGCGGCTTGGCCCGCAGGTCCTCGACGGGGTACGGTCGCTCGGCGTCCGTTTCGTAGTTCCCCGAGTTGAACGCGTCGTGCCCGTATTCGGGCCACTCGTCGTCCGCCGCGCAGGCGGCCTCGCCCCCGGCCGGAACGCCGGTCGGGTACGCGCGAAGCCATCCTTCCCTTGTGTAGGTCACCAGATGGAGCACCTCCGCTGCTTTCTTTCCGAACGGGCCCGTCCCGATCGCGGCCGAGTTGACCGTCCAGCCGCCGTTGTGAAAACGCGTCGCCATCTGGTCGGTATCGAGCATTCCGACGGCTACCGTGTCGCTCACTGCCGTGCCTTGGATCACTTCGGCCTGTCCGTCGCCGGTGATGTCCGCGACGATCGGCGCCGTGAAGAACTGGAGATCGTTCACGAGCACCGGAGCGTTTGGCTCGAACTCCCCGGTCGTGCTGTCCCACAGCAGTAGATGATCCTCGGCCCCCGCCTGATCCGCCTCGAGAAGCACGTCCAGCAGACGCCTGAGCCCCGCGCCCGGACCCACCACGGTGAGGTGCCCGCCTCCGTCGAGCGAGCCGATGGCGAGCGCCCCGACCGCGACGACCGATGGCAGGTCGGGAAGGCCGGAGACCCCCGCATCGGTCAGGTTTTTGACGATCGCGCCGGCAAGAGCGGTAAGCCCCCCCGCGGAAGCATCTGCCGCGCCGGTTGCGGCGGTCACGGCCTGCGAAAAGAGCGAGAGCGCTCCCGACGGAGCGCTGGCGAGCGTCCGATAGCCGCCCATGGCTCCTTCCCCGAGGAAGGAGGAGCCGTCGTGGTTCAGCAGGTACCCGGGGCCATCGGCGGAGGCAATCGCGATCTCGAGCGTTTCGTCCTCATCGAGATCCGCCAGGACGGCCTGGGAGTTCGTTCCCTGCCCAACGTAGGGCAACAGGTCGAGCACGAGGAGAGCTATCGGGACCGGCCATCCCTCGACGTAGGCCTGGTCCTGCGTGTGCGGCGTGCTCTTCGTTTCCGGAGTCTCCGGCGTGGCAGCGCCGGTGTGGTGCAGCGCGTAGACGCGCGTGTTCCCGGCCGTGAGCTCGCCGAACGCGGCGGTCACAGGGTCGCGTTCCGCGGCGACGTTGGGGGGTTCGTCGTATTCCTCGTTCACGCCGAGCACGACCTCGAGATCGCCGTCTGCATCCAGATCACCGAGCGACGGGGAGACGAGGACCTTCGCCCCGATCGCCTGCGCGGCGTCATCGGTGTACTCGACGAATCGGGTGTCCGGGTCCATCGAGGCCACTTTCGTCGGGTCCCGGAGGACGACCGGCCAGCCACTCACCGGTGTCCCGTCCGCATGCCAGGCGTAGACGTGACCATCGTTCGACCCGACGACGATCTCCAACCCCTCGTGCTTCGGGTCGAGATCTCCGATCGCCGGCGCGGAATTGATCCCCCAGTCGCGGTCGTTCCACTCGTCTCGCTTGGGCGGCCCCTTCTCGTAGTCGTCGCAGTCCGGAATAGTCGTCGGAC
The DNA here is from genome assembly GCA_050693155.1 of Actinomycetota bacterium. Classification (GTDB taxonomy): domain Bacteria; phylum Actinomycetota; class UBA4738; order UBA4738; family CALAEC01; genus JBOGWA01. The sequence continues at coordinate 32,552 of JBOGWA010000068.1, read as the reverse complement.
CGCAGGGCGTCTCCTTGGACAGGCCCAGATCGACGGTTACTGGGAAGCCCGCGCGGAGGGATCCGTCATGCTCCCACACATAGAGGTTCCCCTCGAGGTCGCCGATGGCCGCCTCGAGCGTCCCATCGTCGTCGAGATCCGCGACGCCGAGGCTCCCGAGCAGGATCGAGCCGTAGACCTCGGTCGGTACGTCGCCTCGTGTATAGGCGTTCGTCCCGTCGCTTCTGATCCCGGGATAGGGATTCGTGTACACGGGCCATCCGGGGAGCTCCGTGCCCTTCGTGACATCGGTGAACGCGTGGATGGCGCCGTCCTCGGTCGGAAGGAGCAGCTCGTCCACACCATCGCCGTTCAGATCGTGAAACGAAGGTGCGCCGCCCCCGCCGGCGGCCTGCCCGCGAACCCCCAGATCGTTTCGGATCAGGGACTCCTGCGCCGGATAGACGTCGACCTGCTTCTGCACGATGGCCTCGTTGTTCACGGTGTCCTTGGAATTCTCAGGGTGCGCGATCACGCGGAGACGAAGCCGGATCGCGAAGCGTTCGGGTTGGAACTCGCTCGTCGGGTCGGAATCCGGGGTGAACGGGCTCGGGTTTGCCTGGAGGGCGGCCGCCAGGTCGGCAACGGGGATCCGGCCGAGTACACCGTTCAGGGCCCGGCTCAAGCCTTCCTCACGCGCGACCTCCGTCCACGGCCCGGCGCTTCGCTCCTCGCTCCCGGCCGCCGCCTGTTCCATACCTCCCGGGAAGCCCAACCCTTGCGCGTGTGGGGCGTACTCGAGCACGTAGTCGAAGGTCCCGCCGGCGCCGGTAACCCGGTTCGCAGCGGCCCGGCCGCGCACGACGATCACTGTAGGATCGGCCGGGTCGTCGGGCATGATGAGCTCGAACCCTTCCGCATAGGCGTACTGATGCCAGCGGCGCGGAGATCTGATGTCGGCCTCGGGAGGGATTCGATCCTGGGCCGTGAGCGGGCTGTCGCCGACACCGTACGGACCGGGCGACACATACTCCACCACACCCTCGCGGCCGATGAAGCGCAGGAGGCGCGCCGCGTTGCTTCGACCGAATCCGGTGAAGTAGTCCCAGCCCTGCACGGTCTGATACCGGGTCGAGGGGACGATGTGTCCGGTCGAGTAGTTGTTCGGTGGCGCAGCCGGCGCCGCCATGTCCTGCGGCGCGGGCGGGTAAGGCAGCGACGTCGCGGCATCGCAGAACGCATGCATCGGGCAGGGAGAGGAGAAGTCGATATCGTCGGCCGAGAGCCGCCAGAGCTGCATGGCTTCCTCAGCTGAGAGCGGGAACCCGGTCTCACGGCCGTTATCCCGAAGGTAGTTCGTCATCTCGCCCGTCTCGACGGCGTTCATCGCTGCGGAGAACAACAGGCCGGAGACCCCCGCCGATCGCCCGGTGGCCTCGGAGGAGCAGGAGGTCGACGGGATCGAAACGAACGTGTAGCCGCCGAAGTTCGTGCAGCCGTTGAGGTAGACGTAGCTTCTTGGACCCGCGCCGGCCGGAACGCCTTCGATGTCGGCAAGCGTCCGGACGGAGTTCACGACCATCGTGTGGTCGTAGGCCGCGGGCCAGTTGTGGTGGCCGGCCGCTTCGTCGGCCTCGGACGCGTTGATGATGACCCCTCGCCGGTAGGCATAGTCGGCGGCTGCCTGTCCGAAGGACGTGTGGTTCAAGGTCCCGAGCGCTTCCTGGATCACGCGGGCGCCGTTGTCCACCCCGTAGATCACGGCCTCCGCAAAATGATTGACGTCTGCGATAAAGGAGTCGCCTACCCGGAGCGGCATCATCATGCAGTTCGGGCACTGCCCGTCCTCGAACCCCGCCTCACCCGTGGAGTCCTCGGCCTCTCCCGTTCCGTGGCCGTAGTCGACGTCGTCCTGGGGGTTGTTGTCGTTCTCGAAGAAGTCCCAACCGGAGATGTCGTCCACGTACCCGTTGTTGTCGTCGTCGACGCCGTCGCTGAAGACTCGGATCAAGTCCTCGGGGTCGATGGCCTTGTTCCCGTTGAGGTCTCGAACCCGCCGGTCCTCCCAGTAGTCGGCAACGTTGAAGACGCCGTCGGGCTTGCCGTCCGCCGTGTCGTCGGCGTCGACGTCGCCATCCACGTCGTAGCCGTCGAAGCGCGTGTCTCCTGCATTAGGGCCGGCCCCGGGCATCGGGAGCTCGCCGCGGTTCAGGTAGTACTTTCGGAGGAGGTTGGGACGCTCTTCTTCCCAGCGGATCCCGGAATCGAGAACCGCGATGACGACATCGGGGCGGCCTGTGGTCACCTCCCAGGCGCGATTGAGCCCAACGCCCTTGACGCCGTAGAACTCTTGCGGATTGTTGGCGACGAGGGGATCGAAATGTTGGTCTGGGGATGAGAGGACGTCCCGATGATCGCTGAACTTCCAGTCATCGACACAACTGAAGTTCGCCGGCAGGTCGTTCGTCGAGCTTCCGCCCCCCGAACAGTCACCGCTCGCGATGAAGAGGTATGCGGGGTAGTCGTAGATCTTCTTTCCGGGAGGTGAGCCGAACGGAACCGTGGCAAGCGCGGGGGTGGCGAGCGCCAGCGCTGCGGCGAGCGCAACGAAGGCGGCTCGGCGGTTTCGGGAGGAACGGGCTGGCCGGAGCGCCACGACGAACGATCCTAGTCTGCGGGGCCGGGCAAGGCCTGCTTGGGCGCTACGACGGGGCGGATCGACGCCTGAGAGCCAGGTACGCACCGATCGAAAGCAAGGCCAGCGCCCCGAGGCCGATGGGAACCGCGAACCGTACGGGGAACACCTCGCCCGCAGGAGTCGCGGTGGGAGTCGGGCTTGGCTCCGGCATCGCCTCCGGCCCGATGCTCACGTCGGTCGCGCCTTCGCCGATCGTGCGTTCCCGGCCCGTATCGAGATCCCGCACGCGCACGTGCCCGTCGCCCATCACGTAGGCGAGAAGCGATCCCTCCACGTCGAACGCGCGCACGTCCTCGATCAGGATCGTGCCGTCGAGGGTCCGGAGTTGGCCGCCGGCTTGCGCATCCTCGCCCCCGTAGAGAGCCAGCACGCCCTCGGGGCCGTATCCCGCATCCAGGATGACCTCCGATGATTCCTCCAGGACGGCCGGCGCCTCGGTTGTGGCGTTCGTGGTGTATTCGCGCAGTTGCGTGAACGGCCCCTCGGCTCCGTACGTTACGAGGAGCCGGTCGCCCTCCGGGCGCCAGTCGCTCACGGTGTATCCGCATTCGCAGAAGTCCTCTTCCTTCACCAGGATTCGTTCCTCGCGGTCGGGTCCGATGACGACGATCTGTGGAACCCTGAATGCCGCGGGGTCCTGCCAGTACTCCCCGAGCACCTCTTCGATGAAGACCAGCGCCTCGGCGAACGCGACCGCCTCGCTCGCGGAGCCGAACTCGCCCACCAGGTACGTGGTGTCGTCCTCAACCCATTGGAGGAAGCACGACGCAGCCCCACAGAAGAACGCACCCTCGACACCGCGAACGGCGGTGGGCGTCCCGTCCTCGGGTGGAGGCTCGGACCCAGAACGCGCGTCCACGAAGCGGTTCACCTGTTCCGCATGAGCCATCTCTTGGTTCGGATCGTTCGTAAACAGCAGGTGGTAGGAGTCTTCGGTGGCGTCCGCGACGACGCCACCGGTACCGGGCGGTTCGTCGGGAGGAACGAGGACGGGAGCGAGCGTTTCCCGGAGGGTCGTGACCGCAGGCCTGAGGTACTCGGGCGGTCGGACCCTCTGAGCCGGAACGAATCGCTGGTAGGCGACGTCCCCGCGGGACGAGGCGGACACGGAATAGAAGAAGGCGTTTCGTCCTCCCTCTGCGAGGGTCTCCGGGATGCGGTCCCGAACGTCGATGCGGACGAGCGACGGGCGGCGCGGGGCCCCGCTTTCGCGAAGCGCGTAGATGTCTTCGCCCGGACCGACGTCGGCAGAGATCACGCCGGTGGGAAGCAGCGTTCTTCTGATTCGACCGTTCGACTTGACGATCTCGAGGGCGCCCGGGAGTCCGGTCTCTTCCGCGTGAATGAAGGCGACCCAGCGGATGTCGCGGTCCTCCTGGGCCGGCGTCCGGGGCATCAGAAGGAATTGGGCGCCGACGAGAACGATGGCCGCGACGAACCGCGTGCACCAGGCGCGCATGCGCGGAGCGTACAACCCGCACTTTGTGCGAGGACCACGGATTCGCGGGAAAAAGGGGGTGTATCGGGTGAATCCGACCCTACGGGCTTGGCGCCCGCGGGCCCTCCCCCGACTGGGGTGCGGGTAGAGAGGGGATCCCCCGAAAGGAGGCAGCTCCAGAAACCACCGCCCGCCGGAGGAGGGCTCCGCAAGTCGCGGAAGGAGTATCGACGCTGTGCATTGCGATCACGCGACGGGAACGTGACGGTTGCTTTACGGTTTTGGCCGCCGAAGCAGCCGCGCGTAGTCCTCCCGAATGACGGGCCGATCGAGGACGCGCTCGCTCCCGCTGATGACCGCTGTTGGAATGCCCTCGATCGAGAACAAGACGGCAAGAACGTTCGGGGCCTCGGTCAGGGTGTAGACAATTTGGGCGACCCGAAGCGCAAGCGAGGTCCCCGTTCCACCGCCCTCGAATTCGTCTGACAGGTCGACGGTCGCGACCCCGACATCGAGGATGATGCCGAGCGCACGAGTGTCCGAAGGGATCGCCGACCGGAACACCCCACCGTCCGGGGGCCCTTGGAGGAGCGCATCGAGAAGGGCCGACGGCAGCGATGGGGCGTCAGTGAGGGGGCGACTGACCCCGACGAGACCTCGTTCGCCGATGAAATAGACCGTGCCGCGAGACGGGAGATTGGGCGCGAGGCTGGGTGTCGGGGAGCCGTAGAGGTCTTCGGGCAGCTGCTCCTCGGTAAGGAGGGTCAGCTCCTCACCTCCGCATGCCGCCAACACGAGCGGCACGGCAATCAGGAAGCGCGCGAGCCTCACGGCCCCGGTTCCTCCTGGCGTCGGGGGAAGCGGAAGGTGAACCTTGCTCCCTGGCCGGGACGACTGGCGACCTCGATCTCCCCGCCGTGCAAATGAGCGTTCTCTCGAGCGATGGCGAGGCCGAGGCCCGACCCCCGTCCCTCGCCCCGTCGTCTCGCGGGGTCCGCTTTGAAGAAGCGCTCGAAGATGCGCCCGAGCGCGTTCGTGGGGATTCCGGGGCCGCGGTCCTCCACCCCAACGCGAAGCACTCCATCCTGAGCCCCGACGTGAACGCTTACGTCCCGGCCCCCATGCACGATCGCGTTGTCCACGAGGTTCCCGACGACACGTTCGAGACGTTGCTTGTCGGCGACGGTCGAGAGGTCGTCCGTGTCCCCCTCCACGAGCACGCGAACCTGTTCGCCGCCGGCGCGTAATCGTCTCGACACGACCTCGCGAGTGAGCTCGGCGAGGTTCACTCGTTCCCAGGACATCTCGATGGGACCGGCCTCCGCGCGCGAGATGTCGAGGAGGTCGTCCACCAGCCGCTGCAAGTACTCGAGATCGGCAGCAAGAAGCTCGGCTGCCCGGCGCAATGGGGGAGAGAGGTCGTCGGATCGCTTGCGCAGATAGTCGGTGGACGCGCGCAGCGTCGTGAGGGGCGTTCGGAGCTCGTGGGAGACGTCGCCGACGAAGCGTCGCTCGTGTGCGATTCGCTTCTCGAGCGCCGCCGCCATCTCGTTGAAGGAGTCCGCGAGCGCGCCGAGCTCGTCCTGACCTCCCGAGGGCAGGCGCGTCTCGAGCAGTCCCTCCGCGACCCGGCGGGCCGCCTGACTGACTCGCCGAACGGGATCCACCACCCTCCTGCTCACGCGGGTCCCGACCGTGGCCGCGAGAAGGACGGCGCCCACGGAGACGCCGATCAGGACCTGACGGAGCACCCCGAGGGTCTCGGCGATGTCGGCAGTCGGGTAGAAGAAGAAGGCCGTGAGTCCGTAGCCGGGGACAGGCGAGCCGAAGACGATCTGCCGCGGCGTATCGCGATAGACGTATCCGACCCTGCCCTCCTCGACCGCCCCGGCCAGATCGAACGGCACCGTCTCGGGAGTCACCGATACCGACGACGAGAACCACTGGCCCTCCTCGAGGACGAGGGCCTCGAACGCTCCTCGCGCCTCGAGGAGTCCTGTGAGCTCTGCAAGCGACACCTCGGCTTCGGGCCGGGAGAGATAACGGCGAGAGAACGCGATGCTCGAGATCGTCTGCGCCGTCGAGTCCTCGATGCGCTGGTTCCGCAAGTACCGGTCGGCCAGGACGTAGGTCGTTCCCGCAACGATGGCGGACACGGCCAGCGCGCCGCCCAGAAACGCAACCGTGATCCGGACTCGAAGACCGAATCTCGACCTTCCTCGGCTCATGGCTCGACCGCGAGCTTGTAGCCGAGGCCCCGAACCGTCTGGATGAGCTCGGGGGCGCCCGGATCGTCCTCGATCTTCGCGCGAAGCCGACGGATGTGAACGTCGACGAGCCTCGAGTCTCCGAAGTAGTCGTAGTCCCACACGTTCTCGAGAAGCACCTCCCGCGTGAACACCTGGCCCGGGCGCGACGCGAGTGCACACAGCAACTTGAACTCGGTTTTCGTAAGGTGCACGCGTTCGCTTCGCTTCGTAACGCTCGCAGCCTCAGGCTCGATCCTCAGCTCCCCGACTTCGATCGTTTGGGGCGCGCGATCCGGAATGCGGGCCCGCCGGAGGAGCGCACGGACGCGTGCAACGAGCTCCTTGGACACGAACGGCTTGGGCACGTAGTCGTCCGCGCCCGACTCGAGTCCAACGACCACATCCACCGTGTCGGCCTTCGCCGTCAGCATGAGGATCGGGACGTCACTCCTCGTGCGGATCTCGCGACAGAGCTCGAATCCATCCCTGCCCGGAAGCATGACGTCTAGGATGAGAAGATCGGGCTCGGCGCCGTCGAAGTGCGCCATGGCATGCTCGGCGGAGTCGGCGGCGGCGACCTCGTAGCCTTCGCCCTCGAGAGTCATGCTTACGATCTCGCGAAGACGAGCGTCGTCGTCGACGAGCAAGATGCGTGGTCCGGCCATTCGCGCCAATTATGGACTCGGGGGCATCGCGAGGGCGTGCTACTCGTCCGTAGGCGGGTGCTGGATACCTGTCCCGTCGGTTGATACAAACGTGTCGAACGCCGTCGACGGCGACGGCCGAGCGGGGGAGGAGGAAGCGGATGCTGAGTGAGGTCTTTGGCGAGGTCTGGGGTGAGATCGACTACCTGGGAGTCTTCGTGGGCGCGATCGCGTATTTCGCTCTCGGGGGGCTCTGGTACGCGCCGGCGGTCTTCGGAAAGCGGTGGGGCGAGCTGGCCGGGGTCAACCCGCAACAGGGCAATCAAGCAACAGCACTTGCCATCGGTTTCGTGGCGGGATTCGTGGCTGCACTCGCGATCGGCTTTCTCGCGGTCCTGACCGGCGTGGCGGATGCGCTCGATGGAGCCCTGCTCGGGCTCGTGATCGGCGTTGCGTTCGGCCTGTTCCAGGCCATCTCGAGCGTGACGTTCGAGCAGAAGTCCTCGGAGCTGATCTGGATCAACGGAGGGTACGGACTCGTCGGGGCCGTCATCACCGGCCTCGTCATCGGCGTCTTCGCCTAACCGAAGAAAGCAGCTCCGGATCGAGAGCTCGGGCGTTAGGGGTTGTAGGTCGGGCGTTCGACGTGCTCGCCCGAGCGCCTGATGTGCGGCTCGAAGTGATCGAGCCCGACCTTTAGGAACAATGCCTTGGCCTCGACGGCTAGCTCGCCATCGACGTGGCCGGTGAGCGTCGCATAGATCTTTCTGCCCTCCTCGCGCTTCACTTCGCCCTCGAGCTCCAGACGACTTCCGACAGGGACCGGTCGGCGAAAGTCGACCTCGAGACGAGCCGTTACGGCGGGCGTCCGGAGAAGCCAGAGCAAGAACCCCATTCCTTCGTCGACCGCCGCCGAGATCACCCCACCGTGCGCGAGCCCGGGGGCGCCCTGGTGGTGTTCGGTGACCAGGAAGGAGCCGCGGACGCGGTGGCCTGCGCCCTCCATCGTCATATGTAGGCCGGTCGCATGGTCTTTTCCGCACCCGAAGCAGCGGTGGTAGTGGCTCGGGAGCGGCTGGAATCCCTCCGCCGGTTCCTCGGGGTTCGGGATGGATTCCTGGGCGGTCACCGCCGAAGTCTATTCGGGCTCGCCCGCGCCGAGCCGGATCGTCTGCTCGACCTCGAGCGCCCGCCCCTCATCGATTCCGGAGAGCTTGGCCGACGCTTCGGCCTCTTCGGAGAGCCCTCGGGATTCGTCGAGCTTCCTCGCGAGCGCCTCGTCCTCGGCGGAGAGCGTGTCCGGGTCCACGTCCTGGAACTGGATAACCCCCATGTCCTCGTACGCTTTCTGAACGCGCTTCCCCCACAGCCCGATGTCCTTCACGGTCGGGACGATGCGCATGAAGAGCATCTTGCGGAATTCCTGCATCATCTCCGACTTTTCGACGAAGTCGAGGCACCGATCCACGTCGAAGTCGAGATGCTCCCAGACTTCCTTGGCCCTGAACCGGTCGCGCATCAGGTAGCAGGCTTCGACGACGAACTCCTCTCGTTCATCGCGCTCGGCCGCGGTGAGCTCGGGGTAGTAGTCCTTCAATGCGAGTCGGCCGAACGCGACGTGGCGAGCCTCGTCCTGCATGACGTAGGTGTTGATCGCCTTTGCGAGCGGCTCGTCGGAGAAGTCGCGGATGAGCGAGAACGCAGCGAGCGCGAGTCCCTCGATGATGACCTGCATCCCAAGGTAGGTCATGTCCCACCGCGTATCGGCGATCACCTGATTGAGCAGCTCCTTTAGGTAGGGGTTGATCGGGTACGCGAGCTCGAGCTTTTCGCGCAGAAACTTCGAATACATCTCGACGTGGCGTGCTTCGTCGATGACTTGGGTCGCGGCGTAGAACTTCGAGTCGATCTCCGGAACGGTCTGCACGATCTTCGCGGCACAGATGAGCGCGCCCTGTTCCCCATGGAGGAACTGGGAGTTCATCCACGCGCCGATATGGTGGCGGAGCTGGCGTTTCCCGGCGTCGTCGAGCTCATCCCACATGTCCGAGCCGTAGATCGGGATGTAGTAGTCGGGTCCGTTTGCTTGCGAACCCGGGTCGACGTCGGCCGACCAGTCAAGGCGATGCTGGGCGTTCCACTGTTTGTCCTTCCCCTTTTCGTACAGCGTGAGAAGGCGTTGCCTGGTGTCGTCGTACTCCCAATTGAAGACCGTGGTCGATCCGATGTTCGGGACGTCCCACTTCGTCTGATCGACCGGGAGGGTGTAGTACCGAGTGCTCATGACGCCTCCTTCCGTGTTTTCTTCGGACCTTCGATCACTCCGGTTAGGCTCTGGGCAAGAACCCGACCGAGGTGTTCGGGCGCCTCTGACGGTGGGGTGATCGTGTAGGAAATGAGAAGGCGAACGGCCATATCGGCTGCCGCTGCGACGTCTTTGGGATCCGCCCCGCGAATCTTCTCGCGAAGGAGCTCCTCGAGGACCTCCCGCGCTCGAGTGACCACCGGCCCGGCCCGAGTCGTGAGGTACGGAAGCAGCAGCTCGGAATCGGTCTCGAGGAGCCGATCGAGAAGCGGGTGGCGCCTCGCGTGGCGCAGTACGAACGTGACGGCATCCTCGATCGCGTTCTCGAGCCCGGCGTTTGCCGCGAACGCGCTGCGCACGCCATCCAGGAATTGCTCCTCTTCTCGGAGCACGAGGGCGAGGAGGAGGTCGTCTTTGGTCGGGAAGTAGCGGTACAGCGTCTGCCGCGAGAGCCCGACCCGCGTGGCTACGTCCTCCATCGTGAGGCGCGACAGCCCGAAATCCGCAACGGCCTCGAAAGCGGCGTCGAGGATCCGAGCTTTCGTCGTGAGCGCGATCTCGGTGACACCCATGGGCTGATGTGACAATACGACGGATTCTGTCACCTCGTCAAGGCATGCCCCGGGCCCCCCGGACCCCATCTGACCGGGGGGTTCGCTCGCCTTCTCGAAGACCGGCCGTCCCGCCCCTGGCGAGCTACCCCCCCGGACCCCCCGGTCGGCTAGATTCGGGGCGTGGCTACGGGATCCGGGGAAGAGCCCAGCGCCGTTCTCACGCGCGCGACCTTCGAACGACTCCGTGCGGAGCTCGACGATCTAAAAGCGAGGGGGCGTTCCGAGACGGCCGAGCGCCTGCGACACGCTCGTGAGCTGGGGGACATCCGGGAGAACGCGGAGTACTCGGCGGCCAAGGACGATCAGGGTTTGATGGAAGCAAGGATTCGGGAGCTGGAGCGGCTCCTGAAGCACCCCCAGATCGCGGAAGGACCAGCGAGTGCCGAGCAGGCGGGGCCGGGAACACTCGTGACCGTCCTGCCCGTCGACGATCCACAGCCGGACGAGGAAACGTATCTGCTCGTGCTTTCGAAAGAGGAGCGGGCAGCCGGGATTCGAACCGTGACGACCTCGTCGCCGCTCGGGCAGGCCCTTCTCGGAAAGCGCGTCGGCGAACGCCTGTCCTATGAGGCGCCGGGTGGGACCTTTTCCTTCGAGGTCCTACGGGTCGAAAAACCTGAGGCCTGATCGGGTCTCGCTCGTGGCGCTGATCATTGGCGGAACGCTCGCCTACCTCTTCCTTCCGTACCCGTGGTGGGTCGTTGCGATCGTTGGACTCGCCGCCTGGGAGGTGCTCGAAGCGGCGCTGGTGGTTTGGTTCTGGAAGCGCTTCAAGACTCGGAAACCGACCGTCGGGATCGAGTCTCTCGAGGGTGAGGAGGGAGTCCTGATGACACCCGGGCGAATTCGAATCCGGGGCACCTCGTACCCGGCCCGAGCCGCCGATGCCGAGCCCGGCGACCGCGTCATTGTCGAGCGGCTCGACGGGATGACCTTGGTCGTGCGCCGTCTCGACGCCCAGCGCTAGATCCGAGCCCTCGCCAGGTAGCCACCGTTCGCTGGATCGAGGTGATCGTGCCCAGGCCCGTAAGGATGGCGAGCGCGGGCAGGAGGGCCCCCGGCACGGTGAGCCCCACCACGAGCGCGAGGTAGCGTTCGAGTCGAGCGAAAACTCCCTCCGAGATCTGGAGTCCCGCGGCCTCGCCTTCCGCTCGAACGTGACTCACAAGGAGGGACACCACCAGCGCCGAGAGCGCGAGCGCGGCCTCCGCGGTTTGTCCTTGCGTGGCGACCGAGTAGTAGAGAGCTCCGAAGATGATTGCGTCCGCGACCCGGTCGACGGTCGCGTCGAGCAACGCCCCTTTTCGGCTCGCCTCGCCCCGGAATCGCGCCATCCCTCCGTCGAACAGGTCGAAGAGACCGGCGGGAATCAACAGGATCCCGGGAAGGAAATGCCGATCCGTGATCAGGAGCCAGCCGCAAACGACGTTGATCGTTAGCGCGACGAGCGTCAGGTGCCACGCGTGCGCCCCTATCCGGTACAGACCGGCGAGGGCGACGCGGTAGGGCCACATGAAGACGAATCGGAGGAGCGGGCCAGTGGCGCTCGCGTGTTCCTTCGGAGCGGGGAAATCCCGAATCCGTGGACCGTGCGGACGGGAGGACCGGTCGGCTCGCTGCACCGAGGCAGTATCCGTCATTCTGTGCACCATGCGGGTGGGATTCGTCGGCCTCGGCGAGATGGGGCGGCGCATGGCCGCGAGGCTGATCGATGCCGGTCATGCGGTCACGGTGCACAACCGGACGCGCGAACGCGAGGTACCGCTGGCGGCCAAGGGCGCCGCTCGGGCGAGTACCCCATCCGAGTCGGCCGGTGGCGCGGAGGTCATCGTCGTGATCGTGAGTGACACGGCGGATGTCGAGGAGGTCCTTTTCGGAGACGCCGGCGTCGCCGAGGGAGCCCCCTCCGATGCCGTCGTTGTCGACATGAGCACGATCTCGCCGACGGCGACGCGGGAGTTCGCGGGTCGTCTCGCCCAGAGCGATCTGAGCATGGTGGATGCCCCGGTCTCCGGCGGAACCGAGGGCGCCGAGCGTGGGACGCTCACGATCTTCGCCGGTGGAGAGGAAGAGGCGCTCGACCGAGTCCGTCCCGTGCTCGGGGCGCTCGGGTCGACGATCACACACTTCGGCCCGTCCGGCGCCGGACAGATGGCGAAGGCCGTGAACCAGGTGATCGTTGCCGGCACGTATCTCGCTGTTGCCGAGGGCCTCGTCTGCGGAATCGAGGCCGGCCTCCAGGGTGAGCTTCTGATCGAGGCGCTGTCTGCGGGCGCCGCTTCCTCCTGGGCGCTTACGAACCGCGGGCAACGGATCGTCGAGGGGCGATACCCGCTCGGCTTCAAAGTCAGCCTGCACAGGAAGGACCTTCGGATCGTCCTCGAAGAAGCGGACCGCCTCGGTGTGCCGCTGCCGGGTGCTCGCCTCGTTGCCGCGATCGAGGATGAGCTCGTCGCGGCGGGCTACGGTGAGGAAGACATCGCCGCGCTTGCTCGCGCCATCCGGGAACGCCTGGCGACGGTCGTTGCCAGAGACCGGTAATCTCGCAATGAGTGAAAGGGGGGTCCGATGGCCGAGTTCGTGACGGTCGGTCGAGTGGATGACGTTCCCCAGGGAGAGATTCGCGAATTCAACGTCCACGGTCAGGAGATCGCGATCGTGAACGTCGATGGGGCGTTCTACGCGATCGACGGCTTATGCACCCACCGAGAATGCTCGCTCGCCGACGGCGACCTCGAGGACACCACGATTGCGTGCGTTTGTCACGGGAGTAAGTTCGACGTTCGAACCGGAGAGGTCTTGAACCCACCCGCCAGCGAGCCCGTTTCAACGTACGGGGTGAGGGACGAGGACGGAGAACTGAAGGTCGAGGTCTAGCCGAACCGCACCGAGGCCTGGGATGCAAATCGGGATGGTCGGTCTTGGCAGGATGGGTGGGAACATGGCGACCCGTCTCGTCGATGCGGGGCACGATGTGATCGGGTACGCGCGGAGCGAGTCGAGTAGAGGTGAAGCCGGGAAACGAGGTCTTCGCACCGTGTCTTCCCTGGAAGAGCTGGCCGACGCGCTCGAGCGGCCTCGTACGGTCTGGTCGATGGTCCCCGCAGGGGCCCCCACGGAGGAAGTGGTCGGTCGCCTCGCAGAGCTCCTCGACTCGGGCGAAACCATCGTCGACGGCGGGAACTCGAACTTCCGCGAGTCGATCCGGCGTGCCGAATCCCTTGCAGCCCAGGGGATCACGCTTGTCGACACCGGAGTCTCGGGAGGCATCTGGGGGTTGCGCGAGGGCTACTGCCTCATGATCGGCGGGGATGCGGAGGCCGTGGAGCGCCTCGCGCCGATCTTCGATGCGCTCGCTCCGGAGTCCGGATGGGCGCACCTCGGACCGAGCGGCTCGGGCCACTTCGTGAAGATGGTTCACAACGGGATCGAATACGGTCTCCTCCAGGCGTACGGGGAGGGGTTCGAGATCCTGATGGAATCCGAGCTCGATATCGACCTGCATCAAGTGGCTGAGCTCTGGCGGCGCGGAAGCGTCGTTCGCTCGTGGCTGCTCGACCTCCTGGCTCGAGCGCTCGAGGAGGACCCGACCCTCGAGCGCATCAAGGGCTACGTCGAGGACTCTGGTGAGGGCCGCTGGGCGGTCCTCGAGGCCATCGAGGAAAACGTCCCCGCCCCGGTGACGGCCCTATCGCTGTTCGCTCGGTTCGCGTCGCGCCAAGACGAGTCCTTTGCGGCGAAGGTGATTGCGGCGCTCCGCAACGAGTTCGGCGGTCACGCCGTGAAGTCCTCGGACGAGTGACCCGACCAACGCAGGAACCGCAGGCCGTCGTCGTGTTCGGCGCCTCGGGCGATCTCACACGCAGAAAGCTGATCCCGGGTCTTTACCACCTGTTCCTGGAAGATCTGCTTCCCGAGCCGGTCGCCATCGTCGGATACGCGCGGACCGCCAAGACCCGCGATGAGTTCGTCGCGGAAGCGAGGGGTGCGGCCGAGACCTTCTGCCGGTGCGCGATCGAGGAGGAGCCGTGGGGGCGGTTCGCCCAGAACCTCTCCTACGTTGCCGGGGAGTTCGGGGACGCGGGATCGTTCTCCGATCTTCGCGAGCATCTCGAGGACCTCGACAAGCGTCGCGGGACGCAGGGCCGGCGCTTCTTCTACTGCGCGACGCCTCCGGAGGTGGTTCCCGACATCGTGCGACGGATCGGAGAGGAAGGGATGGCCGGCGGCGCCCGGATCGTCATCGAGAAACCCTTTGGGAGCGATCTCGCCAGTTCGAAGGAGCTGAACGCGATCGTCCATGAAGTCTTCGACGAGTCCCAGATCTTCCGGATCGACCACTATCTCGGCAAGGAAACCGTTCAGAACATCCTCGTGCTTCGGTTCGCGAATGCGTTCTTCGAGCCCCTTTGGAATCGTCGATACGTCGATCACGTCCAGCTCACCGTGGCCGAGGAGATCGGGATCGAGGGGCGCGGACACTTCTACGAGCGAACCGGGGCGCTTCGCGACATGGTCCAGACGCACCTTTTCCAAGTGCTCACGTTCCTAGCGATGGAGCCCCCGGGTTCATTCGAGCCCGAGCCGCTCCGCGATGAGACGCTCAAGGTGCTCCGATCGATGCGGCCGATCGGGCCTGCCGATGTGGTTCGTGGCCAGTACCGCGGTTACAGGAGCGAGGACGGCGTCGACCCGAACTCCCCCGTTGAGACCTTCGTTGCCATGACGACCGAGGTGGATAACTGGCGTTGGGCGGGGGTGCCCTTCTATCTGAGAAGCGGCAAACGCCTGTCGGGACGATACGCCGAAGCGACGATCGTCTTTCGCGGGGTACCACACCTCATGTTCGAGCAGATGGGCGTCGACCGAGACCTCGCGGCGGACCACCTGGTAATTCGCATCCAGCCGGACGAAGGTGTCTCGCTCGCGTTCACCGTCCGCCGACCCGGTTACGGGGTCTCCCTCGACCGGGCGGCGCTCGACTTCGACTATGGGGAGACCTTCGGGACGTCGATGGTCGAGGCCTACGAGCTGCTACTCCTCGAGGCAATGGAAGGCGACCACACCCTGTTCACGAGGCAAGACGGCGTGGAGCGGGCGTGGGAGATACTCGCCCCGGTCCTGGAAGATCTCCCTCCCGTCATCGAGTACGAGCCCGGGTCCTGGGGCCCGGCCGAGGCCGAGAGGCTGATCGCCCCGCGGGATTGGCATCGAGCGGAGCGCGGCGTCTAGCCCGGAACCCGCACTCCTCGCATCGATCGACGCCTCGGGGGAGCCGGAACCCGCAATAAGCGCAGGGGCCCGCCGCGCTGGCCTCGGACCCTCGGTCGCGAAGCCGCTGACGGACGGCGCGCGGGCCGACGAGGAGGAGGATGACGCCGAGGGCGATGAGGAGCTCATCCCACCCTCCTGCGTGGGCGATCGGGGGTCCGAGCCCAATCACGTCAGGCTCCCGAGAGGATGAGCAGCCCGCCGATCGTGAACATCACCATGATCGCGAGCAGGACGTATTGGGATCGAACGGCGATATCGGCATGGAAGATCGCGACGGAGCGATCGTGCGCTAGGACGACACCCGCCACGTGGCCGGCGACGATCGCGGCGACCTGCACGAGCCAGATCGCGTTCGCCGAAAGAAGCGTGAGGTTGAGTTGGTATCCCGCCGTGCCCAAGAGGTTCCATCCCTCCCCGAAGGGGTCCGAAAGGAGTCGGAGTCCCTGCTGACCCTCGAGCACGAGCAGAGAGAAATAGTGGGCGGCCGCGTATGCAAAGGCGATCGGGACGAGGCTGTGCACGAAGCGGACGGCGAGCGGATGCCAGTTGCGCGGCTGTCGAACCAGCGCCGCAGCCGCCGTCATCGCGAGCACGTACGCGAGAGAAACAAGGAGAACCATCCCCACGAGACCTCCGGTGTCGGCAAGGGCCCGCGCTCCTCGACCGAGCGTTCCCGTGGCCCGCAGCCACATGTCGGATGCGCTGAAGCCGTCGAAGGAGGTCGACCCGATCGAGACCATGAGGAAGGGCACGAGGCCCGGTTGGGGACGAACCGTTGCAAGTCCGGAGAGGGGCGGTCGAAGGACCGCGCGTCCTTCCGAATCACGCCCGAACGGCGAGATCAGGGAAAAAAGTCCGAAGTAGACGGCGAACGCTTCGCCGTTTTGGTTCCAGGAGTCCCGGCCGAAGACGGCCATGCCGGAAAGCGTTCCGACCGTGTAGGCAGCGATCGCCAGCGCGAGGACGCGCGGAGACGAGCCGGAGGGGTGCGCCAGCTCGAGCCAGACGAACCCGAACAGCAGGAGAGCGCCCGGCCACTTCCCCCATGCCTTGGGGTAGGGGCGCCTCGGCCGGTCGCCGATCGAGAGCAAGCGGGCCAGGGAATCGAACGGTGAGATCGTCGCCCAGAGATTGCCGAACAGCGCGTGGGCGAACGCGAGGCCCACCCAGACCCAGACGTAAATGAAGAGCGGCGCGAGGTTCCCAGAGGTCGTGTCCTCGCCGGCGGCGGCGGCGGCCGCAACCACAAGGAAGAGCCCGAGGGCGCCCGCTCGCACCAGCCACTCGAGCGTCCTGCTCGTCAAGATTCGCTGGATGGAATCGGGGAGCGGTCGGCCCGGTCTCGGCGTCTCGAACCTCGGACGTGTCCAGAGGACTCCGAGCGCGACGAAAGACACGACGAGAACCGCCGTCGCGCCCCAGATGAACAGGGAGATCGGAACCGGAAGGTCGATGCGCCCTCCGATCCCGTGGGCGGACGCCGGACTGGCATCGGCGAGAGCCGCGACGAGGATGCCCGCGACCAGACCGAGCCTTAGAGCCCGCCGAGTCACGGAGTGACCTCGAGCCGCAGGAGCAGCAACCCCGCGCTCTCGAGTTCGACTTCGAAGATTCCGGTGATGCTCGCGGTGAACACGATGACAGCCCGAGACGCCGGTCCGACGTCCTGGAACAGGTCGTAGCCGTGGACGTGCACCTCGTCGGCGACATCGCTTTCCACCTCGAGGTCCACCCTGGTTCCAAGTGCGACCGTGACCTCTTCGGGTCCCCGCACCCGGCCGTCTTCCACTTCCACCTCGATCTCCTTCGCACTGGCCGCCGGCGAGACGGTGGGTTCGGGACTGGGGGTTTCGGACGCCGGTGGGCTCGCCGAAGGCTCCCGAGAGGGGCCACACGCTGCAAAAAGCAACATGACGGCCAGCAAAGGGGTTCGCGCTCGACGAAGCGAATTGGCAGACACCATAATCATCCTATCCGGCGTCATCCAGGAACCGTCGCGGGTACCCTGGTGGCCATCATGACGAGAGGGCGTGCTCACGCACGGCGTCTCGAAGCGCGGCGAGTAAGGCGGCTGCTGCTTGCCGGTGCGCTACTTGCTCTAACGCTCACCCCTTGGACGCCGGGGCTCTCCGCTCGAACCGGAGCAGGGGAGCCGGCGCGGTCGGTGGTGCAGGAGCCCGCGGCGCTGGGTCTTCCGGCGCTCGCCAGCTCGGGTGGAACCCGCACGTCACAGATTCCCGACGAGCCGTCCGAAGACGACGACACGGCGCCGAACGACACTCCGGATCCCGAGGGCGCCGAAGGTGACGGTGCGTGCGCCACCGCGCTCAGGATCGGTTCGGGAGATACGGAGGCGGTCGCGTTCGGAAGGACGTGCGCGAGAACCCAGGACGACGGCGCCGCACAGGGCGACGCCGTCGCGCTCTCGATCTTCGGGAACGACATCGGATCGGCAGCGTCCGACTCGCGAGAGGGGCCGGATGCGGAGCGGTCGGATACCCTCGCTCCGATCTGCGAGGGCACCGGCGGCCAGCTCTGCCTCCAGATTCTCTATGCCGAGAGCTCCAGCAGCGAGGAAGGCACGGGGTCCTCGGCCGAGTCGCACGCCGCGCTCCTCTTTCTCTGTCTCGGAGGCTCCAATCCCGCGCCGAAGGCGGACTGCGATGGAGTCGCGCAGGTGGGCGTCGGTGAGTCCCATAGCCAGACGTCGACGAGCGGCGGGGTCACGACCTCGGACTCCGAGTCGCAGGTGCTCGACATCTGCCTTGGCGGCGAGGACCCGGCTACCGGGTTCTGCAGTGGACTGGGGATCGGGATCGGCCAAACCGAATCTCATTCCGAGGCGACAACTCCCGGTGGTGTGGGGACGTCGAGTCGAAGCTCGGTCCCGCTCTCGCTGGAGGCACAAGGGGAAGACCAGCTCGGGTTCAGCGATCCCGCCGGTGTGTTTCCCGAGCCCGTCTGCCCGACCGTCATCTGCTTCTTCGTCAATCAAGGGGAGTCGTTCGAGTACGGAGGGGGGAGCGCGGGTCGTCAGGACTCCTTCGCCATCTCGATCCTCGGGGTGATCCAGATCGGCTCATCCTCGGAATCGGTTGCCACCAGCCAGGAAACGTTGCCCCGGGTCCGGCCTCCGCAACCGACGCCGCCTCCTCCGCCTCCGTCGGCGCCGCTCGCCCCCTCTTCGGGTGTGGCAGCTCCCGCCGCCGAGCCGAGTCCGCCACCCGAGCCGTCCCCGACACCGAGCCCCTCGCCGGCGTTCACGTTCACGCCTCCCTCCCTGGCATCGCCGGTTCTCCCCGACGAGCCTCAGCGGACCGAGTTCGTTCGTTCGTTCCCATCGCCATTCGAGATCGACTGGGTCTCGGGCCGCACGCTGGTTACGGCGGCACTCGCCGGCGCCGGGATCCCAATCCTGCTGTTTCCGGGAGGGCTCTTCGGTTCGACGTTCGAGGAGCATTACGACGAGATCAGGGGCTGGTTTCGTCGCTTCAGACGCAAGGGTGGAGCGCGGGGAGCGGCAGGAGCCGCGTCTGCGGCGGGACGTGGTCGCCGTGGCAGGCTGTCGCTATTGGTCCTCGTGACCGCCCTCCTCTACGGGTTCCTGAGCCCCGACTTCGGCTGGAACCAGGGGTCGCTCGCGCTGTTCCTGGGCGTCCTGGGAACGATCATCCTCGGGTTGATCGTCGGTGAGATCGTCTCGGGCCTTTATCTTCAGCGACGTGTGGGTGAGCGGATGACACTCTCGCTCTTCCCGTGGGCGATCGTCATCGCAGGCGCGTGCGTCCTCATCACTAGGGCCATCGACTTTGCGCCGGGCTACCTGTACGGGAGCGTGGCGGCCGCGAGTTTCACCGCGAGCCTCTCGAAGGACCTCGAAGGACGAGCGATCGCGATCTCCAGCGCGGCGCTCCTGACGTCCGGGCTTGTCGCCTGGTTCCTCTGGGATCCCGTCAAGAGCGCGGCGTCCTCCCCCGACGCAGGGCTCGGGATTCTCGTCATGGACGCGATCCTCGCCGCCATGTTCGTCGGAGCACTCGAGGGCGTGCTCTTCGCACTGATTCCCATGAGCTTCATGGACGGGCAGAAGCTACTGAAGTGGAGTCGTCTGGTTTGGGCGTTGTTGTTCGGCGTGAGCCTCTTCCTGTTCATCCAGGTGCTGCTGGATCCCGGTAGCGGGTACATCGCCACATCGGACACCGTGCCGTTCTTCACGGTCCTTGCCCTGTTCGTGAGCTTCGCTCTGTTCTCGATAGCGTTCTGGGCCTACTTCCGGTTCCGGAAGCCGCGGGACGAAGAGGAATCCGAGAAGGAGGAGAGCCGTCCGCCCGACAGGCCGACGGAAACCGCCAAGAAACAGAGGGGGCTATCGAAGAGGGCGGCGGGGGCCGTGTTGCCGCCGGGCGAGCCATGGGTCGCCGGGCCGCGCCGTCGCGTCAAGTCTGGGCGGGAATCGGACTAAAGCGCGCGGTGAAGTGAGGGAGGTCCGAGGGGGCCTCCAGCACCCGAAGGCCGTTCACCTGGTGTCGCTTCGCCCACACGCTCTCAACCGCTCGCGCTGCGTAGGCGATGTGGTTGTCGGTGTAGACGCGGCGCGGCACGGCCATTCGTAGGAATTCCCAGGGCGCGAGCGTGAGCTCGCCCGTGTCCCGATCCGGCTCGGCGAACGCGAGCCCGCCGATGCCGACCGTGCGAACGGCGCCCTCGATATACAGGGCCGCAGCAAGCGATTCCGCCGGGAATTGGTCGCGTGGAAGATGATCGAGGAACCGAGCCACGTCGATCACGACGCAGTGGCCGCCCGGCGGACGGACCACCGGGATGCCGGCGTCGGAGAGCAGGCCGTGCAGGAATCGCACCTGGCGGATTCGGGCTGCGAGATAGCCCTCATCGAGCCCTTCCTCTAGTCCACGTGCGATCGCTTCGAGATCTCGTCCGGCGAGCCCGCCGTAGGTGCTGAATCCCTCGTAGAGCACGCCCCACTTCCGGCATTCGGAGAAGTCGTCCTTGCTCCGGAGGGCGAGGAACCCTCCGATGTTGACGAGCGCGTCCTTCTTGGCGCTCATCGCTGCGCCGTCGGACAGCGAGAAGAGCTCTCGTGCGATCTCCCGCACGGTCCGATGCTCCTGGCCGGGCTCGCGCTCCTTGATGAGGTAGCAGTTCTCGGCGAACCGCGCGGCGTCGATAAGAAGCCGGATTCCGTGGCGGCGGCAGAAGTCCGCGACCTCCTGAGCGTTCTCGAGCGAGACGGGCTGGCCGCCGTTCGTATTGGACGTGGTCGTGAGCACGAACAGGCGCACCTTCCCCGGGTTCTCGCGTACCGCACGCTCGGCTTTCTCGAGGTCGACGTTTCCCTTGAACGGCGGCGAGCTATCGGGGTCGAGGCCCTCGTCGACCACCGCGTTCACCGGCCACGCTCCACGGTTCAGGATGTGGGCTTTCGTCGTGTCGAAATGCATGTTGCCGAGAACGACGTCGTCCTCCTGAACGAACGCCCTGCAGTAGATTGTTTCCGCCCCGCGCCCCTGATGAACCGGGAGGACGAACGGGCACCCGGTAAGGTCCCGCACGACCGTCTCGAGTCGCTCCCAGTTGCGCGCGCCCGCGTAGGACTCGTCGCCAACCTGAAGCCCGGCCCATTGGTCTGCGCTCATCGCCGACGTCCCAGAGTCGGTCAGCAGATCGACGAAGACGTCCTCAGAGCGAAGACGGAAGACGTTGTACTCCGCGTCCTGGAGCGCCCGTTCACGCTCACCCCGAGGGATGAGGCGGATCGGCTCGATGGACTTGACCCGCCACGGCTCCGGGACGGGATCGGTCTGGCTCAGCGCGCTCCTCCTGCCGACTCCGCTAGCCTACCAGCCGCCTTCCAAACACCAAAAAAAGGAGGAACGATGGCACGGGAGATCGACTGGCAGCTCTTCGAGAAGGCCGTCGACGTGACCGCCTCGGCGCTACGGGGCGGCATGGGCGGTGAGGGCTCCCAAGCCCCGTCGTACGCCGGGGAGGTCTTCACGGCGGTCTGGGGCGCGCTCAAGAAGGCAAGTGAGGAGCTCCCGGAGAAGCCAAAAGCCGGCTTCTAATCCGCAGCTTCTGCGGCGGTCAGGTCGCGCATCGACACGACTCCGAGAACGGCTCCGCCGTCGACGACCGGGAGGTGCCGGAAGTTTCGCTCGAGCATCGTTTCAAGCGCGCTCTTCGCGTCGGCGCCTGGATCGATCACGATCGGGTCGTGCGTCATCCACTCCGAGACGGGGTGCTGGGCTGCGTCGAACTGCTCGCCCATGGCACGGAGCACGTCTCGCTCGGTGAAGATACCGAGAAGCTTTTCGCCCTCCATGACGAGCGCAGACCCGATCCTGCGCTCGGCCATCATCGTCGCGGCTTCCGCGACGGTCGTCGAGGGTTCGACGGAGAACGGCTCCCCGGTGATGAGGTCCTTCACCGTGGCCATGCCCGAACCTTACATCCCGGCCCTCGCCGCTCGCCAGATGAGCTCAGGAGCTCCGGAGTGCGGGGAGCACGTCTTCGCCGAAGAGCTTGATGGCATGGGCGGCGGTCTCGAGTTCCATGCCCGGATAGTGAAGTCGCACGATGAAGTGGAACTCGTCCCGGTCGGCGAATGCCTGAGTGAAGGGACTGAGCGCGCGGATCACCTCCGGTGGGGTTCCCGCCGGCGTGAGATTCCGAAGCGTCGACTCGTCACTCCGCGGGACCTCGAGGGGGCGCCCGGGTGTGTCGGATCCCTCGCGCCAGCCCGCATACACCCCGACCTGATGCGAGACGCCGTCGCGAACCCGCTCCCACGCGGAGTCGTCGTCCCAGACGAAGGCGTTCTGGAGCTGAGCAAACCCGATCTCCGCGGGGTTCTTGCCGGCCGAGCTCGCCGCTTCCTCCGCCCATGTGAGCGCTTCTTTCGCGTCCTCGATCCCTCCGCGGCTTCGGATGTAGCCGTCGGCGATCCTTCCAGCCCGGCGGACGGCCGCTTCCGCGAACCCTCCCAGGTAGATAGGTGGACCGCCGATCTGAGCGGGCGGCGGCGTCACGGAGATGTCGTCGAAACGGAAGATCCTACCATCGTGACTGAAGCGCCCGCCCGCCCACGCCAGGCGGAGGATCTGGATCGTCTCCGTCGTTCGGCGAAGGCGCTCTTCGATCGGGATCCCGAACATGCGGAATTCCTCCTCCCGCCAGCCGAGCGCGAGGCCAAGAATGAGACGACCGCCCGAGAGCTGGTCGACCACCGCGGCGTCTTCCGCGAGCCGGATCGGATGGTGGAACGGAGTGAGCATCACGCCGGTTCCGAGACGAACCCGCTCGGTGGCGCTCGCGACGGCGGCAAGCATTGGCAGGAGCGAGGGCAGGTACCCGTCGCTCGCTCCGTGATGCTCGCTCACCCAAACGGAATCGAAGCTGAGTGATTCCGCGAGTCGAGCGAGTTCAACGACGTCTTGGTATTCCCGAGCGAACGTATGACCCGAGCCGGGTGGGATCTGTCCCGTGAAAAGCCCGAGCCCTACCTGCACCGACATCAGCCGAGAGCTCTCTACGCGCTCGCGCTGAACGTGCCCGACGCGTTCACGGTCTGGTTCGTCCCCTTCAGCCGTCTGCACGAAAAGCTTCCCTGGAGCTCTTGCTCGTCGGCCTGATCCAGCGTGATTTCGCACTCGCCGGCATTCGAGATGAACAAAGAGACGTCCGACGTCGTGATCGTGATGCTCACCTCGTTGCTAGTCTGCTGAGTCCCGGTGAAGAAGGGCGCGGCGATCGCGAACGAGCGACTCTGCCCGTTCGACCAGACGACGGCCATGGCGCCGTTCGGCGGCTGGTAGATGAGCGTGCCCCCGAAATCGAGCCCGAGATTGAAGGATTCGGCGATGTCACCGCTGATTTCGACGCGGGCCTCCCCCGACGTGAGCGGACCCTCCGGCGCTGGGCTTTCGCCACCGGGCCCTCCGCGTGGGCGCGCTCGGTCGTCGCCGTTCCCGCATGCGCCGGCCGCGATGACGAGCACCAGCAGCGAGTAAACGAGACCCTTGGGCTGGCTCAGATTCATGTTCCTCCCAGAATAACCGGGCGATTGAATCAGCCCCGAAGGGTTGCGGCAAGGGAGGCCGCCAGCAGAGGACGACGAGAGGAATAACGAGGCTCGCTCCCTTCTTTCACCAAGTAATGACCGGAGGGGAAACAACCCGCACCAGCGGCCGAGCGGCTTCGGCCGCCACGATCTGGATCGCGCTTGCGACCGTCTACATCGTGTGGGGCTCGACGTATCTCGCGATCCGCGTTGCGGTCCGCACGATGCCGCCGCTGCTCATGGCATCGACGCGCTTCCTCATCGCCGGGGCACTCCTCTACGTTTGGGCCATCCGGCGGGGCGATCGGGCCGGCGATCGACCGACCAGAGCGCACTGGAGGTCCGCACTGATCGTGGGTTCGGCGCTCCTGCTCGGCGGCAACGGCTTGGTCGTAATCGCCGAGCAGACCGTCGATTCGGGGATCGCTTCGCTCCTCGTTGCCACGGTTCCCCTCTGGATGGTGCTCATGTCGAGGTTTGCGCTGCGGGAAGGCGTGTCCTGGGCCGAAGGCATCGGAGTGGTGGTTGGATTCGCCGGAGTCGCCCTCCTGGTCCAGCCCGGGAACGGGGGAGGGGTCGTGGGCCCGCTGTTGCTCGTTTTCGCATCCGTCTCCTGGGCGGCCGGGTCGCTGTATGCGCGGAACGCCCCCCTTCCGGCTCGCTCGCTGGTCGGCGCCGCGATGCAGATGCTCGCCGGAGGGCTCGCGCTCGGCGTTGCCGGGATCGCTCGCGGCGAGATCGGCGACATACGAGTCGACGCGGTGTCGCTGGAATCGGTTCTTGGCTTCCTCCACCTGATCGTGTTCGGATCGCTCGTCGGCTTCACGGCCTACGCCTGGCTCCTTCGGGTCGCGAGGACCTCGCTCGTTTCGACGTACGCGTACGTGAATCCGGTCGTGGCGGTCCTCCTAGGTTGGGGAGTGCTCGGGGAAGAGATCACTCCTCGAACCCTGATCGCCGGATTGGTCATCGTGGCGGCGGTCGCCCTCATCGTCTCCGCTCGTTCCACCGGACGCAAAGGGGCCGGCCGGAGCTCGGCGACGACCGTCAGCGACGGATCTCGTTCTCGAACTCGGGGAAGTACCGAGAGATCGCGGTCACGTCGAAGCGCGAAAGAATCGACTCCTTCGGCTCCCGCGACAACAGGAATTCGAAGCACGCACGGATGAACTCCTCCGGCGAGGAGTAGCCCGCGCCCAGTAGCTCGTAGTCGCTTTCGGCGAGCGTGACCTCATGACTCGTCTCGCTTCCCGTCTCCACGACGTTGACGACGAATGCGTGCTTTCCGTTCGACTCGGTGCGCTCCTTCCCTTGCACGTGGATCTCGGACACGTCGTCCAGGGTAGCCTCGCCCCGTGCGGGTAGACGAGATCTCGCGGGACGTGCGAAGAGGCAAGCGCTCACCGATCGAGCTCGTGGAGGAGGCGCTTGCCGCGATCGACCACTGGCAACCGATCACGAACGCGTGCTCCCAGGTTCGCGCCCACGACGCGAGAGTCGAGGCACAGGTCCTGGAGCAGGCGGTGGCGCGTGGTGACGATGTGGGTCCGCTTGCGGGCGTGCCGGTTGTTGTCAAGGACCTCTTCGACGTCGCCGGCATGGAAACGACCGGTTGCTGCGCCGGCTATCAGGGTCGACGTGCGCTGGACGACGCGGTCGCGGTTCGCCGGCTTCGGGAAGGGGGCGCGGTCATTGTCGCCAAGACCAACCAGCACGAACTCGCCGCCGGGGGCACGAACGACGTCTCGGCCTGTGGGCCAACGCGCAATCCGTGGGATCCGATCCGGATCACGGGAGGCTCAAGCGGCGGTTCCGCAGCGGCCGTGGCCGCCGGAATCGTCCCCCTCGCGCTCGGGACCGACACGGGTGGCTCGATCCGGATTCCCGCCTCGCTCTGCGGAACCGTCGGGCTCAAGACGACCACCGGCAGCTTGAGTCTCCAGGGAGTGATGCCGCTATCGCCGCCGCTCGACACGGTCGGACCGCTGGCGATGAGCGTCGGAGATCTCCTTCGTGGCTTCGAGGTCATTGCAGGGAAGACGGCGACCCCGGCGAGTGTGGAAAGTCTGCGGGGGCTTCGAGTGGGAGTCCTCGGGGGCTTCTACCGGGAGCGTGTCGCCGACGAGGTAACGGCGGCGGTC
The DNA here is from genome assembly GCA_050693155.1 of Actinomycetota bacterium. Taxonomy (GTDB): domain Bacteria; phylum Actinomycetota; class UBA4738; order UBA4738; family CALAEC01; genus JBOGWA01. Next base: position 7,133 of record JBOGWA010000068.1, on the reverse strand, counting down.
GATGCCGCTGCGGGCGAGCTTCGAGACGCGGGGGCAGAGGTCGTGTCGATCGAGGCGCCGGGCATTGAAGACGCCCCGCACGTCTGGAACACGATCGTGTGGAGCGACGCTGCGGAGCTCCACGGTCATCTGCTCGATGACCCGGAGGCGGTCCTTCCGATGACGAGGCTCATCCTGGAATTCGGCCGAGGAGTGAGCCCAGGTGACTACGAGGCAGCGCGGCTGCGGGCAAGCGAGATTCGTGATCGACACCTCCAGGGGCTGGCGCAGGCGAACGTCCTCCTCGCCCCAACAACCCCGTTCCCGGCCCCAAGGGCGGATCAGCCCTCGGTCGAGGTCACTCCCGGTGATTCCCTCGAGGTTGCCGGAGGCTGTGGGTGGTTCACGCGGCCCATCAGCCTGGCGGGACTTCCATCGATCGCCCTGCCGGCCGGTTTCTCGAACGAAGGTCTACCGCTGAGCGTTCAGATCATCGGCGGACCGGAGCGCGAGGAGGACCTTCTCTGGGTCGGCATCGCCTTTCAGGAGCGAACCGACCATCACCTCGCAGCTCCGACCGGCAGTTAGCGGCGGTCGCGATTTGCGCGTCGCGGTGGCGGTTCGGGAACTCGCCGTAGCGGCGGGAGGCGCCGCTGCCTGCCTTCACGTTCGAAATGGATCTGGAAGCAGTCGGGCGCAACCTGCTTGCGCGCGATCTCGTGCCATCCGTCGCGTTGGAGCAGGGTCAGCCGCCCCTGCGCCGTCTTCCTGAGCTTCTCGCTTCCCGCCTCTCGCGTGTAGAAGTTCTCGTACAGCGTTTCTTTTCCCGGCATGTTCGTCTCCAAGGTTGCGCGGGCGGGAAGCGTAGCAGACCGCCTCCGCCTTGGCCTCACGGGCATACCGGCCAAGACGGAGGCGTCCAGTATTTCTTCTCCATCCCGAAGAGGTTTCCTCTCCCGACCTCTCCCGACCTCTCCCGACCTCTCCCGACCTCACCCGACCTCTCCCGACCTCTCCCGACCTCTCCCGACCTCTCCCGTCCTGGTGGGGGGCCGGCGGTGCCTTCGTCGCTCCGCCATCTGAAAAGTCGCTCCTCCGGCAGCGCCGGCCCCCAACCGATCCTTCGGCGCAGTCGGTGAGTCACCGAATCACGCTTGAGGGCGGACGAGACTGCGCGGGCTTCGGAGCGAAACATCCCGCAAGGCGACCCCGTTCCTGGGGTCGCCGAGGACGTTGAGCGGAGAACCCCGCCAGTCTCACCACGAAGGGACTGGAGCGACTGAGGCAGCGCCAGCCCCCGCCAGGTTGGGACGGGGGGGACGGCGGGGCGGGGGGGGTTACATGACGTCGAGGGTGCCGATGCTTCGGATGAGCTCGTTCTCGATCTCGGGGTCGGTCAGGACGTCGACGATGGCAGGCTTGCCGGAGTCGAGCGATCGTTTGAGGGCGGGTACGAGATCGTCCGCGTTCTGGACGCGCTCTCCGTGCCCGCCGACGGCCTCGGCGAGCAGGTCGTAGCGCATCGTCGAGAGGATGCTCCCGATCTCGGCCTCCTCTCCATAGAACGCGCGCTGCTCGTGGCGCACGTCTCCCCAGCCTCCGTTGTTAGCCACGACGACGACCACCGGAGCGCTGTGTCGCGCGGCGGTGTCCATCTCCATCGCCGAGAGGCCGAAGGCGCCATCGCCCGTGAACAGGAACACCGGCTCGCTTGGCCGAGCGGTTCTCGCGGCGATCGCAAAGGGCAATCCGACGCCGAGGGTTCCGAGCGCCGAACCCGTGAAGAGGTGGCGCCCGGGACCGCTCGCTTGGGCGAACGCCAGCCCCCAGACGAGGCTGTCTCCACCGTCGCAGACGATCGTGTGGGCTCCGAGGCCGGCCGCAAAGCCGGCCACTTCCCGCGCGGCCCAGCCAGGATTGATCCGCTCGGTTGCTTCCTCGGCCTGCCGGTCCCAAGAGGCTCGACTGTTCATGGCGCCCTCGCGGACCCGCTCGAGCCACTCGCCGAAGCCATCCGAACGCGGCCATCCCTCGGTCGCGAGCTCGAGAAACGTTCGGATGTCGGCCGCGACCGCGTGCTCCGGCCGACGGTTGCCACCGATCGCTTCCGGTCTTAGATCGACTTGGATCACCGTCTGCCCCGGCTGGAAGAGCGGGAGCCCGCCGTAGAGGAGGTTCGCGTTGAAGGCGGACCCGAGAATCAGCACGGCGTCGGCGCTCGCGAGCGCGATCCCACCGTGGATGAGGCTCCCGAGACAGCTCGGGTGGTCGTCCGGGAGGAGACCACGAGCGCTGCTCGTCGTCGTCACCGGGATCCCCGTTCGTTCCGAGAAGGTCTGGAGGGCCGCCTCCGCGCCCGACCAGAACGCGCCGCCGCCGGCGAGCACGATGGGTCGCTCCGCCGTCTCGAGGAGGGCGACGGCGCGCTCGAGCTCCTCCCCTCGGGGCGCCGGGCGCGGAATCTCCTCCGGGTATCCGAACTCGAACGGCCGCGCCGCCGGCTCGGTCTTCTCGCCGAAGACGTCCTGCGGGATGTCGAGGAAGGTCGGCCCCGGGCTGCCGGCGCGTGCCCGGTATACGGCCTCGTTGACGAAGTCTTGGATCCGCTCGGGTTGCAGACACGTCGCTTGCCACTTCGTGATCGAGCGAACGAGTTGAACCTGATCGAGGTCCTGTACTGCCCCACGATGATGCTGCCGCAGAGCCGTCTTCCCGGCGATCGTCACGACCGGAGCGCCGAATCCGTTGGCCTCGGCGATTCCCGGGACGGCATTCGCCAAGCCCGGACCGGCCGTGACCGCGGCGATGCCGACGTCTCCCGTCGCGAGCGCGCGGCCGAGCGCCATGAGCACGGCGTTCTCCTCGTGCCGAGTGTCGATGATGCGAATGCCCTCGTGCCGGGCGCCTTCGAAGAGAGGAAGGATGTGCCCGCCCGGAAGCGCGTAGATCGTGTCGATGCCGGAGGCTGCGAGGGCACGCGCCGCATGGATGCCGCCGTGCTCGGCGTCGGCCATGGCGCGGAGTGTAGTCTCGCGCTCGTGCGTGCGGCGGTGTTCGAGGCGTTCGAAACCGTCACCCTAAAGGACGTTCCGACGCCGGATCCTCGCCCCGGGGAAGCTCGAATCCAAGTCCGCTACTGCGGGATCTGCGGGTCGGATCTCTCGCTCTTCAAGACGGGGATTCTCTCCGGGCCCGACGCGATCCTCGGTCACGAGATCTCCGGCGTCGTCGAAACACCCGCGGCTGATTGGAGCACGGGCGATCGGGTCGTGCCCTGGCCGGCCCGCGGGTGCGGCGAATGTGTCTGGTGTCGGCGAGGGGAGCCGAGGTACTGCCTTGAGCCCCTCGATCACTACGGCGGGTTCGCCGAGTTCGTGGTTTTCCCAGCCGGGAACCTAGTTCCGATTCCGGGTAGCGTGGACGACCAACGTGCGGCGCTCGCCGAACCCCTGGGCGTGGCGCTTCGGGCCGTCGCCATCGCCGAGGTCGCATCCGGTGACGTCGTGTATGTAGCCGGTCTTGGCCCGATCGGCCTCTTCACCGCAGTCGGATGTCTCGATGCGGGCGCCCGCGTCTTAGGAGCTGACCCTCGGCCGGAGCGCCGCGCACTTGCGGTCGATCTCGGCTGCGAAGACGCATTCGATCCCACTACGGAGGAGCCGTTCTGGAAGCTGCTCGCATACGACTCGCTGGGACCGCGTGTTGCCTTCGAATGCTCCGGCTCGCCGTCGGCCCTTCAGCTCACGATCAACGTCCCCCGCTATGGCGGCGTCGTCGGCGTCCTCGGAATCCCCTTCGAGCCGACCCCGATCATTCCGGCGGTCCTCTCGGTGAAGGAGCTGAGCCTCTTCTCGATCTCGGGACCGTCGAAGGAGTCGATTGCGGCCGCCCTCGATCTCCTGGCCCGTCGACCGGAGGTGGGGCGGGTCGCCACCTCGGTCGTCCCGCTCGCCGAAACCGGAGAAGCGATGAGCCGCCTCGCGCGAGGCGAGGCGGCTCATGATGTCAAGGTATTAGTTCAGGTCAGTAGCAGCCCCAGTGGCTCCAACCGTAGTCTCGAGCCATCTGAAGACTGACGTCGATGTTGGAATAGGCGTCGAAGATATCCGCGCCGGGGTGACCGAAGTGCTCGGCCCGGTGCTTCCAATAGCGGATCGACTGTTGGTACACACCCCCGTATCCGGCGGGGTTGTACGCCTCGGGGTCGTAGTGGGATTCGCACCAGGCGACGCGGAGCGCCGTGCTCGTATCCACTCCATATCGGTGACTGAGGGCTTCGATCATGTCCGGGACGCTCTTCTCCATCGCCTTCAGTCGAAGGACGAATCGCGTCCGCTTGTCGCGCCTCAGCACATGGTCGACCCGATTCTCCGAGATCTCGCCCAGCTTCCGGAGCGCTTTCGACAACGGCATTGGGCCCTTCGTCACGAATCGACCCGACGATTCCGGGTAACGGAGGCGAGCCACGACTCGCCACGGGCTCGATTCATCCGACGTTGCTGCGCACGCCGTGGATCCGGCGTCGCGCTTATGGCTTCCTCCGCGGGTTCGGTCGAGGATCAGCTCGACACGGGTCACATCGAGGTTCTGCGACTGCAGGATCCGGTCGTAGTAGTGACAGGCGGCTTCCGAGAGTGAATGCACCGCGCGTCGGAGGGTCTTCCGGTCGCTGTAGTCGGCGCCCGGCTTGCGCCGGACCTGCTGTCTGAGTCCGTAGTCCGCACCCGGCGCCGACCCCGACTCATCCGGTTGGAAGAGGTCGGGAATCGCTCCGGCGCCCGCGGGAATGCTCACCAGCATCACCGCGATCGCCGCCACGACTCCGGCGCGTTTCAACTTCGGCCTTGTGGGCCTCATCACGTCACCTCGATTTCAGTTGGCCCCTACCCTGTCCGCGCGCGTTCGTGCGCACACGGCGTGAGGGAAGTGGGGAAGTGGGAATGAAAAAGACGCCCTATAGCGTCCCAAGTGCTTGGGATTCTAAGCAGAGGCGGGCGGGCATGTCAACCAGCCGGTGATTGGGCCACGAACCCCAGGGAGTTTTCGTGCTCGTGCTATTCGGGCGAACGCGACGTTCAGGGCGATCCAGTCAGAGCCCTTCGGTATAGTTCGTATCCGTGACGACCGTCGACGTGGACGGTGTGCGCCTGGCGACTGAGGTGATCGGATCGGGTAAGCCGGTCACGGTGGTCGCACACGGGCTCACGGGAAGCCGCCAGCAGCTCGCCGTATTCGCCCCTTTCCTTCCGGGGACGAAGGTCTTGTTCGACTTCCGTGGTCACGGTGAGAGCGATCGGCCGGGTCCCGGTTCCTACAGCATGGATCACTTCGCCTCGGATGTGGACGCCGTCGCCACTGCGTTCGGGGCGACGTGTGTCGTTGGGTCCTCCCTGGGAGGTGGAGCGACGCTTCGGCTCGTGTGCTCGAAGCCCGACCGGTTCGAGAAGATCGTCATCTTGCTCCCCGCTCGCCTGAAGGATTCCCGGGCCGGGGAGAAGCTCCTGAGAATAGCGGAGCTTCTGGAAACCAAGCCTCTCGAGGAGGCCGCCGAGCTGATCCTGGCCGATGAGGACGCCGATGGTTCCTTCGATGGCTTTGTCTCCTCGAGGGACCTCCGACGCGAAGCGATCCTCCAGATGAACCGCGATGGGGTCCCTCTGGCGATCCGCGAATGCATCGGCGACCCGCCCATTCGCGATCGCGACGCGCTCCGGGCGGTCCAAGCGCCCGTCCTCGTCATCGGACAGGAGGGAGACCCTGTCCACGACGCTTCGTTGTCTCGAGACCTCGCTGCCGCGCTTCCTCGTGCGGAGTTGATGCTGTTTTCGAGCCAGCAGGCCCTCATCGAGGCCATTCCGGAGCTGACGATACGCGTCGCGACGTTCCTCGCTTCCTGAACCCCCGGGCCCTCAGGGCGCCGGACCCCTACTACAGGTAGAGGCCGCTCTCCGGATCCTCGCGGTCGGTCGCGACCGCATGGATCTCACGCTCGCGGACGAGGATGTATTCTTCGCCTCGGATCTCCACCTCGATTCCGGCATCGGGGAGGAGCAGCACGCGGTCACCCTCCTCGACGTAGCGGACGTTCGGCCCCACCGCGACGACCTCCGCCCACACCCCGCGCTTGATCACGGTGTTCGCAGTGGCCGGGATGAGCAGACCGCCCTTCGATCGACGCTCGCCTTCATCGCCGGGACGGCGGACGAGAACGCGGTCGGTCATCATCTGAACGGCCCGGGCGTCGGCGGCCTGGCTGAGCTCGGGAAGTCCCTCGTTGGGGACCGGACGGATTCGGTCGCTCGGCATCGCTTGAGAACAGGATACGCTCCAAGCACTCGATGATCTTGTGGCTTTGAGTCGAACCTTCACGATTCGCGAAGCGAGAGCCGAGGGCGAGGAGCGTCTGCGTCGCTCACCGGCGATCGATCACTGGCCTGCGGACCGGGAACGCAGAGATGCCGAGGATCTTCTCCAGTTCCTGCTCGCCGTCGAAACCCTCAATCTCGACCGGCGCCTCTCAGCTGATGAGGTTCGGAGATTCCGGCATCTCGTCCGCCGCCGCGCCGGAGGAGAGCCGATCTCCCTGATCGTCGGCTGGACCGAGTTTCGCGGGCTCCGGTTTGCGGTGGCCTCGGGGGTGTTCCTTCCTCGACAGTCGAGCGAGTTTCTCGTCGAGCAGGCGGTCCGCCGGCTGAGGGGCAGGCCGGAGCCGATAGGCGTCGATCTCGCAACCGGGATCGGGCCGATCGCGATCGCCTCCGCCCATGCGGTCCGGAAGGCCCGCGTGTTCGGGACGGACCTCTCACGACCGGCGCTTCGGCGCGCCCGCGCCAACGCGCGAGCCCTGGGGCTTCGCAATGTGTCGTTTCACCGCGGCGATCTCTTCGGCGCGCTGCCCCGAGAGGTGCGGGGTCGCGTGGACGTGGTGACGTTGCACCCTCCGTATGTGCCCCGAGAAGAGATTGGCGACCTGCCGCTCGAAGTTCGCGGGTTCGAGCCCGAGCACACGCTGACCGACTATTCGCCGGACGGCATGGGTCTCGTCGAGCGTACAGCGATGGGCGCGTGGCGATGGCTTCGCCCCGGGGGTTGGCTTCTCGTCGAGGTGAGTCCGGACCGGACCCGGTACCTCAAGGGTGTGCTCCGACGGGCCG
>JBOGWA010000067.1:0-10258 GCA_050693155.1 Actinomycetota bacterium | reverse complement strand
CCTTCGTCGACACCCCTGGTCACGAGGCCTTCACGGCAATGCGTGCGCGAGGGGCCCGTGTCACCGACATCGCCGTGCTCGTCGTGGCCGCCGACGACGGCGTGATGCCGCAGACGCTCGAGGCCATCGACCACGCTCGGGCGGCCGAGGTTCCGATCGTCGTGGCCGTCAACAAGATCGACAAGCCCGAATCGGATCCGGTTCGGGTTCGCCAGCAGCTCGCCGAGCACGGGATCCAAACATCGGAATGGGGCGGGGACTTCGAGTTCGTGGACGTTTCAGCGAAGACCGGCGAGAACCTCGGCAAGCTCTTGGAGACGATCCTGGTCGTTTCGGAGCTGGCGGAGCTCAAGGCCGATCCGGACGCGCGCCCGAGGGGCGTGGCGCTCGAGGCGCACCTGGACAAGGGGCGTGGTCCCGTCGCGACCGTCCTCGTTCAGCAGGGAACGCTGCGGGTCGGGGACCCGATCGTCGCGGGAACCGCGTACGGTCGCGTCCGCGCCCTCCTCGACGAACACGGAAACCCGGTCGACGAGGCGCCGCCCGCAAAGCCGGTGCAGATCCTGGGGTGGTCCCAGGTGCCGCAAGCTGGCGACGAGTTCCGCGTCGTTGTGGACGAGAAGGACGCGCGACGGATCGGGCGGGTCCGCGAGGCCAGGGTTCGGGCAGCCGAGCTGGTTTCGACTCGACCCGGCATCAGCCTCCAGGATCTCGTCGCTGGTATCCAGGAGGGCGAGATCCCCGAGCTCAACATCGTGCTCAAGGCGGACACGCAGGGCTCGCTCGAGGCGCTCGCTGATGCGCTGGAGAAGCTCCCGAGCGAGGAGGTTCGCCTTCGGATCCTGCATCGAGGAGTGGGGGCGGTCACGGAGAGCGATGTGACGCTTGCGCGAGCGTCGCGGGCAATCGTCGTCGGGTTCAACGTTCGACCGGATCCGAAGGCCAGAGAGGTTGCCGAGCAAGAGGGGGTCGACATCCGGACCTATCGCGTTATCTATCAGGCCGTCGACGACATCAAGCAGGCGCTGTCCGGCCTCCTTGCCCCAGCGGAAGAAGAGGTCGAGCTCGGCAGAGCCGAAGTCCGCGCCATCTTCCGGGTACCGAGGGTTGGGATCGCTGCCGGGTGCTTCGTTACGAACGGGACGATGACGAGAGGCTCGCGGGCTCGCCTGGTTCGGGACGGCGCCGTCGTCTACGCGGGGAAGATCGCGACCCTTCGGCGCTTCAAGGATGACGTTCGCGAGGTGGCCGAGAACTTCGAGTGCGGCATCGGCCTGGAAGATTTCCAGGACATCAAGGAGGGCGACGTGATCGAGACGTATGAGGTCCGGGAGGTCGCCCGCTCGCTCTGATGCTCATGGCGCTCGCCACCTACGACCTCCGCATTCCGGGGTGCACGTCGCTGAAAGAGAAGCGGAGAGCGGTGAAGGCGCTTACCGGCGGGTTGCGAGCAACGTTCAACGTTTCCGTGGCCGAGGTGAATCACCACAATCTGTGGCAACGAACGACCATCGCCGTCTCGGCGGTCGGCGCCGAAGGGTTCCATCTGAAGAAAGTCATGCACGAAGTAGAGCGTTTCGTTGATCGGCAGCCGGCAGTCGAGATCATCGGAACCGACGTCACGATGCACAGTCCAGATGACTGAGGGCGGATTCGGTCCCCAGGCGCGCTCGCCGAGGGCGGAACGCGTGGCAGAAGAGTTTCGCGAAGTGCTTGCCGAGGAGATCCCGAAGCTGAAGGATCCGCGCGTGGGGTTCGTGACCGTGACGCGCGTGAGCGTGACCCCCGACTTGCGCCACGCAACGGTCTTCTACACCGTCCTCGGCGACGAGTCCGCACGGAAAGCGACGCGTGCGGGCCTCCGCTCGGCGCGCGGCCACCTTCGGGCCGAGCTCGGGCATCAGGTTCGGCTCAAGTTCCTACCGGAGCTGGAGTTCACCGAGGACGAAGGCATCGAAGACGCGAGGCGGGTGGACGAGGTGCTCGAGGGCTTGGAAAGCAAACCGAGCGAGAATTCGGAAGGGGCGTCGGATGAGCCTTTCGGCTGAGGCTCTGGACGAGGCGGCTCGGGCGCTCGAGAAGGCCGAGGACGCAGTGCTCGTGTGCCACGTGAATCCCGACGCCGACGCCATCGGGTCGATGCTCGGACTCGCCGGGTACCTGGCGGCTCGCGGGAAGCGCGTAGCTGCCTCGTGGCCGAACGATCCTGCCGAGTCCCCGCGCTGGATCGAGGCACTCCCGTTGCGCGACCTTGTGGTCAAGCCGGGCGACGTCCCCAAGCGCCCGTCGGTGTTGGTCACGCTTGATGCCGCGGATCGGAACCGTCTCGATGGCCTAGTGCACCTCCTCGAGACCGCGGGGACGGTGATCTGCATCGATCACCACGTCACGAACCCGGGGTTCGGTCACATCAACCTCGTCGATCCGGAGCGCTCCTCCACCTCGGAGATCGTCTTCACGCTCATCGAGCAGATGGGCGGTGAGATCGGACCGGATGTCGCGGCCTGCCTCTACGCCGGGATCGTGAGCGACACCGGCCGGTTTCAGTACCAGGCGGCGGCCCCCGAGACCCTTCGGATCGCGGCGCGATTGCGGGAAGAGCCGTTCGACCATGCTCGCCTGGCTCAGGCTCTCTACGAGGACAACTCGCTTCCGTACCTGCGTTTGCTCGGCACGACCCTCGAGCGCGCGGCGTTCGTCCCGGAGGCCGACCTCGTCTGGACTCATCTGTCGCGGGCCGACCTCAAGGAGGCAAGGGTCCAGATCCAGGAGACCGACGACCTGATCGACGTGATCCGCACCGCTAGAGAGGCGGATGTCGCCGCGGTTCTGAAAGAGCAGCGGGAGGGCGGATACAAGGTCTCACTTCGTTCGCGTGGGCAGACCGACGTTGCCGCGGTCGCCGCGACGTTTGGCGGCGGAGGGCATCGGCTCGCCGCCGGGTACACGTCGAAGAAACCGCTCGAAGAATCCATCACGGATCTGGTGCGAGAGCTCACGGCCGCCGGTTCGTCCGCGGGCTGATCGTCGGCCGCGCGGGACCGTGGACGGGCTGCTGCTCATCGACAAACCAAGGGGGATCACCTCCCACGACGCCATCGATGCGGTCCGGAGAGCGCTCGGCGTCCGCAAGGTGGGACACGCCGGCACGCTGGACCCGATGGCCTCCGGCTTGTTGCTGGTCGGGGTCGGCAAGGCAACGCGACTGCTTCGATTCCTCGGCGATCTCGACAAGGAGTACGAGGGAACGGGTCGGCTCGGTGAGGAGACCGACACGCTGGATGCGGACGGTGTGGTAACTCTACGGTCGCAGGTCGACGTCTCCGAGGAGAAGCTGCGAGCGGCGATGAGCCGGTTCGTGGGAGCGATTCGCCAGCGCCCACCCGCATACTCGGCCGTCAAGGTCGGAGGGCGGAAGCTCTATCGGGCGGCGCGCGGGGGAGAGGTGATCGAGGCGCCCGAGCGATCCGTCCGCGTGGAGGCCTTCGACCTCCATGCCCTTCGGGCCCCCGACTTCGATTTCCGAATCGTGTGCTCGTCGGGCACGTACGTCCGCGTGCTTGTCGCGGACCTCGGCACGACGCTTGGATGTGGCGCCCACCTCACGGGACTCGTCCGGACGAGGATCGGCCCGTTCGCGGTGGCCGATGCAACGCCTCCAAACGAGCCCGGGGAGCCGCTTCCACCCGAGCGCGCGGTGGCGCACCTGCCACGAGTCGATGTGGACGAGGACGAGGCCGAAGCCGCGGGCCACGGACGTCCGCTCGGGCCCGCGGGGATCGAGGGACCCTACGGAGTCTTCGATCCGGCGGATCGCCTCATTGGGATCTACCGCGACGAAGGAGCCAAGGCCCGCCCGGAAGTCGTTCTCGCGCCGTGAAAACCGGGGCCGGAGCACAGGCGCCCGCCGCCCACGCTCCGGACCCGGGGTGACACGCCTGGATATGTCGCCCCGGCCGGGTGCGTCACATGTAGGGCGCAGACCGGATGGCGCAACTCTCCAGCGTGTGACATCGTCGCGCCAACGCTCATAGGGGAGCGGCTGGGTGGAAGGAGAGCAGGAGCTCCGAGATCTCGTCCGCAGGGCCCGGAGCGGCGATCCGGACGCCTGGGAGGTTCTCTACGTCCGCGCCTACGCTCGCCTTCGCTCGTACGCGCGACGCCGCCTCCCCACAGCAGATGATGCAGAAGAAGCAGTCAGCGAAACCATGATGCGGGCGTTCGATCGGATCAAAGCCTTCACCTGGAGGGGCGCGGGATTTGACGCTTGGATGTACGGGATCTGCAGGAACGTGATCCTGGAAGCGAATCGCGCAAGGGGACAGAGCGCTTCGGCCGTGTCCTCCCTCGTGCCCGAGCAGGAGCCGGGGCCAGAAGACTTCCTGTTGAATGAAGAGGAAGCTCGGACGGTTCGTGCCGCTTTCGGCCAGCTTCATCCGGAGGAGCAAGAGGTCCTGGAGTTGCGAGTGGTGGGGGGACTCACGGCAAAGGAAGTTGGCGCGGTCATCGGCAAGCGGCCCGGGGCGGTCCGGATGGCGCAGTCGCGCGCGCTGGATCGACTGCGCTCACTCATGAAGGGAGAGTTGACGTGAGGCCCGACGACGATCTCTCGGCGAACCTCGAACGGGCCATGCTGCCCGCCCCGCGGACGCCGCCGGCCGAACGTATCCGAGCTCTCCGGGCCCACGTGGAGGAAGGGGAGCCCCTTCGCGGCCCAAGAAGGCTTGCGCGGTGGCTGGCCGCCGCGGCGATCGTGATCGCCTTCGGCGGCGGGGTGGTGCTCGGCCACGATCTCCCGGACCCCATTCGTGACTTCGCCCACGCCATCGGGCTTCCGGTGGAATCCTCGACCCTCGTGGAGACACGGGCAGTGCTTCACGACCTGGGCGTCGCGATCAGCGAACGCGACCGAGAGGCCGCACGGGCGGCCGACGCGCGGATGCTGGCCCTCGTTGCTCAGCTGAACGAGGAGGAGAAGGCCAAGATCGTTCCCGTGGCTCATGAGGTTCACGAGCGCGCGCTGGAGCTGATCGAGGGCCAGAACGACGATCCACTGACCTGCCCTCCGACCTGCCCCTAGACGGCTCCCCTCTCTTTCTTTCGTGACACCTGGGGACCAACCCTCATAGAGGCAGTGAATCCCGTGCCGCGCGGCGAACGGGTGTCCGAAGGAAGGGAGGCCAGATGAGACGGTTCCTGGTAGTGGCGTTGATGGGCTTCGCCGTCGGGTGGATGTTCGGCGGAGGGCCGGTCCTCGCCGCTCACAACGGCAACAACAAGGCGGAGCTGAGTGGTTCGGGGATCAGCGGCACCGCCATCATGAACTACTCGGAAGGGACGGGCACGTTCTCGGGCCATGCGAACGTGCAGGGCCTCGCCGCCGGGAGCTACACATATCGGGTGAACAACTCGACGCTTACGAACCCCCAGACGATCTGTACATTCGAGGCGAGCGGGAGCGGTTCCGCGGGCTGCAGCGCCCAGCACCTGAGCCTTGCCGGTTTCGCCGTCGCGCAGATCGTGGATCAGTCCAGCAATGTCGTGGCGAGCGGCACGTTCGCGAGGCGCGGCAATTGCCGCGACCCCGATCAAGCCGGCTCGCAATGTGAGGCGAACAGCGCACCGGGCCAGCAGCCATAGGCCCCGATCTCGAGGAGCAGGAGAAACGGCCCCACTTCCCGGGGGCCGTTTCTCTTTCGTTCGTTTCGGTACCCTCCGGCAGCGATGGACGTCATCCACGGTCTTCGCGAACTGCCGCCGGACGGCTCCGCCGTCACGATCGGGTTCTTCGACGGCGTTCACCGAGGCCATCAGGATGTCATCCGGCGAACCGTCCAGGAAGGACGTGCTCGAGGCCTCCGACCGGTTGCCGTGACGTTCGATCGTCACCCGCGAGAGGTCTTGACTCCCGGTAACGTTCCGCTGCTCCTGACGAGCCTTCGAAGAAAAGCCGAGCTCATCGATGAGGTCGGCATCGACGCCCTCGTCGTATTGAAGTTCGATGAAGCGTTCTCGCGCTGGTCCCCCGAGGACTTCGTCTCCCGCGTGCTCGCGCATGCCCTCCACACCGAGCTCGCGGTCGTCGGTGAGAACTTCACGTTCGGACACAAGGCGGCAGGAACGTTCGAGGTTCTGGGCCGTCTCGGAGAACAGCACGGCTTCTCCGTCGAAGGCGTGACGCTCTTCGAGATCGACGGGCGCCCGGTGTCCTCGACTTCGATTCGCGAGGCGCTCGTGGCCGGTGACCTCGACTGGCCTGAGCGCGCGCTAGGGCGCCGCTACATCGTGGATGGGACGGTGGTCCCCGGCGCGGGCCGAGGCGCCGATCTGGGGTTTGCGACGGCGAACCTCCGGACGCCGGCGGGGATCTTGCTTCCCGGCGAAGGCGTCTACGCGGGTCGGGCGTATCTCGCCGACCGAACGTGGGCCGCCGCGATCAACATCGGTACGAATCCCACGTTCGGCGGGGAGCCGCTTCACCTGGAGGCGCACCTCCTCGACTTCGACGAGGACATCCAGGGACAGGTGCTCTCCGTGGAGCTCTGGGAGCGGCTCCGCGACGAAATGAAGTTCGACTCCCCGAAAGCGCTCGCCGCTCAGATCAGGCAAGACGTCGACCGAACCCGCGAGCTGCTAGGGAAGCCCGGAGCGTAGCGGTTCTCCGACGCGCTCCCTCAGCGTCTCAGCCGCGCCACCCAATCGATCAGGACTTCTCGCCCATGGTCCCACGGGCTGAGGCCGAACCCCCGCTCGAGCACGCGAACTTTCCGCCCCTGCACCTCGATGTAGGCATAGGAGACGTTGTCTGCCTCGTTCGTCTCGAGGATCTCGTCCTGGAGGTCGACGGTCGCCCTAAGGACATAGCGCCCGTCTCCCTGCTCGGAGAACTCGACGTAGTTGCCGGGTGTTCCTGCGCTGTAGACATCGGTCCAACCGGTCGCGAGACCCATCCCGCCGTCCTCCAGCTCAGCGCACGCGCTCCGTGCACTACCTGCGGGAGCCTGGATGAACTCCTCCCAGGAGTTCATCAGAACGTCGCCGAAGCAGAACCCCGACTTGTTCCCCGAACCGGCCCCCTCCAGCCTTCCCGCCCGCGGGTCGGTCACGCGGAAGAGCTCGAAGGCGGCAAACCCCCGGAAGTGGTAATGCCCGTGGGTCTTGTGGAACTCGTAGCTCCCGGAGCGCCGCTCGCGGGTCGTGCCGTCGGAGTAGTGAAGGATCTGATACATGGGCGCTTCTCCGGCGGCGGCTTCCGTGGCCGGCGCGAAGCGCAACTCCAGAGGTCCCCTTCCCGCGTTCTGCGGACCGACCCAGAACCGGAGACACTCCTGGGCGCCCTGTTCGGCGGATTCGTCCAGACCGCAGGACCTGTCCGAAGGGATACTGACGGTTCCCCCCGGGATGATGATGGCTGGCGTCTCGAAGGTGAACCCGAAGGGTGGTTCGACGCGGAGGTTGGGAGCCAGAAGACGCCGACTGTGCGGCCGGGGAGCACGCCCCTCCAGCTTGGCCCGCGCGCGGAAGGCCGTCTTGGTTGCGTTCCGTGGCACGACCTCGACGGTCCAGGGTCCCGGCTTGGGGCGCTCGACGAAGATCTCGTGCGAGAAGAAACCGCTGACCTCCGGGCTCCGTCGCTTTCCGTTCGGGCCCCGAAGGAAGAGAGCGAAAGTGTCGTTTCCTGGCGGGTAGTCGATCGCCACACGGAAGCGAGAGCCCTGCCCAGAGAGTTCGATTCGATACTCCCAACAGGGGCCTTCCCGGCAGGCGCGTTCGGCTCCGAAGGAGTTCCGTGCTCTGCGCACGTAGGGGCCCTCCCAGAAAACCTCGTCATCGACCCCCAGGGTGGCGAAGGTCGGATCCGAGGCGCCGGCGTTGGCATGCACCCCGACGGTGACGACCCCCAGGGTGATCGCCAGAACGACCGCTAGCAGCCTCGAGGAGTGTCTGCTCGATCCGGCTCTATCCATTCGACATAATTCTCCAACATCTACGGTTCAAGCGAAGCGGTCATCAAATTCAGGTCGACTCCCAAAGCTCGTTCGGCTCTCTTCAATTCGTGTGGGAGTCGAGTCATAACGATCGTGCCGGTCAGCTGAATCGCATAGAGCACACCAACCGCTCGACCGTCGGAGCTGATGACGGGACTACCAGAGTCCCCCGGGGCCGCAACTCCGATGGCCGAAACCGTACGAGGATCCTGCATTCCGGACGCCATCGCCGATCGGGCGGGCAACACGGGCTGGTTGAGTCCAGGAACGCTGCCGATACCCGTGCCATGCCCAAAATGGTGCAGGACTACGAGCTCGTTTGTGCGCTGGTTATTGAGACCTACCGGACCTCCGAAGTGACACATTTTCGGGCTCGCCTCGACGCCTGGCTTCAGTTGAACCAAGGCAAAGTCGCTTCGTTGGTCAAGGGCCGCGTAGACGAACCGGCCGAAGCGTGTGTCTGCGCCGTCGATAGCGACTGGGCCCTTCCCTGGTGGCCACACCATCTCGCCGCTTGCCTCGAGGATGCAGTGCCCCGCTGTCGCGATGAATCGGTTGCTGCCGTCTCTGACTAGGAAGCTGAGCGTGCAAGCGGAGAACTCTGTGAAGAAGAGGGCTCCAGGCCTGACGCCGGGACAAGCTCCTGTTCCAACCGGTGTCGGGGACGAGAGCAACATGCGTCCACACTCCGTCTGGGAGCTCCCCGTCATTCCACTCCACTGGCGCGCTGGGGAGGGCGCGCCGGGCCGTCCCATCGACGGAGGAGCAGCGAGCGAAATGGCTGCAAGCAAGACAATGACGGACCTCATCACGACTCGGAGAAGCTCACCTCAACGAATCCGTGGGTCACGCGCGACACTGAGTCTCCCTCGCAGGGGCCCTTGAAGAGTAAGACGGTAAAACCGGCTGAGGGTCGCAGTCGGATCGGTTTGCTCGTCTGACCGCAAAAGCGGGCAATGATCCTATCTTCCTGTTGTACGTCCGCGTAGTTGGGACCACCCGAGTCGTCCTCAATCCGCAGACTGGCGAAGCGGCCAAGAACCTCGGGGAAGTAAACGGCCGTGACCAACACGCGTGGAGCGTCCTCGTTGGAGAAACCGACGGCGTTCGGAACGGTCACGGAGTATTCCCGCGTGTCAGATGAGCGCCCTTGTCGAGGAGCAGCTCGAAAGAAGGTGGCAACCACGGTCCCAGTGGTGGCGGTCGAGGGGGTTCCGTCCAGACAACGGCCCTCGTAAAGCGTGACGGTGACGGGGAATCCCGCGTCGATGCGGATGGGCTGATCTGTGGAGCTGCAGAAGACGGCCCGCTGGTCCGACTGATCAATCCTTCCCAACACGCTGCCGCCAGACGCGTCGGTAATCTCGATTGACACGAATGTTTCCGGCCCCGCAGTGAATGTGACCTGACTCTCGATGACGCCAAGGGGGCCCGCCCCCACCCCCCCTGTTCCGGGACCGTATTCGACCGACTCGACGCGGGCACGATCATTTCGGAGGCTTGCTGTTGCGGCGGTGAAAGCTCGAGCCGGACTGGCGGATCCAAGCCCCAAAAGCACTCCGAACGCCAGGGTCATCGCTAAAGCCTTGCGTCTCACACTTGACCTCCCCGCTCGCACTGTAACTGGTCGCAGAAGGACCCCATCAAGTCCACATACTCTGTTCCTTTGAGTCGTTATGGCCGCAAACGCCTCTTTGTCACCGGGGCGAAAACGACCAAGCAGCTCGGCGTCCGATTGCTCTGAAGCGTCACGAACGAGGGCCACTCTGCCTCAAATCGGGCCTCACCTGGCTTAGAAACAGTACACGTTCGCAAGAATCTCGGAAATCCACCTAAGAAACGCGTTCCCTCGAACGTCTACCTAGTCAGGAGGAGAAGGTCTCGAGGCGAGACCGCAGAGAGTTCCGAACGAAGTCGTTCAGCAGTCGGGGCGTGGCCAACCAGAAAGGAATCACCTCCCATCGGAGGCGAGCCGACCGAGGACGACTGTCGATGTGTCGGGGTCTGGACGGACGCACCCGACGAAATGAAGCGGTGGTCGCGCGAGCAAGCAAAGGGGCGCGATAGGTTCCTAGAGGAGCCTCCCTCACCGTCGTAGCCGTATTCGCTTATGGGGCTGGCGGAAATGGCACCCACTGGCAATGAAGTTCGAGTAACCTGACCTGGAATGCCCATCACGAAAGAGCAAAAACAGCAGCTCATCGCCGATTTTCGCCGTGAGGACGCCGATACCGGATCTCCCGAGGTTCAGGTCGCCGTGCTCTCGAAGC
>JBOGWA010000066.1:0-20326 GCA_050693155.1 Actinomycetota bacterium | reverse complement strand
ACGTCCTCATCGCCACCAGCGAGGCCGAGGAGCTTTTCGGGATCGACGCGGATCTCGTCATGAAGCCAGCGCTCATTGCGCGCGGCGGAAAGGTGTGCTGGGAGAACGTCGACTGCGTCTCGTGGGGAAACTACAAGGGCTCGGCGACGAGTCCCTCCCCCACCGGCAGCCCGTTCAACCCGAAGGAGGGTCTCGTCCTCGATTCCGCAATCGAGCGCAGTGTGGAAGGCGGCATGATTCCCGCATCCATCGACGCCGAGGACGACACCGACGACAGCGCGGCCGACTTCGCGCTCGCCGACCCGAGTCCGACGAACAACGCCCGCGAGACCGGTCAACCCCCGCCGTAGACGTCCGGCCTAGAGCTCGATCTTCAGGATGTCGAGGCCGCGCGTGTTGTCATTCGCGTAGATCAGCCCTCGGTACCAGTAGGAGGACCAGGTGAGCGCGTCGCCGGGACGGAAGTAGGCGACCTCTGCCGGCAGCATCGGGTTGGTGAAGTCGATCACGCTCGTTCCGCCCGTGTACCAGGCGATCACGGCCATTCGCGTCTCCGCGATGAAGTTGAAGTTGTGGGCGGTGCAGACGCCGGTCGCGAGATGTCCGAACGGAACCGCTCCGCGCGGGGACGACCAGTAGCCGAGAGGCACGGGGGTCGAAGGGTCCGAGATGTCGTAGACCCAGACCGCCCCGAGCGGGTCGACCTCCGTGATGCAGTCGTGACCGGTAAAGAAGTTCTCGTCGCCGATCAGCAGCAGGTCCCCATCGGGACTCGCGACCGCGGAGTGCGGGAACTCCATGTTCGGAGGGATCTCGGCGAGGAGCGACGGGCTCGTGGGATCGCTGACGTCCCAGATCTCCGTCTCCTGCTGGCCGGGACAGAAGGCGAGCTTCTGTTCCTTCGTGAAGAAGAAGCTCAGGTCGTGGCAGCCGAACGTGTTCGGCGTGTACTCGCCAACGAGCTTGATGTCCTTCGGATCGGAGACGTCGAGGATGTACTCCGTCCCGCCGTTCTCCCCGAGCCCGCCCGGCGACGCATAGATGATCGGCTCGCCGGGATAGGCGGTGATCGTGTGTGCGCCTTCGGCGATGTTGAACTGGTCGAGGATCTTCGGCGCGCCGGGGTTCTTTACATCGATGAGCCGGACGCCGGATCCGGTGCAGCTTCCCTGAAAGGCGCCGAGCGCGATCAGCCCCCTTCGAACGACCGCAACGTCGTTCTGCGTTCCTCCGCACGGCACGAACCCGACCTGCTGCGGGACCTTTCCGGAGATGTCGTAAATGTGCACCCCGCCGCTCTCACCTTCGCTCGAGGCATAAACGATCTTGCCCCTGAAGGCGAGGTCGGTCCCGGCGTCGTAGGTGAAGGAGGTTACGAGCGAGACGTTGGCGCTCTGATCGATCGGCCCCGCGACTCCCGGGGAAGGGAACGCGATGCCCAGCACGACGCTTGCCGCGACCACGGCTCGCGTTCCAGGTCTCACGATCGAACCTGATGAAGCCTCGGCACCCCGCCGGCAAGGCAATACGCTAGATAGCCCCGCTCGTGTAACTCGTGGGCCACCATCTCGGAACGGCGCCCGACCGAGCAGACGAACACGTAGGAGCGGTTGCGGTCGAGATCCGGCATCCACTCGTCCGACCGGCTGAACGGCCGGCGGAGTTCACCGACCGACTCTCCTTCGTCGGTCTCGCGAACGTCGACGACGAGCGCGCCTTCCGGCAATTCTTCGACGACGTATTCCGGCAGCGGCCCCCGCTCCCAGGCCACGAGATCGACCTCCCGGCGACCCTCGACGGCCTTCCGGATGAGAGACTCATCCAGCGGCGCCTCGGCCTCGATGACCTCTGCGAGATTCGCCCAGGTCTCGACGGGTCCGGTTGCGATATTGCAGTACTCGTGCACGCGAACGGAGACGTCGTGCGTACCGATCCTCCGGGATCGTTGGACGATCTCTTCCTTGCTCATTCCGACGAGCGGGCGGAGCACCGCGACCCCAGCCGCCTCCTCTGCCACAGCAAGGTTCCGAAGCGTTTGGGTCGACGCCTGTCCGAGGGACTCGCCGCTCACAACCGCGTCCGCTCCGACCGCTTCCGCAATCAGGGTGCCGACCCGATACATCGCTCGCTTGAGGAGGATCTGACGGAGGCGCGGCTCGACCTCCTGTGTGAGCAGGGCAATGACCGGAATGAGGTCGACGACGTGGGCTCGGGGCTCGATGCCCGGCGCCCACCCCGTGGCCAGCTCTTTCGCCACCTCCAGGGCCGCATCGGTCTGCGCACACCCCCCCAGATCGCAGACGACGAGGTCGACGGCCGTCCCCCGGCTCAGCGCCATCCACGCTGCGACCGGAGAGTCGAACCCTCCCGAGAAGAGCGCCACGGCGCGTCCACCGGTTCCGATGGGGAGCCCTCCGGCGCCCGGCACGCTCTCGAGCACCGCATAGGCGGTGTCTCCGGCAACCTCGATCGTCACCTCCACCTCCGGCTCGTCGAGGTTGACGCCTGCCGAATCGCCGAGGAGCGCTGTACCAAGTTCGCGAGCGATGTCGCCGGAGCGGAAATCGTGGTTCCCCGCACGCTTCGGCCTGACGGCAAACGTCTTGCCGATCACACGCTCGCGGAAGACATCGGCAGCCCGTCGGACGAGGTCGTCGAGCCCGTCGAAGTGGAGAACCGTCACCTCGGCGACGGAATGGAGACCGAAGACGCGGGACAGGACCTGCCGAGCCGTGTCGGGCCTCTGAGCGCGGACGAGAAGCCGGCTCCACCCCGACGCAACCTGGGCATCGATGCCGGCGCGTTCGAGCGCGGCCCTGACGTTCTTCCTCAGCACGCGTACAAACCACCGGCGCGTCCGCGGGGACTTCACGCCGATCTCGCCTGCGGTCTTCAGCATCAAGCGGCCGTCCATGCGGCTCAATGGTAGAAGCCACCCACGCCAGGCGGAGTGATGTGCGGCATCGGCGATCCCTTCCGCTGCGCTTCCTCGATCGCGTGCGCGTGCCGTCGGGCTGCTTTCACCAGCGGCTCCACCTGGACTCCTCGACGTTCGGGCACGAAGGTCTCGACCCGGCCGAGCCCGCGGCGGAGCAGCGTCTTCGCGCCGTGTTTGTTCCCCCGCTCGTAATGAACGTAGCCGGCCCCGAGCTGTGAGAGGCCCTTGAAGAACTCCTCGTCCTCGGTGCGTTTCGCCTTCTTCCAGGCGGACTCCCACGCCTCGTGGGCTGGGAAGAATCGGCCGGCGTTGAAGTGCTCGATCCCGAGTCGGTGACACTCCTCCAGAGACAGCGCATCGAAGTCCTCCATCTCGAGACGGTTCTCCGCGTCCCAGGCGAGGAGCCTTCCGAGCTCGTCCCGCGGCCGCTTCGTCTTCGCCCCCTGCTCGCGATCACCATCAGCCGGCACAGGGCCATTATGTTGGTCCCATGGGGCAGGCGCTCCTCACCGACCTCTACGAGCTGAACATGGCCGCGAGCTATTTCCGCCGCGGCATGAGGGCGCCGGCCACGTTCAGTCTGTTCGTTCGCGAGCTGCCGGAACGATGGGGCTTCTTCGTGGCATGCGGCCTCGAGCGCTGCCTCGCGTTCCTCGAGACGCTTCGCTTCACCGACGAAGACCTCACCTACATGGCAGAGACGCTCGGCTACGACGAGGAAACGCTGAAGGCCTTCGGTGACGTGCGCTTCATGGGGGACGTCCGGGCGGCGCCGGAAGGGACGCCGATCTTTCCAGACGAGCCGCTTCTGGAAGTCACGGCCCCACTGCCGGAGGCCCAAGTCGTGGAGACCTATCTGTTGAACCAGATCACATTCCAGACCGCGGTCGCCTCGAAGGCGGCGCGATGCGTCCTCGCCGCGCCGGGGAAGGACATCGTCGATTTCTCCTTCCGCCGAGATCACGGAGCGGAGGCAGCGCTCGCGGTGGCTCGCGCGACGGCGATCGTCGGCTTCTCCGGAACGAGCAATGTGGAAGCGGCGCGGCTGCTCAACCTTCGAGCCACGGGGACCATGGCTCACTCCTACGTCGAGGCGTTCGAGTCCGAGATCGATGCGTTTCGCGCCTTCGCGGAAGATCACCCCGAGCGTGTCACGCTGCTCGTCGACACGTACGACAGTTCTCGAGGCGTCGACAATGCGATCACCGTCGCGAAAGAGCTGGCCTCCCGCGGGGAGCGCCTCATGGCCGTTCGTCTCGACAGCGGGGATCTCGACTCGCTGGCTCGCGATGCCCGCAAACGCCTCGACGAGGCCGGGCTCTCCGAGGTGAAGATCCTCGCAAGCGGAGGGATCGACGAAGACGTGATCGCCGCCGTGGCGGACAGCCCGATCGACGCATTCGGGGTGGGGTCCAAGGTAGGCGTCGCCGCCGGGGCCCCGTACCTGGACAGTGTCTACAAGCTCGTTTCATACGACGGCCGGCCCGTCGCGAAACTCTCAGCCCGGAAGGCGACCCTTCCTGGTCCGAAGCAGGTCTGGCGTCGGAGCAGGATGGCGGGTGACGTCATCGCCACCCTCGATGAGGAGGGCCCCCAGAACGCCGAGCCGCTCCTCGTCTCCGTCATGGAGAACGGCCGCCGTGTGAGGGCTGACGACCTCGACGGCGCTCGAAACCGGTTCCGAACCTCGCTCGAGGCGCTGCCTGGGACCCTGCGCTCGGTCGACGCGGGCTCCTATCCCGTCGAGCGATCCGGAGCCCTCGAACACCTTGCCCGGCAGGTCCGCGCGGAGATTCGCGAGCGCGAACTCTCCTAGCGGGGCAGACTGTCACCATGGGCTATGTCGAATACGAGCGCCGGACGAGCCTGAACGCGCCGGCCCTTGTCTGCGCCTTTCGCGGCTGGAACGACGGCGGAGAGGCGGCGACCACGGCGGCGACGTACCTGCGCGATCGCTGGGAGGCGGAGAGGTTTGCCCGCTTGGATCCCGAGGACTTCTTCGACTTCCAAGTGGCCCGTCCCCGCGTCCGACTAACCGACGGGGTGACCCGAGCGGTCGAATGGCCCGCAAACGATTTCTTCGCCGCCCGGCCCGCGGGGCGAGACATCGTCCTCTTCCTCGGGGTCGAGCCGAACAACCGGTGGCGGACGTTCATCCAGGCTGTGCTCGATACGGCCAAGGAGCTCGGAGTGGAGACGTTCGTCACCCTCGGCGCGTTCCTAGCCGACCTCCCGCACACGCTTGAGACGCCCATCACAGGCTCGGCGTCGAACACGGAGGCCGCGACTCGTCTCGGCATCGCCGCCTCCAGATATGAAGGGCCAACCGGGATCGTCGGCGTGCTCCACGACTCGGCCCGGCGCGCAGGGTTCGAGGCCGTCTCACTTTGGGCCGGCGTGCCCCACTACTTGCCCGCAGGGCCGAACCCGAAGGCTGCCCTCGCGCTCTTGCAGAAGGTCGGGCAACTGCTGGGGGTCGAGATCGAGACCGACACGCTCGCCCGCGCTGCGGACAAGTGGCAGGAACAGCTCAGTGAAGCAATCTCCGAGAACGACGAGCTCCGTGGGTACGTCGAGCAGCTCGAAGAGAATGTCGGCGAGGGAATCGACCTCGGGCGGATCCCGACAGGCGACGAGCTGGCGGAGGAGCTCCAGCGGTTTCTCCGCAACCAGCGCGGCGAGCTCTAGGGGTCCGGGGTGTTAGCTCCCGGTCAGATGGCTCGCGGCATCTGGCTCGGCGAGGACGAGGACCGTGTTCGAGTGGACGCGGGGCGCCGGGAGACCCTCGTCGCCGTCCATCAGGCGAGTCAGCGCTTCTCGCTTGGCTTCCCCTGCCACCAGGAAGAGCGCCTGTTTCGCGGCCGAGAGCGCGGGCAGCGTAAGCGTCAGGCGTGGATGGTCCGGGCGTTCCACTCGAACGACCAGTCGCTCGGTCTCGTTTAGCGCGGGATCACCGGGGAACAGCGACGCGGTGTGCCCGTCGGCGCCGAGACCGAGGATGACCAGGTCGAAGGTGGTACTCGTCGTGCCGAACGCCTCGCTCAGCTCCTTCTCGTAGGCCGCGGCGTCGCAAGACGCGCCCGGCATCGGATGAACCCGGGGTCCTTTCGGAAGCAATCGTGAAAGGAGGGACTCGTTCGCCATCCGGAGGTTGCTGTCGGCATGATCGGGTGGCACGCATCGTTCGTCCCCAAAGAAGACATCGACCTCCTGCCACGGATAACCGAGGAACGAGGTCGCCAGCCGCTCGTACAAGGGACGGGGCGTCGCTCCGCCCGCAAGCGCGACCGATCGGGGCGCCGTCTGAACGAAGACCCGCGCCGCCGCCGCGGCAAGGTCGCCTTCAATGCGAAGTTCTCTTTCGATAACCCGAGCGTACGCTGTGGAGGGATCCGGGCGCGGAGCCACGGCGTTAAGGGGAGCGGTTTCCATGAGCAAAGCGGAGCGTTAGCCCCCGGTCAGATAGATGGCGATCGAGATCCGTCCCGCCCGACCCGAGGAGTTCGACGAAGCAGGACGCGTGACCGCGCGGTCGTACCGGGAGTTCGCAAAGCCGGACGAGCCCGGCTGGCAGACCTACCTCGACCGGCTGGCCGACGTCCAGAGCCGCGCCGACAAGACACTCGTTCTGGTTGCGATCGAGGAGGGGGCCATACTCGGCACGGCGACCCTCGAGTTAGAAGGCCGCGTCCCCGGAAGCTCGCTCGAGGAGACGCCGCTCCAGCCCGGGCAGGCGCACCTTCGGATGCTGGGCGTCGATCCCGACGCACGCCGCCGAGGCATCGGTCGCCGGCTCGTCGAGGCGTGCATCGAGGAAGCCGAACGCCAAGGAAAGACTCTGCTCACGCTCAACACGACGCGGCGGATGCGAGCCGCCCAAGACATGTACGAATCGCTCGGGTTCCGCCGCTCCACGGACCTGGATCTCGGCGGAGAATTCGTGCTTCTTTCCTACGAGCTGGCGCTTACGAACCGCGCGTGACGATCTCCCCGGAGGAAAGAACCACGCCGTCCTCGCACTCGGCCTCCACCTCGCCGCTCTTGAACTGCTGCTCGTAGAGTCGTGCGTAGAGGCCGCCGTCGCGGACCAGCTCAGCATGGGTCCCGCGCTCGACGAGTCGGCCGCGGTCGAGCACGAAGATCACGTCGGCGGAAAGGATCGTCGACAGGCGGTGGGCGATCGCGATCGTGGTCCGGGCCCGCATGAGCGGCCGGAGCGCCTCCTGAACGAGTCGCTCCGAGGTCGTATCGAGCGACGACGTGGCCTCGTCGAGGATCAGAATGCGAGGGTCCTTGAGAATCGCCCGGGCGATCGCGAGCCGCTGTTTCTCACCTCCCGAGAGCCGGTAGCCTCGCTCGCCGA
Organism: Actinomycetota bacterium; assembly: GCA_050693155.1. Taxonomy (GTDB): domain Bacteria; phylum Actinomycetota; class UBA4738; order UBA4738; family CALAEC01; genus JBOGWA01. The sequence continues at coordinate 13,025 of JBOGWA010000066.1, read as the reverse complement.
CGATCGTATCGAGACCATCGGGGAGCTCCATGACCTTGTCGTGGATGAACGCGGCCTTCGTGGCCGCGATCAGGTCCTCTTCGGTCGCCCGTGGGTTCCCATACAGCAGGTTGTCGCGCATGCTCGAGTGGAAGAGATAGGTCTCCTGAGTGACCATGCCCATGAACTCGCCGAGGCTTTCGAGCTTGATGTCGCGGACGTCGACGCCGTCGATCTCGACGGCGCCGTGCTGGACGTCGTAGAGGCGTGGAACCAGGTACGTGATCGTCGTTTTTCCGGCTCCGCTCGGCCCGACGAGCGCCGCGAGCTGCCCCGGCTCTACCTCGAGATCGACGTTTTCGAGCGTCCACTCTCTCGGGCTCCGATCTCCGTCCCCGACGGCCCGGTCCGGTGGACTGATCGGCGTCTCGGTTTTCCTCGGGGCCTCGTAGCGGAAGGAGACACCACGGAACCGCACCTGGCCGTTCACCTCATCCTTCGGGATGTCCTTCGCGCCGGGCCGATCTTTGATCTCTTCGGTCATGTCGAGGTACTCGAAGATCCGCTCGAAGAGGGCCATCGCCGATTGCACCTCGACGTTCATCTGCAACATCTGTCCGATGGGGAAGAAGAGGCGGCTCTGAAGCATCGTGAACGCGGCAAGCGTGCCTGCCGTGATGCTCGACGTGGGATCGCCGGAGATGACGAAGCCCGCCACGAGATAAACGAGCGCCGGCGTGGCCGAGAAGAAGATCTGGATGCTCGCGAAAAAGATCCGCCCGATCATCTGCTGGCGAATCTGGAGGGCGGTGAGCCGTTCGTTCTCCCGCTCGAACCGATCGACCTCGTAGCGCCGCCGACCGAACGATTTCGAAAGAAGCATGCCCGAGACGGAGAGGGTCTCCTCGGTGATGGCGGAGAGATCGGCCAGGCTCTTCTGGGTCGAGGCGGCGACCTGCTGCCGAGCCTTTCCGACTCGGTGCGACAGCCACACGAAGAACGGCACGACTCCAAGGGAGAGCAACGTGAGCTGCCATGAAAGCAAGGTCATCGCCGCCACCGTGGAGATCACCAGCGCGGTGTTCGAAAGAATGCTGGCCGCCGTGTCGGTGACCACTATCTGAACGCCCCCGACGTCGTTCGAGAGGCGCGACTGGATCTCCCCCGTCCTCGTTCCGGTGAAGAATCGAAGCGGCATCCGCTGGAGGTGGCCGTACAGCCGGTTGCGAAGATCGCGCATGACTCGCTGGCCGATGAGGTTCGAAAGGTAGGTCTGCCCGAGCCCGATCGTTCCCGAGACGAACGGAAGCGCGAGCATCAGACCGACAAAGAACAAGAGCAGGCCGATGTTGACACCGCGGCCTGTGTTGAACCCCAGCCCCCGGTCGAAGGTGAACTTCACGAGGAACGGGTTCGCGACACCAAGGATCGAGGTCACGATGATGGCCACGGCGACGATCCCCATCAGACGCCGGTAGGGATGGAAGATCCCCGCGATTCTCTTCAAGGTCGCTCGACGGATCGGGACGCGTTCCTCCGGAGGAAGAATGAGTGGAAAGTGTCCGCGCGGCACGATCCAAGGATACCGGCCGCTTGAGCCCCCGGACCCCCATCTGACCGGGGGCTAACGCTCCGCTTTGCGCTCGGAACCGCCTGCCGAAACTTCCTGGCTCCGCTTCTTGAGCCCCCGGACCCCCATCTGACCGGGGGCTAACGCTCCGCTTTCGTCCGGAACCGCCTGCTGGGACTTCCTGGCTCCGCTTCTTGAGCGCCCGGACCCCCATCTGACCGGGGGCTAGGTTGCCGCGAGGCGCGCCGCCCGGCGAAAGACGGCGTCGAGCATCTTCTGGGTGAGCACGCCGGTGAAGGTGTTCTGCTGGCTCGGGTGGTAGGAGCCAACGAGGACATAGGGAGCGATCTTCACCTCGACCCCGTGTCCGAATCTTGGTTTCGGGCGGGGTATCTCATGGCCAAGCGACGAGAGCGCCCGGAGGACGCCATCCCAGGCGAAGGCCCCGAGCGCGACGGCTACCCGAAGCGCATCGAGTATCGCGATCTCGCGCTCGAGATACGGCAGGCAGGCGTCGCGCTCCTGCGGTGTCGGCCGGTTCGCCGGCGGTGCGCAGCGGTTTACCGCAGCGATGTAGGCGCCACGTAGGCGGAGCCCGTCGTTTCTGTGTTCTGACGTCGCGCGGTTCGAGAACCCGGCGCGGTGAAGAGCCGCGTAGAGCCAGTCTCCCGACCGATCGCCCGTAAAGATACGCCCGGTCCTGTTTCCCCCGTGCGCTGCGGGGGCGAGCCCAACGATAAGCAGTCGTGCCGCCGGGTCACCGAAGCCGGGGACCGGCCGAGCCCAATACTCCGAGGCGGCGAACCGTCGCGGTGGGCGCTGGGCCGCCTCCTCTCGCCAGCGCACCAGCCGCGGGCACTTCCGGCACGCGACGACCTCCTCGTTCAGGCGAGCGAGGAGATGTGCGCTCGTCAGGCCAGACGTCTCCTCGCCCGAATCAGGGCCGGGAGCGAGAACAACGCCAACATCAGGAGTCCGGGGTCCGCGGATCCCTCAGCTGCCCTGCCCGCCGGGGGCGGGGTCCCGATCGGGTTCGAGGGACCCGTCCAGCTCAAAACATCGATCCCGCGATTGATGTCCGAGGCAATCATGTAGTACGTCTTCGTGCCGTCGCCGTGGTCCTCGATCTTGAACGGAGAAACCGACCAGACGTTCGCGTTCGGCAAGATGATCGACGCGGTCTCGCGGAACGTGAATTGCCCCTCCTCATCGACCCACCAGTCGAGGACCTTCGCCCCTTGGGTGTAGTACCCAACCGCGAACCGCTGCTCGCCCACCATCTGCTCGATTACATGGACGGTGCAGAAGGACGGCGAGGGAATCTGAGGCTCCGCGATCCAGACCGCCTTTGCACCATCGGGAGTCAGCGCGTACTCGATGTTCTTCGGGTCGCTGATGTCGAAGACGTGGATCCCGCCGTTGCCCTGCGGGTTCTCCACGCCGGGCACACAGGTGGCGCCGGGCGGTACGACGCCGCCCCCTCGCTCGTCCGTCACGAACATCCAATGCTTGTCCGGAGTGGGGTAGGCCTGGTGGGCGGTGGCGATGTCCTCGGTCGGGGGAAGGGTTCCGTCGTGGGGAACCGTCCCGAGGAACCTGAATCCTCCGAGCGAGGAGGTCTCCTGGCCTTCCTCCGGTGGTGGGATCGCCGAGCAGTCCGTCACCATGGCGCCGGTCATCGTCCCTGCGGTGAGCTCACACGCCAGGGGTCTTCCCTTCAGACCGCCCTTCTTCTTCACGATCCCACCCACGTCGAAGATGAGCGTCGTGTTGAGCGCCGCACAGTAGATGAGGTTCCCACGGGAGGTGAGGTCGTGACACGTCGCGCCGGCCGGCGACCACTCTTGTTTGTACGGCAGCCGGTACACCTTTGGTCGGCACCGCTCCCGCTTCTCCTCGAGCGTCAGCCCCGCGAGGCCCAGGCAGGAGCGCGTGTCGACGACGTCGATCCACGGCGTCCCCGAGCCGTTCGAGGTGTTGTTGTAGTAGATCCACGGACGTGCGTCGTCGACCGTGACCGTGTGTGAGGTTCCCGCGTGTCGGACGAGGTGGATCTCCCTCGGTTCGAAAGCGGGATCGGTGAGCTCGCTAATGTCGACGAGCTCGATCCCGCCGCCGACCGGGTCGTGACACCGGCCGGTTGCATCGGTTGCGTCCAGCATGACCTCCGGAGTGACCACGAGGCTTCGAGCCGGGACCTTCTCGATCCGCTTGAGCATCTTCTTGCTGATCGTGCCGAGGAAAGCCTGATCGTGCTGAAGGCCGGTCACCGAGGCGTTCGCGGGCGGGCAGGCCGCGGAACCGTGGTCGGCGACCCAGGTTGGGTTCACCGTCCCTTCCTCGGTGAGTTTGAGGATCCGCTGTCCGATGGCCGCGTCGTGCTGCCCGAGAGTGCCGACCGCGGCGTAGATGTCGCCCTCCATCGTGAAGAACTTGTGATCGCTTCCTCCCCCGTCCACCGGCGGATATGGGAAGTTTGCGAGGAGCTCCCATGTCCCCTCTCCGGTAATGAGCGGAGTCTCGCCGGGAAACCCCGGCTCGGTCGGCAGAATCGGTTCCCGAGGATTCGTATGGTCGGCCATCGCAGGGGGGGCCGTGAAGACGCCGAACGCAACGGCAAAAATGAACAACGGCGCGAGGCCGCGAGAAATCCTCTTCATCATGGTCCTGTCTCCTTGGATGCGGGCGCTCCGTACTCTATTCGACGCGTGGCCAGAAGAGCCTTTGCGGCATCCACGGCCCGCCCTGGATCGAACACGGTGTGGTGGTTCCTGCTCAGAGCGAGAGAGTGCGTTGTAGGGTGAGGACGTGAGCGCACGATCGCTCCGAGCACTCACGGTCACGCTCCTCGTAGGACTCGGACTGCTGCTCTTCGCTCCGAGCGCCGACGCGCATGCACTCCTGAAGGCCTCCGTTCCCGAGCAGGGAGCGACTCTCGACCAACCGCCGGAGACCCTCACGCTCACGTTTACCGAGGAGCCCGAGCCGTCGCTAGCGGATATCGACGTGCTCGACCAGCAGGGGACATCGCTCGTCGAGGGGCGGGCGGTCCCGGTTCCCTCAGATCCCCGCTCCCTTCGAGTCGCGGTCAGCGAAGCGCCGGAGGGCGTCTACACGGTCACGTGGCGCGTCGTCTCCCGCGTCGACGGCCACGCGACGGCCGGGGCGTTTACGTTCGGCGTGGGCGTCCCGCCCCTGGACGTCGCTCCAACGCTGGTCGGCAGTGTCGGCGCGGCGCCGGATGTCTCCCCGCTGGAAGTGGCCGGTCGATGGGTGCTCATAATCGGGCTCGTCGCCATTCTTGGAAGCGCCGTGATCGGCATCGCGGCCTTCGGCAACGCGCCTGGAACGGTCCGCCGCTTCGCGGTAGCAGGTGGAGTGGTGGGGCTGATCGGGCTCATAGGACTTGCCGCAGCCCAGAACAACGCCGCCCAGGTGGGACTCGGCACGTTTCTGGGGACCTCGCTCGGAGGGATGCTGCTGTGGCGCGCGGCCGGGATCGGAGTCGCTCTGATTGGCGCGACGGTCGCCCTTCGCCCCGGCCCCCGATGGCAGATCGCGCTCGTCCCCGTTGCCGTCGGCGCCGCCGGAGCGATGCTGGCCGAAGCTGCCGCAGGCCACGCCGCGGCCCAGTCCCTGCCGTGGGTGAAGATCGCGGCCCAGTGGGCGCACTTCGCGGCGGCGGGGATCTGGATCGGTGGGCTCGCGGCCCTGCTTCTCGGTGTGCGGGGGACCGCAGACCAGGAGAAGGCGGCCGCCGTTCGGCGGTTCTCCGCGGTCGCCGGAGCGGCTCTTGCCGTCGTCGTGGGCACCGGCGTCATCCGCGCCATCAACGAGGTCGGGGGTCTCGGCAATCTCTTCTCCACGTCGTACGGATGGGTCGTCATCACCAAGGTCGGCCTGCTGCTGCCCCTCCTCGCGCTTGGGGCGACAAACCGCTACCGCAACGTACCCAGAGCCGGAACGAACCTGGGCCCGCTCCGTCGAATCTCCCGGACCGAGTTGAGCGTCGCGGCGGCGGTCCTGGTGGCCACCGCCGTGCTCACGAGCCTCGCCCCGCCCGCGTCTGCTCCGTCGACTCGGGCGACGCTGGCCACCGCGACTCCCCTCATCGTGTCGGGGTCCGACTTCGCAACCTCCGTCCGGGTGCGGCTCGAGGTCACTCCCGGCACGCAGGGACTCAACCGGTTCGTAGCCACGGTCAGCGACTTCGACACCGGCGAGCCGATCGACGCGCGGGCCGTATCGCTGCGATTCTCATTCCTCGACCAGGCGCAGCCCGGCGACTCGACCCTCGCGCTCGACACCCTGAGCCCGGGAAGGTACGGGGCGGTCGGCGGCAACCTTTCTCTGATTGGGCAATGGCGGGTCGCCGTTCTCGTTCAGCAACCCGATGACTCGGTCGAGGTCCCGCTCGTTGTCGGCACCCGTTGTGCCGCTCAGCCGCTCGGAAAACGCACGCCGATCATCTATTCCATGGAGCTTCCGGAGGGCGGTTCGGTGCAGGGTCTCGTCGGGGGCGTCGGCGGGAATCGCCACGAGGTTCACTTCACGTTCCTGCGCCCAGGAGAATTCAGCGAGTTCCGGATCCCAGAGCTCGACGCGATCGCGGCGTTGCGGGCCGGCAGCGACGACGTCATCGAGCTTGGGACCAAACGCCTCGGCCCTGGGCACTTCGTCGCGCGGACCGAGCTCGAGGAGGGAGCGTGGCGATTCCAGGCGGTCACACCTACCGAAGGAGCGGCTGGGCGCCTGATTGGCTGCTTCGAGCACACAATCAGCGCATAGACGCTCAACACGGAAGGTCACCAATTCGGGGGCGCAGAATTAGAATAGGACTCGGATGAATATCCTCCGGCGCTTTCTCGCACCCGCGCTCGCGGCGAGCCTTCTCGTATTCCTGACTCCATCGGACGTCCTGGCTGCGACCGCCACGATCAAGACAACCTCGAAAGACAAGTGGAAACCGTTTCACACCTACATCGGAAAGGGCGACACCGTCATCTGGAAGAACACCGACTCCGTGAAGCACGACATGACCTCGTACGGCGGAGGTTGGAACCATGCGGACAAGCTGAGCCCCGGCGAGAAGACGTCATTCCGCTTCACGAAAGTGGACACCTTCAAGTACCGGTGCAAGATCCACTCGGGGATCGTGGACGGAAAGTGCCAGGGGATGTGCGGCCTCGTCCACGTCTTCAACTGAGCTTGGGTCGTCGTCGGTCGGTGTGAGCCGGCCGCCCACTCAACGCTTTGGTTTGACCTCGAAGGTGTTGTAGTTTCGCGCCTTCTCGAGCTTTCGCTCCTTGTTTCCCGCCCCGTCGATCGCGCGTGAGTATCCCGTGTAGTTCCGAATCTCGGTCCCGACGCTGGGGGTGAGGACGTTCTTGCCCAGACGGTAGATGAAGAAGTCCGGGTCGTCCAAGCGCATCTTCAACCACAGAATCTTGGAACAACCGCGGGCAACCCAGGCATTTCCGCTCCACCATTCGCAGGAACCGTCGATGAGGTTCTTCCGAAGACCAAGGTTTGATTCGATGGTCCCCGAAACGACCGAGCCGGGCTCCGCTTCGTCGTCGGTAAAGACGTGAATCTCGCGGATCCGGTAGTCGTCCGGCGTGTATCGGAGGTTCTGCCTGGGATGGTGGAGCCGGCTCGCCGGAGGGACGCGCTCCTCGTTGTCGAGGATCGTGAACTTCATCGTCGACGGGTCGAGGACGGTCGCCCCATCAGCGCCCGTCAGTGTCACCGTGAGCTTCTCGTCGGGCTCGGCTTCGAGATCGTTTTTGATCGTCAGCGGGATCAACGCCACCCGCTGTGAGGGCTCGAACCGGACGCTCCCGGTGGCGAACGCCTGAAAGTCCTTGTTCGGCCTCGCCGCTGGCGCGGGCCCGGGGCGAATCTCGTAGCGTACGGTCGTCGGAGCCGTCGCCGGCCCACCGCGAAACACCGGGACTCCACCTCGTGTATCTCCGTAGAACTCGCTCTGCTCGTAGTCGGCCCCGTCGAGGGACACCTCCGTCATGAGCGCGTCGTCGTCCACCACGTAGAGGTAGGCAAGGGTCGGGTCGAGGAGGCGACCGCCCTGAGGGGCGCTAAGGGAGACGTCGATGATCTCGACGGGCGCCTCCGGAACGACGTCATCGACAAGGGTCACGGGAACCGGCTGCGCGTCGTTTCCCGTGTGGCGCGGGTCCGTCAACACCGCGGTCCGGCCCGTCGCGGGGATGTAGTCGGTGATCGTCATGGCCGTATCGTCGGCCGTTTCGTACGCAACCGACGCGCTCGACGGGATGCACGCATCGCTGAAGTCGTAGGCGCGGATTACGAAGGAGACGCTCCCGCTGCTCTCCTCAGTCCAGTAGAACGGTCGAGACAGCGCCTCCGGGGGGAAGCTGCCCAGCGTGATCCCCACGTGCTCGTTGGCGCAGGCTTTGGACGGAGTCCCCACGAGCACGATCCCGCTCGCCACCAGGCAAACGGCGAGAGCCGTTCGACCACGAAGGATCATTGATCTCTCGCCATTATGCCGCTTCGCGATCGTTTCGAGTTGCGATAATCTCCCATCTCCATGCGAAGGCTTCGAGTCCTTTTTCGTCCCGGCCTATTTCTCCTCGGAGCGGGAACGCTCCTTCTCGGTCCCCTCGCCGGCTTTTCGGCAGCCCACGAGGAGCGGCGCCTGGGAAATCTGGAAGCCGTCGTCGGCTGGGGGACGGAACCGGCCTTCGCGGGGACGATCAACAGCGCGCAGCTCATCCTGAGCCGTGGGGGCCAGCCGGTCGTCAAGGGCGTGGACCTCGAGGTCGAGGTGATTTTCGGTGAAGAGAGCACGACGCTCACCATGGGACCCGACTTCGTCGTCGGCGTGTTCGGCGAGCCCGGCGATTACCGTGCCTCTTTCCTCCCGACGCGCGCCGGGGATTACACGTTCCGCTTCACCGGGACGGTTCAGGGGGAAGAGTTCGACGAGGAGTTCTCGTCGGGCCCGGACACTTTCGATCCGATCGAAGATCCGGCAGAGATCTCATTCCCCGCGCAGGATCCAAGCAACGCGCAACTGGCCGAAGCGCTCGAGCGCCGAACCGATCGCCTCAGCGAGCGGATCGAGGCGCTCAGTGGGGACGGCTCGGGCGGGACCGATCTGTGGACGTGGGTAGCGCTTGGGCTCGGGGCGCTCGCTCTGATCACCGCGACGGGCTCACGTCGCCGTTCTCCGGCTGGCGGCTCGGCCGGCGCTGCTCACGGTCAGCACTCCCCTGGTGGGCTACCCCCGTCTGGGGACTAGAACCTTCCTCCTGAAAAAGAGGACCTCCACACCGTCCTGGTTGTATCCGCGCGTCTCGACCGTCACGACGCCGCGGTCGGGCTTGGACTTGGACTCTTTCACGTCGAGGACGGTCGTTTCCGCGTACAGCGTGTCGCCGTGGAACATCGGCGCGGTGTGTTTCAGCGACTCCACTTCGAGGTTCGCGATCGCTCTCCCGGAGACGTCCGGCACGCTCATGCCGAGCGCGAGGGAGTAGACGAGGTTCCCGACGACGACGTTCCGCTTGAACTCGGTCTCGGTCTCCGCGAAGTGCTGGTTCGTGTGCAGCGGATGATGGTTCCACGTGATCGCGCAGAACAGGTGATCGTCTGCCTCGGTGATCGTCTTCCCCGGCCAGTGCTTGTAGACATCACCGACCTCGAAGTCCTCGAGGTACCGCCCGAACGGCCGCGCCTCTCCCATGCCGCTATTCAGCCTTGTGGCGTTCGAGGAGCTGACGGGCGATGACGATCTTCTGGATCTCGCTGGTTCCCTCACCGATCAAAAGGAATGGCGCGTCCCGGTAGAGCCGCTCGATCGTGAACTCCTTCGAGTAGCCGTACCCGCCGTGCACCCGAAGCGCCTCGGTCACGATCTCGTGGCAGGCCTCGGAGCAGAAGTACTTCGCCATCCCGGCCTCGAGGTCCGCTCGCTCCCCCGCCGACTTCTTCTTCGCGGCCGAAAGCAACATCAACCGGGCCGCCTCGAGCTTCGTCCCCATGTCGGCGAGCTTCTCCTGGATCATCTGATGCTGGGCTATCGGCTTCCCGAACGCCTCCCGCTCCTGCGCGTAGCGGATCGCCTCCTCGAACGCCCGCGTCGCAAGACCAACCGCTCTCGCGGAAACGTTCACCCGTCCGACCTCGATCCCGTCCATGACCTGCTGGAATCCGCGCCCTTCCTCACCGCCAAGAAGGTTCGCAGCGGGAACCCGATGATCTTCGAAGACGAGCTCGGTCGTCTCGACACCGTGGTAGCCCATCTTCTCGATGTCTGGGGGAATCGTGAGACCGTCCTGCTTCTGCGCGCCCGGCTCCTTCTCGACGTAGAGGAGGCTCATCCCACGGTGCGGCGGATCGGCATCCGGGTCGGTCTTGCAGAGCAGAACGACGAGTCCCGCGCGAAGCCCGTTCGTGACCCACATCTTCTGGCCGTTCACGACGTACTCGTCGCCGTCCCTGATCGCCTTGCACGCGATCGACTGGACGTCCGAACCGGCGCCGGGCTCCGACATCGAGAGCGCCGCCCGGAGCTCGCCGGTCGCCATCCGCGGAAGCCAGCGCTCCCTCTGCCCGTCGGTCCCGTGCTTCGTGAGGAGGTACACGGCCATGAAATGCGTGTTCACGATCCCGGAGAGGCTCATCCACCCGCGCGAGAGCTCGGTGACGACGAGCGCGTACGTCATGAGGTCCATCCCGGCCCCCCCGTGCTCCTCCGGAACGGTCAGGCCGAACAGACCCATCTCCTTCATCTGCTCGACGATCTTGTCGGGGAACTCGTCGCGGTGCTCCATCTCGTCGGCGACCGGGATGACCTCCTGGTCGACGAAGTCCCGGACAGTTCGGATGACTTCCCGTTGATCGTCGGAGAGCTCGACAAGGTTCATGAGGAGAATTCCTTTTGGAAGTCTTCGAGGGTCTTCGTTCGCGAGAGGCCTGCCGCGCGCCCCCGGGCGGCAAGCTGCTCCGCCATCTTCCGGCTCGCCTCATCGATCATCTCGTTTCCGAACATCACGGCCCCGAGGAGCTCGACCTCGGTGGCGTGCCGGTAGGCGTCGAGCATGGCCTCCGCCTTGTCGTATTCCTCCTGGGTCGGCGTGAAGACCTCGTTCAGGATCTCGACCTGGCCGGGGTGGATCGCCCACTTTCCGTCGTAGCCGAGGGCTCGCGCCCGCATCGCCGCAACGCGGAACCCGTCGAGGTCGTGGATCAAGAGATACGGCCCATCGATGCACTGAAGGCTGTGTGCACGCGCCGCGATGTTGATCGTCACGAGCACGTGGTGCCAGTGGTCAAGACCTTCGTAGCCGGGAATGGGCGCCCCCGCCGTGACGGTCGGCAGTCCGAGCGAGGCGCTCATGTCCGCCGGCCCGAGGATCAGGTCCTCGATCCGATCGCTTGCCGCCGCGATCTCGTTGATGTTCTTGAGACCGAGCGCCGTCTCGATCTGAACCTCGAGCCCGATCCGCTTCTCGAGCCCGATCGTGTCCTCGATCATCCGCAAAAGATTCGCGACGAAGACCACGTCGGATGCGTATTCGACTTTGGGGATCATGATGCAGTCGACGAGCTCGCCGGCGGACTCGACGATCTCGGCGACGTCGCGGTGGCACCACTTCGTGTAGACACCGTTGACCCGCACCACGACGGTCTTGCCCGTCCAGTCGCCTTCTTTCAACGCCTGGACGACGTTGCCGCGAGCCTCTTCCTTCGCGAGCGGGGCGACGGAGTCCTCGAGGTCCATGAAAACCTCGTCGGCGGGAAGGGAAGGGGCTTTCCCGAGCATCTTCGGGCTCGATCCCGGAACCGAAAGACACGAGCGACGGGGCCTCGTCACGGGCCCATCGTAACCGGGAGGGAGGCTAGTCGCCCTCCGGGGGGATGCTCTCGCGCGATCGGCCGAAGAGACCGCGTCGCGGAGGCTCCTGCCGTTCGAGCAGGGTCTGCATCTGCTGCAGCCGGACCTCGACAAGCTGGACCACCGCGTCGAAGCGACGGTCGAAGAGTCCCTTGAGGCGCTGCATCACGACATCCACGAGCTTGCCGGTCACGGCCTCCTCGGTCTGCACGACCCGATCGTCGAGGTCTTTGACCTCCTTAGAGAGGCGTGCCGCCGAGCGCGGCTTCCCCCACCCCTCGATCTGGCCGCGAAGCTCGCCGACATCCTGCCGGAGATCCGCGGCCGCCTTCCCCAGTGCCCGCTGCGTCCGGACGACCTCGCGAAAGGCCGATGTCACGGCCTTGTGGGAGAAGAGGTCATCCATCTGGCCGCGGAATTCCTGGATCGCGGTTGCGAGCTGATCGTTCGCGATTTGGTTCACCTCTTGGACGAGCTTGCCGCGAACCTCCTTGCTCCCGGCAACGGTCTCCTTCAGCTTTTGGCGAAGCTCCACTCCGAACTCGCCCACCCGTGTCTCGAGTCCGCCGAGACGCTCCACCCACTCCCCCTGCTCCTTGCGGAGCTGCTCCTCGCTCTTGACGAGCTCCCGGAATCCGTGGCGACGATCGAGGCGTTCGATCGCTCCGACCAGGTACTCGATCCGGCCGATCCCGCCGCGGAGGGCCTCATGCTGCTGCGCGAGGGTCTGACGGACGAGCTCGAATCCTTCGTGAAGCGGTCCGACACCCTGACCGACCTCCCAGCGAAGCTGGTTCGCGGTCTCGGAGATCCGAGTCTTCAAGCCGTCGATCGTGTCGTCGATGAGAGTGTTCAACGCGTCGAAGTCCGGCTTCACGGAGTCCGAGACTTCTTGCAGCTTCTCTTCCACACCGGCCTGCGCCTCGACGATGCTGCCGAGAGCTTCGCTGATCGCCTTGACCGTCTCCGCGATCCGCTGCGGGGCCTGACGGAACGATCCGAGATCGCTTCGGACCTCCTCGATCGCCTCCTTGACGGCCTCTCGCACCGTGTCCATGTCGTCTTGATCCGGGACCGATTCGAGTCGTTCGCTGATCCTGCGAAGCGAGCTCGCGTAAGCCTCAACGGAGCCGGAGAGGAAGACCTGTGTCGCCTCGGTGACGCTCGAGAGCGCAGATGACAGGCGCTCCTCGATCGTGCCAACGGAGGATCGAAGCTGCTCGAGAGCGCTGTCGGTGCGTTGCTGGGCGGCTTCGATCTGGAGCCGCAGGTGCGTTCCGAGGAGATCGGACACGTGGCCCGGGAGCCGCCGCAGATAGTCCTCGACCATCTGCTCGAGCCGACTTCGAGGTTCCCCCTCGCCGGGGACCGGCCCCGGTGGACTCTCGGCTGGAGGCATCGGCGCTTGCATCGGAGCTGCGGAAGGGGCCTCCGGAGCTCCGGTGGGTGGTTGGGGGGCTTCCGTTGTGGAAGCCGATGATGGCCGGGAGGCTTCGGCTGGAGATCTGCTGGTTGGCTGGGGAGCTTCCTTCTCCGGCTCGCTCACGGCCGGCGGCGCACCGGGCGCGGGGCTGGGGTTTCCCTGCGTGGGCG
>JBOGWA010000065.1:0-3106 GCA_050693155.1 Actinomycetota bacterium | reverse complement strand
AGTCGAGGCCGAGGAGGGGCTCGAGGCCGACGGTAAGACCCGGGCGCTTCACGACTTCGCGGATCGCGAGCAGCACACCCGGGACGAACGATGCGCGGTCCATTGTGTCGTGGCGGATCGTGAGCATCTGACCGGGGCCTCCGAAGAGAAACTCGTGGTGCGCGACGAGACCGGGAAGTCGGATACTGTGCACCCGAATACTGTCGACCTCTCCCCCGCGCACGCCGGCAACCCGCTCGTCACCCGAGGGGCCGCTCCATGCTTCCTCTCGCGCACTCGCGATCCTCGATGCGGCCGCGGAAGCAGTGCCCGACGGCGCGTCCAGCTTCTGATCGTGGTGTAACTCGACGATCTCGACCGCGGGAAAGTAGCGGGCCGCCTGCTCGGCGAGTCGCTCCGCGACGACCGCGCCGATCGAGAAGTTCGGCGCGACGATGACGTTGCTCTCGCCACCCTCGGCCTCGATCCACGAGCGAATCCGCTCCTGTTCGTCCGGCCCGACCCCTGTCGTCCCGACCACAACGTGGATCCCTCGATCGATCGCCCAGCGCACGTTCTCGAGCACCTGATCCGGCTGGGTGAAGTCGACGACGACCTCGGCCTCCGCTTGCACGAGCGTCATGAGGTCGTCGGATACCTTGAGCGTGACTCCCGACAAGCCGACCATCGCCCCAATCGGCTCTCCTGCGTGCGGGGGGTCGATGCCGGCGACCAGCCGGAGCTCGGAATCCTCTGCGACCGCGCGGCAGACAAGCCGGCCCACCTTTCCCGCGGCGCCGAGCACTCCGACCTTCGTCACTTGAGTCTCCCGACATCCGCGAACGCGTTCTTCTTGAAGGGCCCGATCACGGCGAGTGACCGTGGCTGCCCGAGCACCTGTTCGGCCACTTCTTGCGTGTCCTCGGCCGTGACGGCGTCGATCCGCTCGATGACCTCGTCCACGGTAAGGATCTCGCCCTGGGAGACCTCCGACCGCCCGAGCCGGCTCATCCGGCTGCCAGTGTCCTCGAGCGAGAGAACGAGCGAGCCCTTCAGATGCCCCTTCGCACGGTCGAGCTCGTCCGGGGTGAGGCCTTTCTCGGCGACATCGTCGAGTTCGCGCGTGGTGATCTCGAGGACTTCCTTCGCTCGTGCGGGTGTTGTGCCCGCGTAGACGCGGAACATTCCCGTCTCGGCATACATCGAGTGGTAGGAGTAGATGGAGTACACGAGACCACGCTTTTCCCGCACCTCCTGGAAGAGCCGCGAGGCCATCCCGCCCCCGATCGCGTCATTCACGACCTGAAAGGCAAAGCGACGTGGGTCCCCCTGGGCGAGTCCCGCGGTCCCAAAGCAGATGTGCGCCTGCTCGGTCTGGCGGCGCTTCACCGCGACTTCGCCCGACGGCGCCGGAGCCCCGCCGTCGGGACGGAGCCGAGCCGATCCCTTCGTGACCTTCTTTCCGGTTTCGAGGTGGGACTCGACGAGGCGCGCGACTTCATCGTGTTCGAGGTTCCCAGCCGCGACAACGACGACGTTCCGCGGCAGGTACCGCGCCTTCCAGAACCGCCGGATCTGGTCGCGCGTCGCCGCCCGAATCGTTTCGACCGAACCAAGCACCGGTCGCCCGAGCGGATGGCCCGACCAGAGCGTCTCGCCGAATAGATCGTGGACGAGCTCGTCGGGCGAGTCCTCGTGCATGTTGATCTCCTCGAGGATGACCTGCCGCTCCGCGTCGACGTCTGACTTCCTGATGAGCGAGTTCTGCAACATGTCCGTGAGGAACTCCACGGCCATCGGCACGTCGCGGTCGAGCACACGGGCGTAGAACGTCGTGCTCTCCTTCGCCGTGAAAGCGTTGAGCTCCCCACCCACCGCGTCGAACGCCTCGGCGATGTCCTTGGCCGTCCGGGTCTTCGTTCCCTTGAAGAGCAGATGCTCGAGAAAGTGCGAACCCCCGGCGATGCGCGGGGGCTCGTCGCGCGAGCCGACCGCCACCCAGAGACCAAGAGCCACCGAGCGAACCCCGGGGACCTGCTCGGTGACGAGCCGGAGCCCGGACTGGTACTCGTCGCGCCTGATCACGACCTGCTGCTAGCCGTCCTGCCGGTCGTCGCGGCGCCCGGTCATCCGGCGACGGCGAGGGCGACCTTCGCGCTCTCCGTCGCGACCGCCCCGGTCACGGTCGCCGGACGAGGACCGCTCTGGCCGAGGTGTATCGGCGACTTGGCCCGACGTTTCGGATCCCTCATCGGAATCGACCGGCTCGCCGTCTTCGTCGTCCCACATCGGGTCGAGGCTGATGCGGCCCTGGCGGTCGATCTCCCGCACGACCACGCGGATCTTGTCACCCACCGAGATCGCCGCGTCGGCTGCCGACTCCAGCCGCTTGCCGCGGCCCAGCTTGGACACGTGCAGCAGCCCGTCCTTCGCCGGTGTGAGGTTCACGAACGCGCCGAAGTCCAGGATCTTCACGACGGTGCCCTCGAACTCCTCGCCCACCTCGGGGATCCTGGGATTCACGATCTCCTCGATCATCTCCAGCGCCTTCGCGACCGACTCGCCCTCAGTACCGCCGACGAAGATGCGGCCGTCGTCCTCGACGTCCACGCTTGCGCCGGTCTCGGCGATGATGGCATTGATCATCTTTCCCTTCGGGCCGATGACCTCGCCGATCTTGTCGACCGGAACCTGTTTCATGATGATGCGGGGCGCCGTCGCGGACATGTCGGTCCTCGGCTCGGAGATCGCCTCGAGCATCTTGTCGAGGATGAAGAGCCTGGCTTCGCGAGCCTGCTTCAACGCCCCGGCGAGCACTTCAGCCGGAAGCCCGGTCACTTTCGTATCGAGCTGGAGCGCAGTGATGAACTCGCGAGTCCCGGCGACCTTGAAGTCCATGTCGCCGAGGGCGTCCTCGGCGCCGAGGATGTCGGTGAGCGTCACGAACTCGCCTCCCTCGGCGATGAGACCCATCGCGATTCCCGCCACCGGCTCCTTGATCGGGACGCCGGCATCCATCAGCGAAAGCGTCGACGCGCACGTGCTCGCCATCGACGTCGAGCCGTTCGACTCGAGCACGTCGGACACCAGTCGAAGGGCGTAGGGGAAGTCGTCCACGGACGGGATG
>JBOGWA010000064.1:0-5466 GCA_050693155.1 Actinomycetota bacterium | reverse complement strand
AGTCCGTACAGTAGGGATGTGACGCTCGGCCAGCACAACCTCGCACGACTCGCCGAGAACGCCTTCGAACGAACCGGCGACCGCCGCGGGCTCTTCTTCGAGGGAACCTGGTACGGGACCGCCAACCTCTGGAATCGGACCACGCGGCTCGCGCGCGGCTTCACCGAATTGGGGATCGAGCCGGGGGACCGAGTTGCCGTCGTCATGTCGAACTGCCCAGAGGTCGGGATCTCCTACGGCGCGCTGTGGCGGGCCGGGGCCGCGATCACCCCAGCGATCTTCCTGCTGCCGCCTCCCGAACTCCACCACATCTTCGAGGACTCCGGAGCGCGAGCGGTCATCACGACGCCGGAGTTCCTTCCCAATGTGAAGCAGGCCGCCGAAGGCGTGGAGTCCCTCAAGTGGATCATCTCGATGGGACCGGAGGAGAACGGCGTCATCCCACTCTCCTCACTCGAGGAAGCCGAGCCCGGTTCGATCGTGGACCGAGACGACGACGACCTTGCGGCGCTCATGTACACAGGAGGGACGACCGGGCGGGCCAAAGGCGTCGCGCTGACGCACGCCAATCTCTGGTTCGGCGCGGAGTGCGGGTTCGAGGCCTCCCACGTGGAGGGGATCAAGAGAACGATCGTTCCACTTCCGCTCTCCCACAGCTTCGGGCTGATCGTCGCCGTGGTGGCGCTGCATCAGGGACTGAATCTCACGTACGAGACGGAGTCCGTCTTGATGCGCTGGTTCATCCCGAAAGATTGGCTGGAGCTCGTCCAGGAGCATCGGATCGAGCGTGGGACCGTGGTGCCGTCGATGGTCCAGGTTCTCCTCGCCGAACCGCTCGAGGATTACGATCTCTCCTCGCTCCGGTACCTGGTCTCCGGCGCCTCACCGCTCCCGGTCGAGGCCGCCGAGGAGTTCGAGCGTCGTGTGCCTTCGGTCGAGATCCTCGAGGCGTACGGGCTGACCGAATCGGGGGTCGTCCTTTCCCACAATCGCCCGGGCGCCCGGCGGCTCGGCTCGGTCGGGCCTCCGATGCCGCGAGTCGACGTCCGGATCGTGGACGAGGAGGGGAATGACGTTCCGCAGGGCGAGCTCGGGGAGATCACCTGCCGCTCGAAGGCGGTCATGCACGAGTATTGGAAGGCTCCCGATGCGACCGAGCACGCGCTCCGGGACGGTTGGCTGTACACGGGGGACATCGGCCGGTTCGACGAAGATGGGTACCTCTACGTCGTCGACCGGAAGAAGGACCTCATCATCCGCGGGGGCTTCAATGTTTACCCCCGCGACGTCGAGGACGCGCTGGTCGAGCACCCGGCGGTCCAGATCGCCGGCGTCGTGGGCAAGCCCGACCCGACGAAGGGCGAAGAGGTCGTGGCCTTCGTCATGCTGCGTCCGGACCAGGAGGCCTCGGCCGAGGACCTGAAGGCGTTTGCGAAAGACCGAGTCGGAGGGAAGGCCTACCCGCGCGACATCCGAATCGTCGACCAGGTACCGCTCACGCCGGTCGGCAAGATCGACCGCAAAGCCCTCCGTCGATCTTGTTAGGGTGGGAGGATCTGGTATCAATACTCGCAAGCGTCCCCAAGCGAGGATTGGAAACGGATTACCTGCGAGCGCGCGGCTGTTTCTGGCGAGGATCTCCCGGAAGAAGGTTTCGTTTATGAACTTCTCGCAACAGTAGATCGAACTCGTCAGTCGATCGATGGCAGCGCCCGCCGCGCCTCCCACTCGGCCGCACCGACGAACACCAGCCCCCCAGCCATCGCCACGAGCCCCCAGCCGGTCCCCTCCGATCCCGCCTTGTGTGGATAGACCGTCGAGATCAGTCCATACAGGAAGATCGCCGCCCCCGCCGATCGGGCGGAGATCCGCCATCCCCGGAACCTAAGCGCGGATAGGAGGGCGACCAAGACGATGCTGATGGCCATCGCGGCCATGGTCGTCCAGTGGTCCATCTTCGCGTGTGAGTCGGCAGGGATGCCGTTCCGCTGGAGCTTCGCGACCGCCAACGAGTACCAGATGAGTGGGATCGCCCCCAGGATCGTGAGGCCCATCAACACCGGACTGAAGCCCGCTCGCTGCGGATGGAGCACCTCGGAACGGTACGGGTGAAGCACGAGAAGGACGACGTAGGCAACCGCAATGAACGCGCCCACCAGCGCTCCCACGCTCGTCGCGATGGCGCCCCCGATGCCGGACGCAAGGGCAACGACGAGGATCTGGTAGAAGGCTGAGATCTTTCGCTCCGGCCGCCAGTTCTGGGCCAGAAAGCCCGTCATCAGGATGGCGCCAAGCGCTCCGTAGCCCATGTCATGCACGCGGTGGATGCCGCCGTCACCGTTGTCGAACCAGACGACGAAAGCAGATAGGAAGAGTCCCCCGAAGGCGACGGCGGCGAAGAGCCCCGCCAGCACCTTGTAGGCGATCCGTTTTTCCTGCGAACCCGGTGCTGCCACTTGAGCCGCGCCGACCGGCTCCGCTCCTGCTTCCATACCCGACCTCCCCCTCGAGTCGCTGCGGGGTCACGCTATTCGCCCAGCCCCGGAGTTCACAGTCATGTAGGGCGATGAGTTTGAGTAAGCCTATGCGCAATTCTGACCTGGCGAGGAGGGGTTCGGGTCGAGAAGGATGGCTCGGTTCACATTCCGCCTGAGTTAGCGAAGAGGCTTGGCGCGTAGGGGGTCACTAGCGCGGTTGTAGTGCCGCCACGAAGCCGTCGCTTGCGGTTACTCGATGCGGGTCAGGGTGTCGGGGGTGAGGTCGGCGAGGGTGGGGGTGCCGGACAATGCCATCGTGAGCTCCATCTCCGCTAGGAAGCAGCGCAGCACGTGGCGCACACCCTCTTCGCCGCCGATGGCGAGCCCCCAGATGTAGGGGCGGCCGAGGAGTACCGCTTTCGCGCCCAACGCGATCGCCTTCACGGCGTCGGCGCCGGATCGGATTCCGCTGTCGAAGAGCACGGGGATCTTGCCCGCGACAGCCTCAACCACGCCCGGGAGGGCGTCGAGAGCTCCGATCGAGCCATCCACCTGCCGTCCGCCGTGGTTCGAGACGATCACGCCGTCCATGCCGTGGTCGATGGCCTTGCGTGCGTCGTCCGGGTGAAGGATCCCTTTCAGCAGGATCGGGAGACTGGTGTTCTCGCGCACGAACGCGAGGCGATCCCACGTCGTGGAGGGGTCGGAGAACACCTGGACCCACTTCAGCGCCGCGTCCTGGAGGTGATTCTCGAGTGGCTCCGGCAATCCCTCCCGGAACACGGGGTCGGCGAGGTACTGCTGGATTCCTTCGCCCTTGAGGAACGGGAGGTAGGCGCTCTGGAGATCGCGAGGCCGCCACGCGAGGATGAAGGTGTCGAGTGTGATGACGACCGCGGAGTACCCGTTCGCCTCCGCCCGCTTCAGGAAGCTCTTCGTGAGCTCCGGATCGCGGGGCCAGTAGAGCTGGTACCAGCGAAGGCCGTCGCCGTTCGCCTCGGCGACCTCCTCCATGCTCGCGGTGGCGGCGGTGCTGAGCACCATCGGGACGTTCATCGACGCTGCGGCTCGTGCGACGGCAAGCTCGCGGTCCGGATGAACGATCCCTTGAACGCCGACGGGCGCCAGGAGCACCGGCGCCCGCAGTTGCGCTCCAAAGAGCTCGGTCGAGAGGTCCCGCACGGACACGTCGCGGAGGTGGCGGGGAACGATCCGCCACCGCCGGAACGCCTCGAGATTGGCCCGGGCCGTGTCCTCGGTGCCTGCGGAGCCGCCGACATAGCCCCAGGCCTCAGGCGTCATCGCCTCCTCGGCCGCTCGCTCCAGCGCCGCCCAGGAAACCGGAAACGGGGGAGTTTGCCCCATCAGGCCGCCGAGGTAGATCTCGTTCTGGAAGTTCGCAAAGTCGGCCGGTTGGCTCATCGCTCGATGTCCTCCCTCGCTTCCGCCGCGTAGATGCCTTTCGCCATGATCGACGTCTCCACCTCGGATCGCCGCTGGTAAATCTCGCTTCGCGTGCGAGCGATTTCCTCGTTGTGCGGGGCCGCCAAGCCCGCCATCTCCACCAGGTGACAAGCGAGTCGTAGGTTTCCGTCCTCAGCGAGTGCCGATGCTCGATCGGCGAGCCGCGCTGGGCCACCGGCGAGCGCCGCGACCTCGGCCGCAACCTCCGCGTCCGGCGCGGGCTTCAGCGTCGCCGGGTTGCCGTCGTACCACCCTCCGTAAAGACGCCAGACGTTCCGGACGATGAACTCCGGCTCGTCATAGATGGGTTGCAGATACGGCCGTTCCATGAGCTCCATCGGCGGTTCCACCGTGTGGATGATCGCATCAAGGCGTGCTCCCTCGTTCATGAGCGCAACCGTCTGATCGTGAAGGGACTCGAGAAGGGCGGCCGTGTCGGTTAGTGCCTCGCGGATCCGGTCGGCGCCCATGATCGGGAGGCCGTGACCGGGGAGGAGGACCTCCGGCGCGAGCGCCGCCATCTCTCGGAGCGCCTGTGCCCACTCCCTCGGATATCGCTGGACCTTCTGTGGGTTTCCGGCGTTCGGGCACGCCCAGATGAACAGGTCGCCGGTGCAGAGGACTCGCCGATCGGGAACCCACGTCCAGGTGTGGTCGTCGGTCTCGCCTCGGGCATGGTGGAGTTCGAACCGAATGCCGCCGACGTCGAGGTCGAGCGTCTCTCGATAGGTCTCATCCGGAAAGCGATATTCGGTCGGCCAGACGAGGTCGGGGAGCTGGAACTGTCGGCGGTTGATCGCCGCGTTGTAGCCGGCAGTCAGGACGTAGCGATCGAACCGCCCAGCGACGCCCTCGTGCGCGACGACACGAGGTGCGTTCCAACCATTCGTCGCGGCTTCTTCCTCGAACGGAGGAAGGCCGAAGACATGATCGATGTGCCCATGCGAGTAGATCGCGATGTTCAGGCGCTCGGCGGACCATGCGCGGATCTGCCGGTGGACCTGAGACGCGACGAACGAGCTTCCCGTGTCGACGAGCACGAGCCCATCCCCAGAGGCGAACGCGCTTACGTTCGCGAAGGTGGGCAGAAACGCGGCCCCCTCGGCCACCTCGACGAGGTCGCCGCTGGCAAAGAGCGCGTCGGTCGAGCCCTCGAATTCGCCGCGCCAGACGCGATCGGCGAGCTCGAGCACGTCCGGACCCATTGCCGCTACCTGACCCCCGCCGTCGTCTTGCCCCGCAGGAAGACGGAACGCAGCAGGTCGTCCCGGCCGCGGAGCTTCGATGCCGGTCCCGAGAACCGAATCTCTCCGCGCTCGATGAAGTACGCGCGCGAGGCAAGATCGAGAGCCAGGTCCACGTGCTGGTCGACGAGGAGCACCGACACTCCCTCCTTGTTCATCCGGCGAACGATGTCCAGCAGCTCCCGGACGATCTTGGGAGAGAGGCCGAGCGAGAGCTCGTCGACAAGCAGCAGCCGCGGCTCCATCACGAAGCACTTCGCTAGGGTCAGCATCTGCTGCTC
>JBOGWA010000063.1:0-1731 GCA_050693155.1 Actinomycetota bacterium | reverse complement strand
CGCCGATACCGGATCTCCCGAGGTTCAGGTCGCCGTGCTCTCGAAGCGCATCGACGAGCTCACCGAGCACCTGAAGGGGCACCGGAAGGACCATCACTCGCGCCGCGGTCTGCTCAAGCTCGTCGGCAAGCGCCGGCGGTTGCTCGAGTACCTTCGGCGGGAAGATATCGAGCGGTACCGATCGCTGATCGAGCGGCTCGGTCTGCGGAAGTAGGCAAGGGAAGGGAGCGCGAAGGCAGAGACCCGAATACCGAAGGAGCGGGTGGTTCAGGTCAGTTATCAGTGAGGAGATCCGGCGGCTTCCTCCGAGTTTCCCCACTGACAACTGGCCCCTCATCGAGCCCCGCTCCTTGAAGAACTCACTTCAAGGAGGAGACATTTCATGAAACCAACGATCGCGACGAAGAACGTCGGGGGATCAGAGCTCACGCTCGAGACGGGAAAGCTCGCGAAGCAAGCCCATGGTTCGGTCGTGCTCACCGTCGGCGAAACACAGATCCTCGTGACCTGCGGGACTTCGGCGCCGCGTGAAGGGATCGATTTCTTCCCGCTCACGGTCGACGTGGAGGAACGCATGTACGCCGCCGGCAAGATTCCCGGAGGCTTCTTCCGCCGGGAGGGACGGCCGAGCGAACAGGCGATCCTCACCGCGAGACTCGTGGACCGTCCGCTGCGACCGACCTTCCGGACGGGCTTCCGCAACGAGGTGCAGGTCATCTGCACGGTCCTGTCCGTGGACCAAGCCAATCCGTTCGACATCCCTGCCATCAACGGCGCGAGCCTGGCCGTCATGCTCGCCGGTCTGCCCTTCGACGGACCGATCGGCGCCGTCCGGATCGCCGACGTGGGCGGCCAGTGGAAGGCGAACCCGACCTTCCAGGAGCTGGATCTCGCGACGTTCAACATGGTCGTTGCCGGCCGGAAGAACGACGAGGGCGGGATCGACATCTTGATGGTCGAGGCCGAAGCGACCGAAGAGGCGCTCGCGCACATCGAGGGCGGCGCGCCCGCGCCAACGGAAGAGCGGGTCGCCGAGGGTCTCGAGGAGGCGAAGCGGCGAATCGCCGACGTCGTCGAGCTTCAGGAACAGTTCCTGGCCGACGCCGGGGCTGCCGAGGGCACGTTCGAAGCAGAGCCCGAGTACGAAGAAGACATCAAGAGCGAGGTCGAACGCTTCGCCACCGAGCGAATGCGGCAGGCCCTTCAGATCGCCGAGAAGCTGGAAAGAGAGAAGGCGCTCGACGAGATCAAGGCCGACCTGGGTGATCACCTCGCCGCGCTGTGGGGCGAGGAGGCGGATCCCGCGCGCCTCGAACAGGCAAAGCGCGCGCGCAAGGCTCTGGAGAAGGAGCTGATGCGACGCCGCGTCGTCGAGGAAGGCGTCCGCCTGGACGGCCGCAAACCGGATGAGATCCGCGAGATCACCTGTGAGGTCGGGCTCGTTCCCCGGGCACACGGCTCGGGTCTCTTCCAACGCGGGGAGACGCAGGTCCTGAACATCACCACGCTCGGCATGCTCCGGATGGCGCAGATGATCGACACCATCCACCCGGAAGACTCGAAGCGGTACATCCATCACTACAACTTCCCCCCGTTCTCCACCGGTGAGACCGGCTTCATGCGAGGCCCGAAGCGCCGGGAGATTGGCCACGGCGCGCTCGCCGAGCGGGCGCTCTTTCCCGTCATCCCGTCCGTGGACGACTTTCCCTACGCCCTTCGACTGGTGTCCGA
>JBOGWA010000062.1:0-5406 GCA_050693155.1 Actinomycetota bacterium | reverse complement strand
GAGGACCCACCCAACACGCGAATGCACAGGACCTCCTTGGCCCCCGTGTTGTCGGCCACCTTGACCCTCGATTCGGCCTGGATCACCTATTCGGCCCTTCCATGATCTCCACGACACGCCAGCGCTTCGTCTTCGAGAGCGGGCGCGTCTCGACGACCCGTACCCGGTCCCCGACCTTCGCCTGGTTCGCCTCGTCGTGCGCGGTGAGCTTGGCCGCCTTCGTCACGATCTTGGGGTAGAAGGAGTGCCGGCTCGTGCGCTCGACACGCACGATGACGGTCTTGTCCATCCGGTCGGAGACGACCACCCCCGTGCGAACCTTGCGGTTCGCGCGAGCAGGGATGCCCTGGGTCACGATGCCTCCTCCGGAGTCGCGGCTTCCTCATCCGCCTCAGTTTCGGAAGGCGCCGGCTCGGCCGGGCCGACTTCGAGGCGGTCGACGATCTCGATCTCCCGCTCTCTCAGGACCGTGAGGATCCTCGCAACGTCGTGACGGACCTGTTTGATCCGCATCGGGTTGTCGAGCTGCCCCGTAGCGAGCTGGAAGCGCAGGTTGAAGAGCTCCTCCTTCGAGGAGTCGAGTCGCGCGATCAGTTCCTGATCGGGCAGCCCCCGGAGCTCGGCGGGTCTCGTCATCCTTCGACACCTCCGAGGCGGGCAACGAACTTTGACTTGATCGGAAGCTTGTTCGCGCCGCGCTTCATCGCTTCCCGGGCGATGTTTGGATTCACGCCCGAGAGCTCGAACATGACGCGACCGGGCTTCACGACTGCGACCCAGTCTTCCGGGTTGCCCTTGCCGGAGCCCATCCGGGTCTCGGCCGGCTTCTTCGTCACCGGTTTGTCGGGGAAGATGTTGATCCAGACCTTGCCGCCGCGCCGGATGTATCGCGTGATCGCAACTCGCGCAGCCTCGATCTGGCGGTTCGTGACCCAGCCGGGCTCGAGCGCGGCGAGGCCGTAATCGCCGAAGTGGATGTCGGTTCCGCCCTTGGCCTTGCCCCGCATCCTGCCCCGGTGCTGCTTGCGGTGCTTGGTCTTCTTCGGCATCAACATCTACGGGGACTCCTCGGGCTCGGAGGTTTCTTCCTCGGACGGTGGCTGTGGCGGCGGCTCGGTCGCAGGCGACTCCGCGTCAGCGGCCGGAGACGCGGCGGGTTCCTCCTCCTCGAGCTCCTTCAAGGCCTTCTCATCCGTAACGAGCGCTCCGGTCGAGGCGGCCGTCGTCGCGCGAGCAGCCGCGAGGGCTCGTTTCCGGGCGCGATCGGTGTCGACTTCTTCGGTCGGGATCTCGTCGCCGACGTAGACCCAAACCTTGACGCCGATCCGACCGACGACCGTCTTCGCCTCCGCGAGGCCGTAGTCGATGCGTGCGCGGAGCGTGTGGAGCGGGACGCGGCCCTCTCGGTACCACTCACGGCGGGACATCTCGATCCCTCCGAGCCGACCCGAGCACTGCACGCGTACGCCGAGAGCGCCCGCTCGCATCGCGGTCTGCACGGCTCGGCGCATCGCTCGGCGGAAGGCGACCCGGCCTTCGAGTTGTTCCGCGACGCCGTGCGCAAGGAGCTGCGCGTCCGTCTCCGGCCGCGTCTCCTTCGACGCCTGATTCATGTCCTGGACCCGCACCTCGACCCGCTTGGCAGTCATGCGCTCGAGGTCCTTGCGAACGCGCT
This sequence comes from Actinomycetota bacterium, assembly GCA_050693155.1. GTDB lineage: Bacteria > Actinomycetota > UBA4738 > UBA4738 > CALAEC01 > JBOGWA01. The sequence continues at coordinate 3,731 of JBOGWA010000062.1, read as the reverse complement.
CTACCTCGGAGCCCTTCCGACCGATCACGATGCCGGGGCGCGCGGTGAGGATCGTCACCCAGACCTGGTCGCCCTTCCGCTCGATCACGATGCTCGAGATGCCGGCGCGCGAAAGGTGCAAGCGAATGTAGTCGCGAATGGCGACGTCCTCGTGAAGAGCTTCGGCGAACTCGCGTTTTCCCTCGTACCAGTTCGACTTCCAGGGGTAGATGACCCCGAGCCGGAAGCCGTACGGATTAACCTTCTGTCCCACCGAACACTCCCTCTACGTCGGGCTGTTCTACGACGATCGTGATGTGACTCGTGCGCTTGTCGATCCTGGTCGCCCGGCCGAGCGCCCGCGGGCGGAATCGACGAAGTGTCGGCCCCTCGTCCACGAACGCCTTCGAGACGAACAGGTTCTCGGGGATCACTCCCGGCGCCTGTCCCGCGTTCGCCGCCGCTGAGTCGAGGACCTTCCTGACCGTGGACGTGGCGCCGTAGCCAGAGAACGTGAGAATGCGGCGCGCTTCCTCGATGTGCTTTCCGCGGATGAGGTCGACCACGCGCCTCGCCTTTCTCGGCGAGATACGGACGAAACGCGCGCTGGCCTTCGCTTCGGTCACTTGAGCGAGGTGCTCCTCTCCGTGTGGTGGCCGTGCGTCCTGAAGATTCGCGTGGGCGCGAACTCGCCGAGCTTGTGGCCGACCATCGCCTCGCTGATGAACACCGGGACGTGCTTGCGGCCGTCGTGAACGGCGATCGTGTGGCCCACCATCTCGGGGATGATCGTCGAGCGCCTGGACCACGTGCGGATCACGCGCTTCTGTCCGGATTTGTTCATCGCCTCGATCTTCTCGAGCAGGTGGTCGTCCACGAACGGACCCTTCTTCACCGAACGCGGCATGCCTAGCCCCTTCCCTTTCCGCGGCGCCGGACGATCAACCGGTCCGAGGCCTTGCCCTTCTTTCGGGTCCGGCCTTCCTTCTTTCCCCACGGCGAGGTCGGGTGCCGGCCTCCCGAGGCCTTGCCCTCTCCTCCGCCGAGGGGGTGGTCGACCGGGTTCATCGCGACCCCGCGCACCGTCGGCCGGCGGCCGCGCCAGCGGTTCCGCCCGGCCTTTCCCTTCTGGACGAGCTCGTGCTCGGGGTTCCCAACCTCACCGATGCTCGCCCGGCAGTCGAGCTCGACGAGCCGGATCTCACCGGAGGGAAGGCGGAGGTGAGCATGGCGCCCCTCCTTCGCGAGGACCTGCACCGATGCGCCCGCAGAGCGAGCCATCTTCGCCCCTCCCCCCGGACGAAGCTCGACCGCGTGCACCATCGTGCCAACCGGGATGTTGGCGAGTGGAAGCGCGTTCCCGGGCATGATGTCCGCACCGCGACCGGATACGACCTTGTGTCCAACCGCGAGCCCCTGCGGCGCGAGGATGTAGCGCTTCTCCCCGTCCGCATAGTTCAGCAGGGCGATCCTGGCGCTCCGGTTCGGGTCATATTCGATCTGCGCCACCTTCGCCGGAATTCCGTCCTTGTCGCGCCGAAAGTCGACGATGCGGAAGCGACGCTTGTGCCCACCTCCGCGGTGGCGCGTCGTGATCCGTCCCTGCGCGTTCCGCCCCGCCTTCCGCGGCTTCGGTCGAACGAGCGACCGCTCGGGCCGGTCGCGTGTGACCTCGCCGAAATCGGAGACGGAGGAAACGCGGCGCCCCGGAGTCGTCGGCTTGTGCTTTCTCGGCATCAGCTTTCCTCGAAGATCTCGATCGAGTCGCCCTCGGCCAGCGTTACGAGCGCACGTTTCTGGTCCGCGCGCTTGCCAAAGGTGAGCCGGAAGCGCTTCGCCTTGCCCTTCCGGCGAATGGTGTTCACGCCAACGACCCGAACCTTCCAGATCTTCTGGACGGCTTCTTTGATCTCCGTCTTCGTGGCCTTGGGGTGCACGAGGAACGTGTAGCGGTTCTGCTCGAGCCCCGCGTAGGACTTCTCCGACACGATCGGCCGGATCACGACGTCGCGCTCGCTTTTCAAGCTCATGGCTTCACCTGCTGGAGCGCGTCCTTCGTGAAGACCAGCCAGTCAGCGGCGAGGACCTCGTACGTCGCGAGTTTGCCGGGGTAGGTGACGCGCACGTAGGGGAGGTTCCGGAACGATCGCTCGACCACATCGTCGGGTGCGGCAAGCACAAGCAGGATGCGGCCGCTCGTCTCGAGCGAGCCGAGGACGGCGATCGCCTCCTTCGTCTTCGGCGCGTCGAACGCGAGACCCTCCAACACGCGGATCCGCTCCTCGAGCGCCCGATCGCTGAGGGCGGAGCGAAGCGCCAGTCGCTTCATCTTCTTGGGCACTCGCATCGAGTGATCCCCGGGCTTCGGCCCGTGCGCGACACCGCCGCCCACCCAGATCGGGGAGCGGATCGAACCGTGGCGGGCTCGCCCCGTCCCCTTCTGCCGCCAGGGTTTCCGACCGCCGCCGCTAACCTCGGCGCGTGTCTTCGTCGAGTGCGTACCTCGACGAATCGCCGCGAGTCCGGCGACGACGACCTGGTGCATGACCGGAACGTTCACGGGGGCGTCGAAGACGGCCGGGTCGAGCTCATGCTCACCGACCTTCTTGCCGGCTTGATCGTGGACGGGAATGCTCGCCATCAGGCGCCCTTTCGCTCCGACGTCTTCACAGCCGTCCGGACCATGAGCAATCCGCCTCGAGGTCCGGGGACGGCCCCCCGAAGAAGAAGGAGACCGCGCTCGGCGTCGGTCTCCACGATCTCGAGGTTCAAGACGGTGACGCGTACGTTTCCCATCTGACCGGCCATTCGCGTCCCCTTGAAGACGCGAGATGGAGTGGCGCACGCGCCGATCGCGCCGGGGCTGCGATGCTTTCGCTCGGTTCCGTGCGAGGCGCCGAGCCCGCTGAATCCATGGCGCTTCATGACGCCGGCAAACCCCTTTCCCTTGGAGACCCCCACCACGTCGGCGTGGTCGCCGGGCTGAAAGATGTCGACCGTGACCTCTTGACCGGGCTGGTAGTCCGCCGCGTCGTCGGTTCGGAGCTCGACGAGGTGCCGCGCCGATTCGACACCCGCCTTCCGAAGGTGGCCGGCGATCGGCTGCGACAGACGCTTGCGCTCGCCGAAAGAAAGCTGCACGGCCGCGTAACCGTCGCGCTCGGGCGTCTTCACCTGCGCGACGCGACAGGGTCCCGCCTTCACGACCGTGATGGGCACCGCGCGGCCGTCGTCGGTAAAGATCTGGGTCATGCCCAGCTTCTCTCCGAGGATTCCCTTGACCGTCGCCATCCTTACCGCCTCACAGCTTGATCTCGATGTTGACGGCGGCAGGCAGATTCAGACGTTGCAGCTCCTGGACGGTTTTCGAGGTCGCCTTATGGATGTCGATCAGCCGCTTGTGGGTGAGCATCTGGAAATGCTCGCGACTGTCCTTGTCCTTGTGCGGCGAGCGGATCACGGTGAAGATCGAGCGCTCGGTGGGCAGGGGAACCGGGCCCATGACCTTGGCGCCGGTCCGCTCGACGTGCTCGACGATACCGCGTGCCGCGGCGTCGAGGACCTGGTGGTCGTAGGCTCTCAGCTTGATCCGAATCGTCTGCCCTGCCACTTCCTCCTCTTCCTTCCTACTTCAGGATCTTCGTGACCCGTCCGGCGCCGACCGTGCGGCCTCCCTCCCGGATCGCGAAGCGGAGGCCCTCCTCCATCGCGATCGGGGCGATGAGCTCGACGGTCATCTCGGTGTTGTCCCC
>JBOGWA010000061.1:0-23336 GCA_050693155.1 Actinomycetota bacterium | reverse complement strand
CCCTTCCACTGGCAGGTGGTCGCCGCGGAAGTGATGGTGATGCCGCGCTCCTGCTCCTGGACCATCCAGTCCATCTGCGCGGTCCCTTCGTGGACCTCCCCGAGCTTGTAGGTCTTTCCGGTGTAGTAGAGGATCCGCTCGGTCGTCGTCGTCTTCCCCGCGTCGATGTGGGCCATGATCCCGATGTTGCGCGTGCGAGACAGCGGGTACTCGCGAATAGCAAGGTCGTGGCCGCCGGCAGGCTGCCGTCCCTTGACGTGCTCTGCGGTCTCCGCCATCTCGATCCTCTTAGCTGGGGAAGCCATCAGGTCTGCCCTTACCAGCGGTAGTGGGCGAAGGCCTTGTTTGCCTCCGCCATCTTGTGCAGGTCTTCCCGACGCTTGACTGCGCCGCCCTGCCCCTGCGCCGCGTCCATGATCTCGCCCACGAGTCGCGCGGACATGTCCTGGCCCTTGCGCGCTCGGGCGAATTGCACGAGCCACCGAAGAGCGAGTGTCGTCCCCCGCGTCGGACGAACCTCGACCGGCACCTGATACGTCGCTCCCCCAACCCGACGAGAGCGAACCTCCAGCAGCGGCCTCGTGTTCTCGACCGCCTTCTTGAGCGTCAGGACCGGGTCGTTCTGCATCTTCTGGCTGATCTCCTCGAGTGCGGTGTAGACCATCCGCTCCGCGAGCGACTTCTTCCCGCTCAGCATCACCTTGTTGATGAGCTGGGTAACGAGCATGTTCTGATACATGGGATCCGGTCGTGCCTCGCGCTTCGGCGCGCCACCTCGTCTCGGCACCGCCTGCTCCTACCCCTCGCGCTTGGCGCCGTACTTGGAGCGCGCTTTCCGACGGTCGGAGACGCCGGCGGCATCAAGAGCCGCCCGGATGATCTTGTACCGCACCCCCGGGAGGTCTTTTACGCGACCGCCGCGAACGAGCACGATCGAGTGCTCCTGGAGGTTGTGACCGATGCCGGGAATGTAGGCGGTGACCTCGACGCCGCTGGTCAGGCGGACTCGTGCGACCTTGCGAAGTGCGGAGTTGGGCTTCTTCGGGGTAAACGTGTACACGCGAGTACAGACCCCGCGACGCTGCGGAGAACCCCGGAGCGCGGGGCTCTTCGTCTTCCCTCGCAGGGACCGGCGCCCCTTACGTACAAGCTGCTGTATCGTCGGCATCTGTTTCTCGTCTCGAGCACGTCGATTCGCGTTCCTACCCCTGGGCCCATAGGAAATCCGGGCGCGCGTGCCCGGGGTGCGATTCCCGAGGAATCCCGCGGAGAACAGTGGTCCGGACCGCCCAGACCACAATCGGCAACAGTATAGCGGAGCTTCGTGAGTGTCAATCGGGACAAGCCCCCCAATCCGTTCAGCGCTGGCGCTGTTATGCTCCGCGCATGCCCGAGGGCGCCGACAACGGTCCGAAGCCGACAGTAAGCGTCGTCATCCCCGCCTACAACGGTGAGCGATTCATCGGCGACGCGATCCGAAGCGTTCTCGATCAGACGTTCGGCGACTTCGAGCTGATCGTGATCGACGATGGCTCGACGGACGGGACCGTCGAGGTCGTGAGGTCGTTCGACGATCGACGGATCCACGTGCACTCGAAGGAGAACGGAGGGGAATCGAGCGCCAGAAATGCGGGATGGCGTCGCGCAAGAGCGGACCTCGTTGCATTCCTCGACCAGGACGACCTCTGGGTACCGGATCGTCTGAAAACCCAGCTCGAAATCATGAGGGACCCTGGGGTCGTGCTCGCCGGCTCGTTGATGCGCTACGAGTCTCTCGGAGGCAGGCTCCTGGGGATCCGAGGTCGCGTCCTCGACGCCGAGGGCCAGCAGCGGTATGCCGAGGGTCAGATTCGACAGCATCCATTTGAAACCTCGGCGTGGCTGGTTCGCAAGAGTGCGCTCGAAGAAACAGGTGGCTTCGACGAGTCGTTTCAGGTCGCCGGGAGCGCGGAACTGCTCATGCGGATTGCCCGTCTTGGACGGATTGAAGGGCCCTCGCGCCCCCTCTCGGTCCACCGGCTGCATGGCCGGAGTCAGGTCGGCCGGCGGCCCCGCCTCGTCGCTGAGGAGCTCTGGTACATCGAGGCTCGAATGGCGGCTCGGAATCGTGGCGATGATCTCACGTGGGAGGAATTTCGGCGTTCTCATCGTCCGGACCGGCGTACCCGGCGTCTGTACTTCTCCTACTTCTGGTTTCGTCAGGCGGCAGCCGCATTGGGTGACCGGCGCTTCCTCCCGTTCATCGGCTACTCCGTTCGTTTCTTCGCCAACAGCCCAATCCGAGCTGTCAGAAAGCTTCGACTGCGCAAGCGCCGGTTGCGACGTTTCGCCGACAGCTAGCCGCGTGTCATCCGAGAAAGACCTGGAGTCCCTCCGCGCCGTTGCGGTGGGAGCCGCGCACGAGGGCGGGAGAGTCATCATCGACGCCGGCTCCGGGGCCCGAGCCGCCGAGGAAAAGAGCGCCGGCGACTACGTGACGAAGACCGACCGACTGGCAGAAGAGGCGATCGGCGTCTACCTCGGGGGACGCACGCCCGACCTGCCGGTGGTCGGTGAGGAGTACGGGGGAGATCCCAGCAACCAGTACTGGCTCGTCGATCCGCTCGACGGGACCACGAACTTCCTTCACCGCTTCCCAATCGTGGGGGTCTCCGTGACGCTGATCGCGGAAGGCCGCCCCGTCGTCGGGGCCACGCACGCGCCGCTTCTTCGGACGACGTTCTCGGCCGCGCGCGGCCTGGGCGCACAGCAAGACGGCCGACCGCTCACCGTGTCGGCCGCCGAGCCGGAGGCGGCGATCGTCGCAACGGGATTCCCCTTCCGGGAGAAGGATCGGCTTCCCCGGTATCTACGGATGTTCGAGCGGGCGCTCGACCGCTTCGAGGACCTCAGACGCCCCGGGGCGGCAACGCTCGACCTGGCGTGGGTCGCTGCGGGAGCGTTCGACGGGTTCTTCGAGCTCGGCCTGTCCTCATGGGACGTGGCAGCGGGCGCGCTCCTCACCGAAGAGGCCGGGGGCATCGCCACCGATTGGGAAGGCGGGTCCGATTACTTGCGGGGCGACATCCTGGCCGGGCCCCCTGTCGTCCACGAGGCGCTCCTGACGCTGGCCCAAGAGACGGGCGGCGAATGAGGAACGACGGCAACCCGCTGGTCTCGGTCGTACACCAGTCCACAACGCGGAGGCCACGCTCGCCCGAGCGATCGAGAGCGCGCTCTCGCAAACCGTCCGGGACCTGGAGGTCATCGTCGTCGACGACGGCTCCACCGATGGGTCGGGGGCGATCGCGCGTTCGTTTTCCGACGGGCGCGTTCGCGCTGCCTCGCAACCAAAGGCCGGCATCGCCGGGGCGAGGAACACCGCGTTCCGCCGGGGGGAGTTCATCGCCTGTCTCGACGCCGACGACTACTGGCTCCCCGGAAAGCTCGAGATTCAGCTCAGGCACTTCGAGGATCCCGAGGTCGTCTGCGTCGGATCTGCGCTGTACGAGACCCTGAACGGCAAGGTCCTGGGGATCCGGGAAGGGTTCCTGCGTCCAGGGACGATCCCTCTCGCCCTTCAGATGATCAGGGATGGTCACTGGATCCCTTTCGACCCGTTCGAGATGTCCTCCATCGTGGTCCGTGCCGGCGCGATCAGGCGAATCGGAGAGTGGGACGAGGAGCTCCGGGCGAACCCCGACACCGATTTCCTCCTGCGGCTCGCCGAGGTCGGGACGTTTGTCACTCTCGGAGCGGACGTGGGGATCCTTCGTTGGCTACGGATCCCTCTCCTTCGCTCTCGGTCCCGTCCAAATCACTCGCGCGCTGCTCCGGCGGCGGAGCCGTCAGAAGAAGTACCGGGCTTCGTAACCTTTTCGGGCTTCACGAGGGACTCGACCATCCGAAACTTTCCCGCCTGCGGGTTCGTAAGTCGTTCCACCGATCGAACCGCGACCCGAACCGGCATCCCAACGACTCGTGAGTAGGCGGCACGCGCGCGATCGGCCACCTTTTCGGGCGCGGGGTCCTTCCATTCGACCTCGATCACGAAGTCGTCAAGGGCCTGCTGGATGACTCGATAGGCACGAACGTGGTCTCGAACGAGGTCGGTCCCAAGCGTGCCGATGAGGAAGCGGAACGGCGCGATCCGCCGGCCGTCCGCGGCGATGACCCAATCGTCCCGACGGCCCTCGACCTGGCTCATGAGCGGCAAGGGAAGGCCACAGTTGCAAGGCTCCGGGAGCAACGCGGCGATATCACCCGTCCGATACCGTACGAGCGGGCTGGTCGTCTGCCAGAGCGTCGTGAGGGTGACCTCGCCTATCTGGCCGGGTTCGAGCGCGCTCCCGCCCTCGTCTAGGATCTCGACGATCACCGCATCGGCGTCGACGTGGTAGTTGCGGCGTGAGCACTGCCACGACACTGTGCTCGATTCACCCAGTCCATAGATATCCACCGAATCCGCGCCGAATCGGGCCCGCAGCTCCGCTCGCATCTCCGGCGTTAGGACCTCGCTCCCGGTGGCGAGTCCGGCGAGCTTCAGCCCCTCGAGGTCGGGTGCCAGATCGAGGAGGAGGCTCGGAGAGCCGATCAACACGTCGGGGCGGACCGTTCGCACGGCGGCGAGCTGATCGGCCCGATCGACGAACGTGCCCATGTAGGCGTGCCCACGCCAGGTAGCGAGCGGGCTGTTTCGCATCGCGCCGAACACGAAGTTCAGGATTCGCTTCCTCATGAAGCCCGCGTGCTCGATCGCCCGCACGCGATGTGCCTCTCGGATTCCAAATTCCGCTGCCGACCAGCCCACTTCCAGAGGCCGGCCGCTGGTCCCGGAGCTCACGCTCCTATGGTCTGCCGAGGCGCCGGCAGGCATCCGGTCGTGCAGCGGCAGCGCAGTCAGATCGAGACGACCGATGACCGGAAGATCCCGAAGGGCCTCGAGGTCGTCCACCGGGCCATGCGATGCGCCGAGCCAAAGACTTCGGTAGGGCTCGACGGTTGCCGCCACGCTGAGCACCCGATTGAGCCGCTCGAGCTGCAGCGTGCGGATCTGCTCCGGAGACATCGTGCGAATCCGCTGCCATTCCCGGTTCGCGCGGGTGAACGCCATTTCGCGCGGGCCGAGGATCGTTCCACCACGGTCACGGCTCTCCTGGCGGCGTGCCTCCTCGCTTCCCTTCTTCAGCGCCGAGCGATCCGAAGGTCCTCGCATCGCCTCGAAGGCCTACGCCCGTATCCCGGACACCCGGGACTTGACGAGCTGCACCTTGCCCGACGGTGACCGCGAAAGCTCTCTGAGCGCGGTGACCTGCACTCGCACGCGGCAGCCGAGGACTGCCGAGTAGCGGCTCGCCACCTCTTGCTCGAGCCCGGACACCGGGCCGTTTCTCCAGATGACCTCCAGGAGGAAGTCGTCGACGGCCCGCTGGACGATCCGAAACCCGTCGACCGCCCGCCCGAAATCGGATCCAAGCGCCCCGAGCATGAACCGGAGCGGTGAGAGTCGTCGACCGTCCGGAGCGAGAATCCAATCGAGTGTTCTTCCCTCGACTTGGCTCATCAGGGGCAGCGGGCATCCGCACGGGCACGCTCCCGGAAGCATGCGGCCCATGTCACCCACGCGAATTCGAATGAGCGGCGTCGTCGTGATCCAGAGGGCGGTCAACGCCACTTCCCCGATCTCTCCGACCGGGAGTGGTTTCCCGACGGGGTCCAGGATCTCGACGATGATCGCGTCGGCGTTGACGTGGTATCCGGCACGCTCGCGACATTGCCACGCGACGGGGCCGACCTCACCCGTCGCGTAGACGTCGATGGGATCGGCATCGAAGAGCTCCTTCAGGCGAACCCGCAGCTCCGGGGCGAGGACCTCTGCATACGTCTCGATCCCCGCGGGAGGAGGCTCAACGTGCTCCGAGACTTCCAGAAGGGAGCTGGGGGAGCCAGCGAGAACCGATGGCCTTACCTGGTGGATGGCGGCCGTCAGTCGCTCAACGGGAAGGTACGCGCCGATGAGCGCATGCCTCCCCGCCCGTGTCAGCGGCTCTCTTCGCTGGAATCCAACCGCCAGGCTGAGCCATCGGGCGTCCGGAGGACGCTCTTGGAGATCGCGCTGGCGAAACCAGAGCGCGCGGTTGATGATCGCCTCCTCGCGCGACCAGGCAAACGCGAGCGGTTGCCCGGTCGTCCCGGACGTCTGTGACTCTACAAAGGGCCGACTTCCGGGAAGGACCCGTCGATCGAGCGGCACCCCCGCGAGCGTCTCTCGCGCCAGTGGGGGGAGGTCTCGAATCTCCTCGATCCGTTGCAGGACCGGCCGATCATGGCCGTACAGCTCCCGATAGGGCTCCGTCTGCCAGGCTGCCGCCAGGACTCGATTCAGACGGTCGACCTGCCGCACCGGGATCGAACCGGGGTCACCCACCGCCCGACGGAGTGAACGAACGTGCCTGGCAAGCGCGGGAGCGTCAGCGGTCGGGCTCGGTCTCACGGCGGCGACTCGCTCCACGCCAGCGACTGAATGAGCCGCCTCGATCCCGGCCTCATGGTGAGCTCCTCCACGCTGCGGACCTCGACCGCTACCGGACCGCTCAGGAGCCGTCGCAGTGACCCTTCCAGAGACAAGAGGCGATCCTCCGCGGGTGCTTCACGCCAGACTACCTCGACCAGCAGATCGTCGACCGACCGCTGGACGAAGCGGCAGCGCTTCATCAAATGAAGAATCGGAGGGTCGTAGAGAAGCCGCCAGATTCTCCACGGAGCCACTCTCGAGCCATCGTGACTGCGGAAGAAGTCGTCGCGCCGCCCTTCAACCTGGCTCATCACCGGGAGTGGGATGTCGCACCCGCACGGTCCGTTCGCAAGCGCCGCCATATCACCCGTTCGGTACCGGACGATGGGCGTGGTCACGTTCCAGAGCGCGGTGACGACGACCTCTCCGTCCACACCGGGGGCCACCGGCCGACCCTTCTCGTCCACGATCTCGACGAGCACCGTATCCGCGTCGATGTGATAGGAGCCCTGAGTGGGGCATTGCCATGAGACTCGCCCGGCCTCGCTGCCCCCGTAGCAATCGAGCGGGTCGATCCCGAAGGCCGCGCGGAGCTCGTCCCGGGCAAGGGGATCGAGAACCTCCCCGAACGTCTCCATCCCCGATACCGGGAAGCTGCCGAACCGGTCGGCCATCTCGAGGAGGGTACTCGGCGGTCCGCGCAGGTACGTCGGCCGGATCAGCTCGAGAGCTGCCACCTGATCCTCGACCGGAGCTTGAGCCCCCATTCTTGCCGATCGACCGGTCCGCACGAGGGGCGCTGCGCGTCCCCCGCCCAGTGCGTAGGTGAGGACCGGCGCGTCCAGTTCCCGGCCGAGGATTCGCCATTGGCGGAGGAGGCGCGCCCGAAGGTACAGCTGCTCGTCGCCGGATCGCCCGGTCAAGAAGAACGGGCCGGTGGTTCCAGAAGTTGCCGCCGTCACCACCACGACCTGACCGGGGACGGTACGTTCGTCGAGCGAAAAAGCGTCCATCTGCGCGCGATCGACGAGCGGAAACCGCGGAAGCTCTTTGAGGTCGCTCATCGGCTCGGGCGTCGCGCCCCAGAGACTCCGATACGGTTCGACCTGCGCGGCAGCCGCCAGCACGCGATTCAGTTCTGCGCGCTGGGCCCGGGCGAAGGCTTCGGGCGAGGAGAGCGCCCGCTCGAGGGAGCGGGCGTGCCGGACGAACCGGATGCGCTCAGCCTGACTCGCGGGCGTGTGGTTGCCCACCTCAGACATCTTCCCCGTCCGAATCGCCCGTTCCTTCATCGGTCACCCAGGATTCGATCAGGCGAACCGTCCCCGCCTGTATGGGAAGCGACTCGACGGTGCGAACCTCGACGTTCACCGGCCCTCCAAGCAACCGACTGAGCCGTCCGCTCCTCGATTCGAGGAGACCGGGCTGCGGTTCGCCGCGCCAGACGACCTCCATGAGGCAGTCGTCCAGGGCCCGCTGGACAAAACGGAAGCGGCGCATGACCGCGCGGGTCTCGGGAACCGAGATGATCGCGAAGACCCTGAACGGCGCCACGCGCCGGCCATCGTGGTGGCGCACCCAGTCCATCCGTCGCCCCTGGACCTGACTCATGACCGGAAGCGGGATCCCGCACGGACATGGCTCCGGGGAAAGCGACGCCCCGTCCCCCGTCCGGTACCGGACGATAGGGGTCGTCTCGTTCCAGAGCGTACTGATGATGACTTCCCCCTCGTCACCCTTCTTCACCCCGTCGTCGCCATCCATGATCTCGACGAGGACCGTATCCGCGTTGATGTGATACGAGCCTTCCGCCGGACACTGCCAGGCGATCGTGCCGGCCTCGCTGCTCCCGTAGAAGTCAAGAGGCTCCGCGCCGAAGGCCGACCGAAGCTCGGACCGGGCGCCGGGGTCGAGCACTTCCCCGAACGTGGCGACTCCCTCGAGTGGGTATCGGCTCAGGTGATCGGCGATTTCGAGAAGCGTGCTCGGGGGCCCGACGACCCGGCGGGGGCGGATCTGCTCGAGGGCGGCGATCTGCTCGGGGATCGGCCGGCTGGCCCCGACCTCGGCTCGCAGACCGTTGAGGGTAAGCGGCGCCGATCGCCCCACCCCCAGGTTGAAGCGGAGATGCAGCTCGGTCTCCGTCCAGCCCCAGAATCGCCATTGCCGGATCAAGGCTGCGCGAAGGAACCGCTGCTCGTCCTCGGTCCTCGCAATCTCCAAGATGTACCCTGTCGTTCCCGACGTCACCGAGGTGTAGTCGGCGACTCGGCCCGGCACGAGCCGCTTGGCGAAGGAAGACTCTTGGAGCTGGGCCCTCGTGATCGGGGGGAGCCTCTTCAGCTCCGAGAGATCGCGGAACGGCCGCGCCGTGCCTCCCCAGAGCCTTCGATACGGCTCGGTCCTTCCGGCCGCCGCCACGACGCGATTCAGTCGATCGAGCTGGATCGCGGTCATGGCAGCGGGATCCGCCGCAGCTCGGTTGAGCGATCGGAGGTGCCGCGCTACCGAGAGGTCTTGCCCTCCACGCACATCGGGAGGGTACCGCCCCCTAGAGCTCCTCCGCTTCCCCGTCGCCGGAGGGAGCCGCGGTCTCGCCCGCGTCCGCCGTCAGGAGCCTGCGCGCCTCCGCCTCGCTCATCTCTCCATCGCCCGAAGCCGCCACACCCGACTCGGCCTCGGCCTGACGGGCGAGCCAGTACTCGGGAATCGATTCCGGTTCGATCTTGACCCGGACATTTCGGTAGCGCCCCAAGCCGGTTCCGGCGGGGATCAGCTTTCCGATGATCACGTTCTCCTTCAGGCCGACCAGAGGGTCGGACCTCGCGCTGATGGCCGCGTCGGTGAGCACGCGCGTCGTCTCCTGGAACGAGGCGGCCGCGAGCCACGAGTCGGTGGCGAGCGACGCCTTGGTGATCCCCATGAGGATCGGGCGGGCTGAGGCCGGCTCGCCCCCCGCCTCGACAGCTTCGGCGTTCCGCTCCTCGAACCGGCGGCGGTCGACGAGCTCGCCCGGGAGGAAGTCGGTGTCGCCCGGCTCGAGGATGTGCACTTTCTTGAGCATCTGTCGGACGATCAACTCGATGTGCTTGTTGTGGATGTTCACGCCCTGGCTTCGGTAGACCTCCTGAACCTCTCCCACGAGGTGCAGCTGCACCGCCTGGACGCCCTCCACGCGCAGCTTCTCGTGAGGGTTCACCGAGCCTTCGGTGAGCTGCTGGCCGACCTCCACGGTGTTGCCGTTGGCCACGGTGAGTCGGGCTCGGAGCGACACCGCGTACTGAACCTGTTCGCCGTCGTCGGACGTCACGTTGATCCGCCGTTCGTTCTTCTCCTCGTCCTCTTCGATGCTCACCTTCCCGGAGAGCTCGGTGATCTGTGCTTCGCCCTTCGGCTTGCGAGCTTCGAACAGCTCGACAACTCGAGGAAGCCCGTGGGTAATGTCCTCGCCGGCAATCCCTCCGGTGTGGAAGGTTCTCATCGTGAGCTGGGTGCCGGGCTCACCGATTGACTGCGCCGCGATGATCCCGACCGACTCCCCGATCTCCACGCTCCGCCCGGTCGCGAGGTTCCGCCCGTAGCAGAGCTGGCACACGCCGTAGGTGGAGTCGCACGTGAGAACGGAACGAACATAGACGGTGTCGACTCCGGCCTCGACGAGGCGGTCGATGAGCTCGCGGTCCACTTCAGCGCCTGCGTCCGCGACCTTCGTGCGATCGACCCGGACCGTCTCGGCAAGGATCCGCCCGAACAGCCGTGTCTCGAGGTGGGCCGCCGCCGACACCTCGCCCTCGGCATCTGCCGCGGTCACGTCGGTCGGAATTCCCTTGTCGGTCCCACAATCCACCTCGCGAACGGTGACTTCCTGCGCAACGTCGACCAGACGCCGGGTGAGATAGCCGGAGTCCGCCGTGCGCAGGGCCGTGTCGGCAAGACCCTTCCGCGCTCCGTGGGTCGAGATGAAGTACTCGAGCACCGAGAGGCCCTCCCGGAAGTTCGCCTTGATCGGGCGCGGGATGATCTCTCCACGAGGGTTCGCGACGAGTCCGCGCATGCCCGCGAGCTGACGGATCTGCATGATGTTCCCGCGAGCGCCGGAGTGCGCCATCATGAAGATCGGGTTCGGAGGACGGTCCCGGGAAAAGGTCGGGCTGGGCTCCGCGCCCTCGCGCTCCGGCTCCATGGGAGGAGCGATCACGGCTTCCATCGCGTCCTTCACTTCGTCGGTCGCCTGGGTCCAGATCTCGATCAGCTCTTGGCGTCGCTCCTCGTCGGTGATGACGCCCTTCCGATACTGGGACTCGACCTTCTGTGCCCGCTTCTCGAACTCGTCGAGGATTCGCCCCTTCTCGGGCGGCGTCCTGACATCGTCGACGCTGATCGTCACGCCTGCCCGCGTCGCGTAATGGAAGCCGAGCTCCTTCAGCTTGTCGAGCACCTCGGCCACCTGAACACGAGGGTACTGGTGGACGCAGTCGTCAACGGCGCGCCCCACCTCGGTCTTCAGGACGTGGTGATTCATGTAGGGGAAGTCGTCCGGAAACGCCTCGTTGAACATGAGGCGGCCTACGGTCGTCTCAACGAGCGGACCGGCTCCGTTGCCACTTCCGGTCTGCTCGGCGACCATCTCCGCCGGCAGCGCCTTGTTGGGAACTCGGACCCTGATCCAGTCGTGCAGCTCGATGGCGCCGGCGTCGAGAGCCAAAAGCGCCTCGTCCGAATCGAAAAAGCGGGGCATCTCCTCGACCTTCTCGGGACGAGTTCCAGCGAGCGTGAGGAAGTAGAGACCGAGCACCATGTCCTGCGTCGGCGTCGCGATCGGGTGCCCGTGCGCCGGCGAAAGGATGTTGTTCGTCGAGAGCATGAGGAGGCGCGCCTCCGCCTGCGCCTCGGTGGAGAGCGGCAGATGCACGGCCATCTGATCCCCGTCGAAGTCGGCGTTGAACGCCGTGCAGACGAGGGGGTGGATCTGAATGGCCTTGCCCTCGACCAGGACGGGCTCGAATGCCTGGATCCCCAGGCGGTGGAGCGTTGGAGCACGGTTCAGAAGCACGGGGTGGTCCTGAATGACCTCGGCGAGGACGTCCCAAACCCTCGGGTGGGCGCGCTCGACCATGCGCTTGGCGTTCTTGATGTTCTGCGCCAGGTTCAGGTCGACGAGTCGCTTCATGACGAACGGCTTGAAGAGCTCGAGCGCCATCTGCTTGGGCAGCCCGCACTGATGGAGTCTCAGGTCGGGGCCAACGACGATCACGGAACGACCCGAGTAGTCGACCCGCTTGCCGAGCAGGTTCTGGCGGAAGCGGCCCTGCTTGCCCTTGAGCATGTCGGAAAGCGACTTCAAAGCTCGGTTCCCCGGACCGGTCACCGGCCGGCCACGCCTGCCGTTGTCGAAGAGCGCGTCCACGGCTTCCTGAAGCATCCGCTTCTCGTTGTTGACGATGATCTCGGGCGCCTGGAGGTCGATCAGGCGCTTTAGCCGGTTGTTCCGGTTGATGACTCGGCGATAGAGATCGTTTAGATCCGAGGTCGCGAAGCGACCGCCGTCGAGCTGCACCATCGGGCGCAGGTCCGGCGGGATGACCGGGATCGCGTCGAGCACCATGCCCAGCGGCGAGTTCTTGGTACCGATGAACGACGAAACGACCTTCAGTCGCTTGATCGACTTCTGCCGGCGGGTTCCCTTCGCCGTCTTGATCGTCTCGCGGAGGTTCTCCGCCTCGGCCTCGAGATCGAAATCAGAGAGAAGGCGCTTGATGGACTCGGCGCCCATGCCGCCTTCGAAGTAATCGCCGAACCGTTCCCGAAGCGAGCGGTAGACCTCGTCGTCGGCGACGAGCAGCTTCACCCGAAGCTTCTTGAGCGCCGCCAACACGTCTTCGAGATGCTGGATCTCGCGCGAGGCCTGCTCGGATAGCCGATCGATCTCTCGCTGGGCTTCCTTCGTCGCGGCGGTGAGCTGGGACTTCTTCGCACCTTCGGCTTCGAGCTCTTTGCGGCGTCCCTCGAGCTCCTGTAGCCGTTCGGACACCAGGCCGTCGCGGCGCTTCTCGATCTCGGCGCGCTCGCCCGCAAGCCCCTGCTCGATCTTCGGCAGGTCCCTTTCCCGGCGGTCCTGATCGATCCTGGTGATGATGTAGGCCGCGAAATAGATCGCCTTCTCGAGATCCTTCGGGGCAAGGTCGAGCAGATATCCGAGCCGAGAAGGGACACCCTTGAAATACCAGATGTGGGTCACCGGGGCGGCAAGCTCGATGTGTCCCATCCGGTCGCGGCGAACCTTCGAACGCGTGACCTCGACGCCGCAGCGCTCGCAGATGATTCCCTTGAACCGGACGCGCTTGTACTTGCCGCAGTGACACTCCCAGTCGCGGGTCGGACCGAAGATCCGCTCGCAGAACAGGCCGTCCTTCTCCGGCTTCAGCGTCCGGTAATTGATCGTCTCGGGCTTCTTGACCTCGCCGTTGGACCAGGCACGGATCTGGTCACCGGTCGCCAGGCCGATCCGAAGCTCGTCGAAGTAGTTGACGTCGAGCATCAGTCGAACTCCGCGCTCGCGGGCTCACGCCTCGACAGATCGATGCCGAGCTCCTCGGCCGCGCGGAACACGTCCTCGTCCGTCTCCTTCATCTCGATCTCCTTGCCCTCCGCGGAGAGCACCTCCACATTGAGAGCCAAGGACTGCATCTCCTTGATGAGCACCTTGAACGACTCCGGGATGCCGGGCTCCGGTACGTTCTCGCCTTTTACGATCGCCTCGTAGACCTTGACCCGGCCGAGCACGTCGTCAGACTTGATCGTGAGGAGCTCCTGGAGGGCGAATGCGGCGCCGTAAGCCTCGAGGGCCCAGACCTCCATCTCTCCGAAGCGCTGGCCGCCGAACTGCGCCTTCCCGCCCAGTGGCTGCTGGGTGATCATGGAGTACGGACCGGTCGACCGCGCGTGAATCTTGTCGTCGACCAGGTGCAACAGCTTCATGATGTAGATCCAACCGACCGTGACGGGGGCATCGAACGGATCCCCCGTTCGACCGTCGAACAGCCGCGCCTGCCCACTCTCATTGACGAGCGACACCCCGTCCTCGTTCGGGCTCGTCGTCGCGAGCGCCTCCTGGATCTCGTACTCGCGGGCGCCGTCGAAGACCGGCGTGGAGATGTAGACCGGCCCCTCATGCTTCTTCCCGTTGAGCTTGAAGCCGGTACTCGCGGCCCACCCGAGGTGGGTCTCGAGGATCTGGCCGAGGTTCATTCGCGAGGGAACACCGAGCGGGTTCAAAACGACGTCCACGGGCGTGCCGTCCTCGAGGAACGGCATGTCCTCTTCCTACAAGATTGTGGCGATCACACCCTTGTTGCCGTGCCGGCCGGCGAGCTTGTCCCCGTCGGAGATCTTCCGCTTCTGGGCGACGTACACCCGGACCAGCTGGTTGACGCCAGGCGGAAGCTCGTCCCCCGCCTCGCGGCTGAACACCCGAACGCCGATAACCTTCCCGGACTCGCCGTGCGGAACCTTGAGCGAGGTATCCCGGACCTCCCGTGCCTTCTCGCCGAAGATGGCGCGGAGGAGTCGCTCTTCCGGCGTCAGCTCGGTCTCCCCTTTCGGGGTGACCTTTCCAACAAGGTAGTCGCCGGACCCGACCTCGGCCCCGATGCGGACGATGCCGCGCTCGTCGAGATCCTTCAGGATCTCCTCCGAGACGTTCGGGATGTCCCGAGTGATCTCCTCGGCGCCGAGCTTCGTGTCGCGCGCGTCAACCTCGTATTCCTCGATGTGGATCGAGGTAAGGACGTCGTCCTTCACCATCCGCTCGGAGAGGACGATGGCGTCCTCGTAGTTGTGGCCCTCCCACGGCATGAAGGCAACCAACAGGTTGCGGCCGAGCGCGATCTCTCCTCCGTCGGTGCTTGGCCCATCGGCGATCACCTGCCCACGAGAGACGCGATCGCCCACCCTCACGATCGGCTTCTGGTTGATGCAGGTTCCCTGGTTCGAACGGCGGAATTTCTGCAGGCCGTACCGGTGGATCGCACCGTCGTTCTCGCGAACCACGATCTCCTCGGCGGCAACCTCGTCGACCCGCCCGGCCTTCTCGGCAAGGACGACGTCCCCCGCGTCGACGGCCGCGCGTAGCTCGACGCCGGTCCCGATGAGGGGCGCCTCCGCCTGGATGAGAGGCACGGCCTGCCGCTGCATGTTCGCGCCCATGAGCGCGCGGTTCGCGTCGTCGTGCTCGAGGAACGGAATGAGGGCCGCGGCAACCGAGACGATCTGTTTCGGGGACACGTCCATGTAGTCGACCTCGACGGGAAGCACGTAGTCGATCTCGCCCCCCTTCGTCCGGACCAAAACCCGCTCGCTCATGAACCGGCCCCGGCCGTCGATCTCCGCGTTTGCCTGCGCAATGACGTACTTGTCGCCCTCGTCGGCGGAGAGGTACTCGATCTCCTCGGTCACGCGGCCGTTCACGACCTTTCGGTAGGGGGTCTCCACGAAACCGAAGTCGTTCACGCGCGCGAAGGTACAGAGCGAGCCGATGAGGCCGATGTTCGGGCCTTCGGGCGTCTCGATCGGGCACATCCGTCCGTAGTGCGAGGGGTGGACGTCGCGGACCTCGAAACCGGCTCGTTCCCGCGACAGGCCGCCGGGGCCGAGCGCCGACATCCGGCGCTTGTGCGTGAGTCCCGCGAGTGGGTTGGTCTGGTCCATGAACTGGGAGAGCTGCGACGTGCCGAAGAACTCACGGATCGCACCGATCACCGGGCGGGTGTTCACGAGCGTCTGCGGGGTGATCGCCTCGACGTCCTGCGTCGTCATGCGCTCCCGGATGACCCGCTCCATGCGAGAAAGGCCGATTCGGACCTGGTTCTGGATGAGCTCGCCGACGGTTCGGAGTCGCCGGTTCCCGAAATGGTCGATGTCGTCGGTCTCGTAGCCCTCTTCGCCGGCGTGGAGCTTCACGAGGTAGCGCACCGCCTTTGCGATGTCCTCGTAGGTGAGGACCGGCTTGTAACCGGGCCCACTCCGCTCGCCACCGCGCGGATCGGCGAAGACGCGCCACCGCGGCTGCTCCCAGTCGCGCTTGTCGGGGTTGTCTAGCTGCTTCAGCTCGTCGTGCCGCGCCTTCAACTGCGCCTTCAGGAGCTCGTCCGCATCGCCGAGCTTCTTGTTGACCTTGTGGCGCCCCACGCGAGCGAGGTCGTAGCGCTTCGGGTTGAAGAACAGGCTTTCGATCAGACTTCGGGCCGACTCGGCCGTGGGGGGCTCGCCCGGGCGGAGCTTTCGGTAGATATCTTCGAGCGCCTCCTCGGTCGTCTCGTAATGGTCCTTCTCGAGCGTGAGCTTGATCGACTCCGCGCCGTCGGTGAGCTCGAGGATCTGCTCCTCCGTCCAGCCAAGCGCCCGGAGCAGGATCGTCACCGTTTGGCGTCGCTTGCGATCGATCCGCACGCCGACCGTGTCCCGCTTGTCGACGTCGAACTCGAGCCACGCGCCGCGGGCAGGGATAATCTTCGAGAGGAAGACGTCCTTGTCGATCGTTTTGTCGAGGGCGCGGTCGAAGTACACGCCGGGCGAGCGGACGAGCTGGGAAACGACGACGCGCTCCGTTCCGTTGATGACGAACGTTCCGCGGTCGGTCATCATGGGGAACTCGCCCATGAACACCGGCGAAGACTTGATCTCCCCTGTTTCCTTGTTGATGAACTCGGCGTCCACCTCCAGCGGGGCCGCGTACGTCATGTCCTTGTCCTTGCACTCCTCCACGGAGTGCTTGATCTCCCGGAAGCGGTGGCCTCCGAAGACGAGCTGGTAGGTCTCGCTGTAGTCCTCGATCGGGCTGATCTCCTTGAAGACCTCCGCGAGTCCTTCCTCTCGGAGCCAATCGAAGGAATCTCGCTGGATCGCGACGAGGTCGGGGAGCTCGAGGACCTCGGCGAGTTTCGAGAAAGAGACGCGCTCACGCGCAGGCATGGCTGTTTCAGACAAGAGAGTCCCCCCTAGAAAATGACAAGCGTGTAAGTACCGAACCCAGGCGACGGCACGCGAAGGGACATTCTACGTCTCTCGAGGAGTTCGCGCAATAGTCGGAGCCTTCTGACCCCTACTTGACCTCGACGCTGCCGCCCGCTGCCTCGATCTTCTCCTTCGCCTCGTCGGCCTTGTCCTTGTCGACCTTCTCGAGAACGGGGTTCGGAGATCCGTCGACTAGATCCTTGGCCTCTTTTAGACCGAGTCCCGTCAAGGCTCGGACCTCCTTGATCACCTGGATCTTCTTGTCGCCGGCGGAGGTGAGAACCACGTCGAACTCGGTCTGCTCCTCGGCCTCCTCGGCCTCGCCCGCGGCGGCCAGGCCGCCCGCGGCGGCAACAGGCGCCGCCATCGCGGCGGCCTCGACCTCAAAGGTCTCCTCGAACTTCTTGATGAACTCGGAGAGCTCCAGGAGCGTCATCTCCTTGAACGCATCCAGGAGCTCGTCGCCAGAGAGCTTTGCCATCTACGTCCCTCCTTCTGATTCTGATGGTTCCTGAGGCGTTGGCTCCTCAGGCGTTTGCTCGGACTCCTGCTGCTCCTCCGGGGCCGGCCGGTCCTCCCCGAGCTGCGTTCGGCGGGCGTCGAGGAGCGACGCGAACTGGCGAACCAGCGCCTGGAGCAACCAGGCCGTCTTCGTGGTCTTGGCCTTTGCGAGTCCCGCGACCTTTGCGAGCATGGCCTCGCGGGAGTCGAGCGACGCGAGCGTCAGGACATCGCTCGCGTCGAGCACCCGCCCTTCGGCAAACCCACCCTTCACCTCGAGTACGGGATACTTCTTGGTCGCCTCGACGAGCACTTTGGCCCCGGCTGCGGGGTCGCCGCCGACGAACGCGATCGCTGTCGGGGTGTCCTGGAGGAATTGCTCGAGCCCTTCCAAACCGGCTTTCTCGATCGCGAGCTTCGTGAGTCGGTTCTTCACGACGGAGAAGCTCGCATTCACTTCGCTGAGGACGGCGCGGAGCTCGTTCATCTCGGGCACGGTGAGCCCGCGGTAGTTGGCGAAGAGCGCCGCCACGGCGGAGGAAAGCCGCTCGCTCAGCTCCTCTACCTTCTTGACCTTTTCCTCAGTCGGCATTCGCGCTCCTCAACAACACGGCAAGAAAAAACGCCTCCGCAGACGGCAATTCAGAGGCGCATCGGCTGCCTCGGCAGGTACCCCTTCTGACTGGGGGATTACGCCTTCACGACCCCTGCGGTCTGCGGCGGCGTCAGGATAGCGAACGAGCCCGAGTTCGACAACAGCGGTCAGACAGCCACGGCCTCGGAGACGTCCTTGACCTTCGCGGGATCGATTCGGATTCCCGGTCCCATGGTCGTGGAGATCGTCACGCTCCGGAGGTATCGGCCCTTCGCCGACGCAGGCTTGGCCCGGAGCACTTCCTCGATCACGGCGAGGTAGTTCTCGACGAGCCGAGTCTCCTCGAAGGAGCGCTTGCCGAACACGAGGTGCAGATTCGCGTTTCGGTCGACTCGGTACTCGACCTTTCCTGCCTTGATCTCGGCGATCGCCTTCCCGATGTCCGGGCTCACGGTTCCCGCCTTCGGGTTCGGCATGAGGCCACGGGGGCCGAGCACTCGCCCGGCCTTGCCGACGACCGGCATCAAGTCCGGCGTGGCGACGGCGGCATCGAAGTCGATGTTTCCCTTGAGCACCTCCTCGACGAGGTCCTCCCCGCCGACGACGTCTGCACCCGCCTCTTTCGCCTCTCGCGCCTTCTCCCCGCTCGCAAACGCCGCCACTCGAACCGACCTGCCGGTTCCATGCGGGAGCGCCACGGTGCCCCGAACCATCTGATCGGCCTGCTTCGGGTCCACCCCGAGCCGGAACGACAGCTCCACGGTCTCGTCGAACTTGGTCTCCGGCTGCTCCTTCATGATCCTGATCGCATCGATCGGCGCGTAGAGCTGCTCGCGATCGAAGGTCCGGGCCGCGTCGACGTAGCGCTTCCCCCGCGTCACCCGGCCACCTCGATTCCCATCGAGCTTGCCGTTCCCTCGATGATCCGCATCGCGCCCTCAAGGTCTCGCGCGTTGAGGTCCTTCATCTTCTGCTCGGCGATCCGGCGAACCTGGTCACGCGAGATGCGCGCGACCTTCTCTCGGTTCGGCTCACCCGAGCCTTTCTCGATGCCGGCAGCCTGCAGAAGCAACCACGAGGCAGGCGGCTGCTTCGTCACGAACGAGAACGAGCGGTCCTCGTAGATCGTCAGCTCGACCGGCACGACTTGACCCATCTGCTGTTGTGTGGCCTCGTTGTAGGCCTTGCAGAACTCCATGATGTTGACGC
This sequence comes from Actinomycetota bacterium, assembly GCA_050693155.1. Lineage (GTDB taxonomy): Bacteria > Actinomycetota > UBA4738 > UBA4738 > CALAEC01 > JBOGWA01. Next base: position 4,527 of record JBOGWA010000061.1, on the reverse strand, counting down.
CGTGCTGGCCGAGAGCGGTTCCGACCGGCGGCGCTGGCGTGGCCTGGCCGGCCTGAAGGTGGAGCTTCACGACCGTGAGGACCTTCTTCCTTGGCTTGGCCATCTCTCCGCTCGTCAGACCTTTGCGACCTGATCGAAGCTGAGCTCGACCGGTGTTTCGCGGTCGAAGATGCTCACGAGGACCTTCACTTTCTGCTGGTCGACGTTGATCTCGCCGATCGTCCCGTTGAAGTCGGCGAATGGGCCCGAGGTGATGCGGACGACATCGTTCACCTCGAACTCCAGCCGGAATGCCGGTTTTGCCTCCTGCTTCTCCGTGACGAGGATCTTCTCCACCTCTCGTCGGGAGAGAGAGGTCGGCTTCTGTCCGGTCCCGGCCGAAACGAATCCGGTGACGCCCGGCGTGTTGCGCACGACGTACCACGAGTCGTCGTCGTACACCATCTTCACAAGGAGGTATCCAGGGAAGACCTTCTTCTGGACGACCTGCTTCTTGCCTCCCTTGATCTCCATGACGTCTTCCATGGGGATCTCGACGTCGAAGATCCGGTCCTGCATCTGCATCGTCTGGATCCTGGATTCCAGATTCGTCTTCACCTTGTTCTCGTAGCCGGCGTAGGTGTGGATCACGTACCACTCTCCTGGTCCGGCAAAGGGATCGTGCTCCGCCGGGGCCTCGGCCTCTGGTGGCTCGGGTTGCGCCGGCTCGGCGGCTCCCTCCGGGACCGTGTCGGTCACGGCGGCTGAGGAGACGGTGCTGTCGGGGTGAGATTCCTCTTCGTACATGGTTTGTGAACCGAAGCGCCGCCTAGCCGCCGAAGACCTGGAGGACGGCTCGCGCGATGATGAAGTCCAGTCCGAACACAATGCTGGTCAGCAACACGACCGTGAACAGAACCACGATCGTGTATGTGAGGAGCTCGCGCCGGGTGGGCCAGTTCACCTTCCTCAGCTCCTGCCGAACTTCCCGGAGGAACTGTCGCGGCTTGAGGCGCTTCCGCTGCTCCGGCATGGGCGGCCGGCGGGTGGCCGGGACGCGGTCGGCTTTTGCCTGCCTCGCCTGCTGCCGTTCCAGGAGCCGCTTGGCCTGTCGGTTCATCCTCTCATCCTTTCGACCGGCTCGCGCGACGCTCGACTTGGGACGGAGCCCGAGCGAATGCACTGGTCGCCGTTTGCAGGGCCGGAGGGACTCGAACCCCCAACCGCCGGTTTTGGAGACCGGTGCTCTACCAAATTGAGCTACGGCCCTGAGCCTTTGGGGCCAGGTCTCCCCGGCCAAGCCAGTATAGGGGCTGGGTACGGAGGCTGCCAAAGGCGAATCTGCTCTGAGTACGTGAAGCCGGCCACTTCGTGGCCTAGACTCGGACAAACAATGGCTCGCGCGGCCCCGAGCACGAAGGAGCGCGAGGCCAAATGCAGAGCGCACGCGAACCAGCCGAAGACCGCAAGCCTGCCGTCGATCGTGCGGGCGGGGCGGTTGTACCGCTCCAGCGCAGGCAGCAAACGGAGATCCGCGCGCTCCTTGCGCAGGCCGGCCAGCGACACGAGCAGCTGAGCCGGGAGATTCGCCGAATCGAATCGGCCGTTCGTCGATTGGCCGAGATCCTGAAACTGGTCATTCGCGGACCGGTCGGAGCCGAGGGCGCCGACCCGGTCATCTCGTTGACGGATGGCCAGGCGGGCCGGCTCGAGAGCGCCCTCGGACACCTCGCGTCGAGAATCGCCGCGCTCTCCCAGGCGCTCGAGGACGAGCGCGAGCGGCAGGAACGCGACGTCACCGCGTTCATCGAACGAACCCGCGAGGGACTCGTTGGGGTAGCCGGTCGGCTCCGTGATGGACTCGGGGAGCTCACGCGCCGGCAGGGCGAATCCCAGGAGCGGCTCCGAAAGGAGCTCCGCGGGGAGATCGAGTCGCTCAAGAGGGCCATTCCCAATCCTGCCGAGGGGAACGGCGACGGTCACGGCGCCGCGAGCACGACGATCGGTGAGGCGACTTCCGCGAACGGATCCACCGACGACGGGGGGGGCGGCCACGAGGAGGGTGACCTCGTCGCCGTGGCCGGCGACTTCGCGACGAAGCTCGGCGGGATCAAGGAGCGGCTTTCGGAGCTCTCGGTGGAGATCGCCGCAGACGCGAACGGCGCGAGAAACGACGGGGCTGCGACGGGCTAGGCGAGCTCTACGACGGCTTCGCCGTTCTTGATCGGCTGAAGAGTCTGCCCGTCTCGAACGACCTCCGCCCACAGCTCGACACGCGCCGTCCTCGCGTTTTCGTCCAACTCCTGGACGCGGCCCTTCGCGACCAACGTTTCCCCAGGCAGGACTACCTCTCGGAACTGCACGGAGAGACGTTTGACGGCGCTCGGATCGCCGACCCAGTCGGTGACGACCCTCGCGACAAGGGCCATGCTGAACATCCCGTGTGAGATGACCCCGGGAAGGCCGACCTGCTTCGCGAACTCCTCGTTCCAGTGGATGGGGTTGAAGTCGCCGGAGGCTCCCGCGTACATCACGAGCTGGGCTCGATCGACGGCGTTCGATCGCTCCGGTAGGTCGTCTCCGACCGCCACGTCCTCGAACTTCACGCGCGATGCCACCTGGCCTAGCCTCCCGTTTCCGCGGTTCCGCGGGAGATCAGCGTCGATCGTGCCACGCACACCACCTCTCCCGAAGCATCCGTGATCGTGGTCTCGATGGTGAGGTATTCGTTGGCGCCTCGCTCTGTGATCTCCGTGATCCGGGGCGTCGCGGTGAGAACGTCGCCTGCCACGATCGGCCGGCGATACTCGAACTCCTGCGACCCATGAACCACGAGCGCGTAGTTGAGCCCGAGCTCGGGGTCGAGGACCGCGGCCGGATTCGATCTGATCCCGAGGATGGTGGCGAAGGTAGGGGGTGCAACCTGCTCGGTGAGGCCGGCCTGTTTCGCGGCTTCCCGATCGTGGTAGATCTCCCCCGACTCGAGCACCGCCGTCGCAAACTCGCGGATCTTCTCCCGACCTGCTTCGTAGGTAACCGACGGATACTCCTTTCCGACGAGCGCCTTGTTCAGAGCCATCGCTACGCTCCCAACTGCCCGCCGGCGACGGGAAGAACCACGCCGGTGATGAAGTCGGCTTCCTGACTTGCCAGAAAGAGGTGGGCGTTCGCCACGTCCTCCGGCTTTCCGTATCGACCGAGTGCGATGATCGCGAGCGCCATCGCGCGAACCGGCTCGGGGATCCCGATGTCCTCCCCCTCCTGCTTCGCCTGTGTAAGCCGGGTCTCGATGAATCCGGGCGCCACGCAGTTCACGTTGATCTTGAACGACCCGAGCTCGCGCGAGAGGGTTCGGGTAAGGCCAATGATCCCCCCCTTGGCGGTCGTGTAGTTGGCCTGACCCGGGTTCCCCGTAAGGGCGGCAACCGAGGTAGTGAACGTGATCTTGCGGTGGTAGGCGGGCTGGCCCGTCTCCCCCATCTCCTTCTTGGCCGCATCGCGAAGGTACGGCATCGACGCGAGCGTCGTGTGGAACGCCGTTTTGAGGTTGACGTTCAGAACGAAGTCCCAGAGCTCGTCGTCGAGATTGTGGAAGGTCTTGTCCCGAGTGATGCCTGCGTTGTTGACCACGATATCGATCTTCCCGAACGCCTCCGCGGCGCGGCCCATCATCTCTCGCGCCTGCTCGAGCTCGAGCGTGTTGTCTGTTGAGGCGAGCGCTTCGCCGCCTGCTTCCTTGACCGCTTGGGCGGTCTCCTCCGCGGGTTCGAGGTCGACGTCGTTGACCACGACGGCGGCTCCCTCCTCCGCGAAGCGCAGCGCGGTTGCGCGTCCGATGCCGCGTCCGGCGCCGGTGATGACGGCGACCTTGTAGTCGAGTCGGCCCAACAGCGTGCTCCTTCTCCTGGGGGTTCGCGGTCGCGGAAGGCTACCGAAGGGGAGGAAGACGGGTCAAGCGAACGCATACGATGAGCACGTGGCGGACCTCCGGCCCCGGCGCCAAGGAGCGGCGGGGATGGGCGATCGTGTCCAACGCCTGACCGCTCGGGAAACGGAGATCCTGCAACACTTCGCCGCGGGGCGGACGTCCGCGGAGATCGCCGAGCGGCTCGACATCAGCCCGGATACCGTTCGGACCCACGTGCAGAACGTCCTGACCAAGCTCGGGGTGCACTCAAAGCTTCAGGCCGTCACCGCAGCAATCCGGCACGGGAAGGTCGTGATCCCGAAGCCGAAGGGAAGAGGCTAGCGCGTCTCCTTGTGAGGCGTGTGGCTTCGACACCACCGGCAGTACTTCCTAACCTCGAGACGGTCACGCGTGTTCACGCGGTTCTTCACCGTGGTGTAGTTGCGGCGCTTGCAGTTCTCGCAGGCAAGCGTGATCGTCGGCCTGTTATCGGACTTCGCCATCCGTCTGTCCCCCTACTTCAGGATCTTCGTGACCCGTCCGGCGCCGACCGTGCGGCCTCCCTCCCGGATCGCGAAGCGGAGGCCCTCCTCCATCGCGATCGGGGCGATGAGCTCGACGGTCATCTCGGTGTTGTCCCC
>JBOGWA010000060.1:0-3926 GCA_050693155.1 Actinomycetota bacterium | reverse complement strand
ATCGTGCTCCATGTCGGGGTTCTGGATGTCGTCGGAGCCACCCGAACTCGTGGGCGGGTCGTTGATGGGCGGATCCGCGCTCGATGGTCCGGGGACGGAAGATGACTGCTGCTGGAATGCGATCTGCTGGAGCGGACTGCCGCCGCCTCCACCGCCGCCGCCTCCCCCACCGCCACCGCTGGGCGCCGGAGTGAAGGTCGGGCCGGAGCTCGGACCTGCGGATGGACCGGATGATGGCGCGGATGACGCCTGGGGCCCGCTCGAGGGGGAAGTCGTCGAGGGAGCGGTCGTCGATGTCGAGGGCGCCGTGCTGGTGATCGTTCCACCAACCTGAGCGCTCGTGTCCGTCACTGTTCCTCCGACGGTGGCGCCCGCGTCGGCGACAGGGGCAGGCGCGGGAGCGGTGACCTCGGTCACAGTGCCGCCCACTGTTGCCCCGGTGTCGGTGACAGTCCCGCCCGGATCTGTAACAGCGCCGGTAGCCGTGCCGGTCGCGTCACCGACACTCGGCGCACCGGGAAGTGCGAGTGAGATGCCCGCCTGCGCAACCCACACGAGCATCGCGAGCGAGGCGGCCGACGCGACGATCGAGCGCCAACGGCCGACACCTGCTGAGTGGTGCTTCCCCTCGTACCTCAAGGCGCCTCCCTTTTGTCTCTTCTGGCTATTCGGTCGAGCAGAGCGCTTCCGTATTATCGGCAGACCCTACCCTTTGGCCTTATACCCTTTCAAACGCTGCGTAAGCCTAGCAAGTCACCCCCACCAAGTCACGCTTCACCTTTGGGGCGCATGGGAAAAGCCAGACAAAGCGAAAGGGCGGGCCTAATCGGCCCGCCCCAACGCTTACGACTGCCTCTTTACGCGATCGCCAGCGCTCTCCGGCGCTCAAGGGCCAGTAGGTAGGCCCCGACCAGGAGGAAGCTGCCGCCGAGCGCCAGAGCCAGCATCGGCTCGAAACCCGTCACCGGAAGTGGTCCCGGTCCCGGACCCGGCCGCGGAGGAACCGGCGCCGCGAGGGGCGAGTTCGTTGCCAGCGCGTCGGCCCCGGCGACGTGTCCAAGAACGACCGTCGTGCCGGCGCCCTTGACCACGTCGAGGTGCAACGCGTCCTGCCCGGCCTGCGCGCCACCCGGGAATGCCGAATCCTCGCCCTGGTTCAGGAACAGGCAGAGCAGGGATCCGCTCTCCGGGCAGCCCGGCGGAAGCGTCACGTCGGTCGGGTCGGCGATCTCGATGATCGCGTCGCCGCCGGCCTCCACCGCGATGAAGGACCCGCGGCCCGACGAGCCCGGGTCGTTCTGCGAAGGAGCGTCCGCGTCCGCCTGCGAATCTGTCACGACGACGCCGAGACCGGAGCAACGACCGGTGTCCTGGTCGACGCCGCCGAGGCAGACGTCGGCGAGCGACGTCCGCGCGCTCGAGGTCGTATGACCCGAGCCCTTGTCGGTCTCGGTCGAGGAGTGACCCTCGCCAACGCTCGCAAAGACTGGTGCGTCACACGCCCCGTCGGTGGGGTGCGCGGCGCCTTCACTTCCGGCGAGGCAGAGCCACACGAGAGCGTGGTGCGCCTCGGCCGAGGTCTCGTTGCCGTCCTCGCTGGCGGAGGTCTGTGCGTAGAGAACACAGAGAATGCCGCCCGTGGCGTCACAGAGCCCGATCCCGAGGAGGTCAGACGAGTCTTCCTCCGGGCCCTCGCGAGAGTTCGAGTGCGCTCCCAGGAGCTCGTTCCCACCCAACGCGAGGATGGTTACGTCGCCCGAGGACTCTCCGTCGTCCTCTGTCTGCGAGTTCGTGTGCCCAACGGTCAGGAGATCCCCATCAGCGAGGAAGACCTGCGCGACCGTGCTCGAGCCGTGATCCGGGGCTTCCGGGTCCTCGGTCTCGTGGCCCTCGGAGTCGTCGTCGGGGCCGGCGGCCCTCGTCGACGGCGCGGACTGCGCCCCCTCCGAGGAGCCATTGCCCTTGGCCTTCGACGTATCCGTCGAGTTCTGCAGGTTGTTGCTCGTCTTCGACGTCGAGGGGATGGCCAGCGTGATGGCGCTCGCCCCCTGCCAGAGCACAAGAGTTAGTACGGCGATGCCCGCAAGCACCGCGTACAAACGATTCGCTCTGCGCTTCGAGCCTCTCGTCATCCTCCCCATCTCCCTTCCCCTCTGTTGGACTTTCCGCGACTTCCTTGTCCTGCCAATCCTTACCCACCTCCGCGCTCGGCTACACCCGGAAGCGTTCGGCGTAGGTTACACCAACCCTGCAAGCATACCCAAACTGTTCCTCAAGGTCCAATTTGCCCCAAACATCCGGTCTGACCGCTCTTGCTCCAATCGTCGCACGGTCTTGAATGCTATCGGCAACCGGCACGTCGGCGGTTGAACGTTTGCCGAGAACACCGAGGAGGAGCCCCACAACCTTGGCCGCTCCCGGGCTCGTCGTCGATCTCGCTCGGGAAGTCCCCGCCCGGCCATGGACAAGTTGAGCAGAATTCTGTACAATCGTAGCATGGCAAGAACGGTTCCTCTCAGCGAAGCTCGAGCGCGACTGAGCGAACTCATGGATGAGCTCGAGCGCAGGCACGAACACGTGGTGATCACTCGTAGGGGCCGGCCTGTCGCCGTCCTCGTGCCCTCGGCCGAATACGACGCCGTCGAAGAAACGCTCGAAGTTCTCCACGACGACGACGTGCTGGCGGCTCTTCGAGAGAGCGAGCGGGACGTTCGTGCCGGTCGCCTCGTTTCGTTGGCCGAAGTCAGACGCGAGCTGGGGCTTGCCTGACCTCTTCCTGACGCGACGCGCCAAGCAGGATCTCGGGTCGTTCCCTCGGCTCGTGCAGGAGGCGATCGTTGAGACCCTCTCGCTCATCGAAGCGGATCCACAGGAAGCCGGGAAGCAGCTCCGTGGTCGCCTTCGAGGTCTCTGGTCCTGTCGGGTTGGTAACTACCGGGTCTTGTACACCATCGAGGGATCAAAGCGGAAGGTGCGGATCATCGTGCGTGCGATTCGCCATCGCGCAACGGCGTATCGGCGAGTCCGGAAGCGCTGATCCCATTCCTGAGGATGCGAATGGTTTAGGAGCTCCTGGTGGAGGTGAGCGGATTCGAACCGCCGGCCTCTGCAGTGCGAGTGCAGCGCTCTACCGGACTGAGCTACACCCCCAACACAAAAGGAGCGTAGCAGTTCGCTCTCGCTTACCGGGCGACCACCCGAACCGAGCGAAGACCGTAATCCTCTCCTTCGACTCCGGCCAGGACCGCCGCCGGTTGCGATCGGACGCCGGGAAGGACAACGAGCCTCGCCGTCCGAAGCCTCGCTCCAAGGACGGAGGATGCCTGCTGGCCGACCCTCAGCCAGAGCAGCAGCGCGACATAGAGAAGAAGGAACACGGCCAGAGCCCCGGCGCCGACCCAGAGCGCACGGAATTGCGGGAAGGCGCCCATGAGGGCGGTGAGCCCGAGAGCCTCGAGCGCGATGGTGAGGACGCGGCGCCGTCGGGCACGCATCCGCGCTCTCGCCCGACCTCGGGCGTCGAGAAAGCGGGCGTCCCTTTTCGGAGCGAGAACGAGTCTTCCGGGTCGGGTTTCTGTCATCGCGAGCATCTGCATTTGCTTTTCGAACTCCTCAGGCCCGCGCCTGGGAGATCGCAGACGCCGATGGGGAGCGAGAAGGGCGACCCACATCATGCCCAATCCGCCCAGAGAAATCCACTCCACGAGTTGTGCTCCCGACGGTCGTTTTCCCCGGCCCGACCGCAACATCGTGGGCCACACCGACGCTAGCAACCAACATATGGTGGTTCAAGCATTTCGGGGGATCCCCTAATCCGCCGGATCAGCGGGCGAGCGCGCGAAACAGACGGACGGGGACCCGGTCGCCCGCCTTCGCTCCGGCCTCGACACCATTGATGAAGCCGTTCGCGCGCACGAGAGCGCCCA
>JBOGWA010000059.1:0-7370 GCA_050693155.1 Actinomycetota bacterium | reverse complement strand
GCTTGTAGGAGTTCACCCACTGGTTCAACACGAGGGTGATTTCCCGCGCATGATGAAGCACCCCCGCGATGTAGGCCCTCGCGGTCTTCGAGAGGTGGTACTCATCGGCTGCGTCGAAGAACGCGTTTCGCTCGCCTTCGAAGAGTGATTGATGCGTGTGCATCCCGTTTCCGTTGACTCCCGTTACGGGCTTCGGCATGAACGTCGCGTGGATCCCAAACTCCTGAGCGACCTCCTTGACCGTGAGGCGGTACGTCATCACCGCGTCGGCCATCGTCAGCGCGTCGGTGTAGCGCAGGTCGATCTCGTGCTGCGAGGGCGCCACCTCGTGATGCACGTACTCGACGGGGATGCCCATCGCCTCCAGGTACCCGACCGTGCGCCTCCGCCAATCGGTGGCAACGTCCAGGGGTGTGAGGTCGAAGTATCCACCCTGGTCGAGAAACTCGGTTCCCGTTGAATCCTTGAAGTAGAAGTACTCGAGCTCCGGGCCGACGTGGAACGTGAAGCCGAGATCCGTCGCACGACGCAGCTGTTGCCTCAACACGTACCGAGGGTCGCCGTCGAACGGCGTCCCGTCGGGGTTGTAGATGTCGCAGAGCATCCGGGCGACGTTCTGCTCGCTCTGCCAGGGAATGATCTGAAACGTCGAGGGATCGGGGCGCGCCACCATGTCGGACTCCTGGATGCGCGCGAACCCTTCGATCGATGAACCGTCGAACCCCATCCCCTCGCTGAAGGCGACCTCGAGCTCCGAGGGTGTGATCGAAAAGGACTTCAGGAAGCCGAGGACGTCGGTGAACCAGAGGCGGATGAAGCGAATGCCGCGCTCCTCGACGGTGCGAAGCACATATTCAGCCTCTTTGCTGAGCGTCACCCGGCGAGCGTAACGAAGCCCCCAGCGGTCGGGGTTACGGCCGCGTTAAATCTAGCCAGGGGTCCGGGGGCTCAACAAGCGGAGCCAGGAGGTTTCGGGAAGCTGTTCCGTGACCAAAGCGGAGCGATAGCCCCCGGTCAGACGGCTCCCGGGTTGCCTTTCGAGTCGTAGAAGGTCAACGTGACGTCGGCCATCGTGGCCGGCGCGCCGACCCAGAGGTGAACCTCGAGCCGGTAGTGACCCGGAGAGAGCCGTCCGGCGGCGAGGGTTTCCTCCGTGATGCTTCCGGACGCAGCGGCGCCGAGGTCGCTGCTCCACGAGCCGTCGGTCCCCTGCTTCTGGAGGTAGAGGTCGAGATCGGCGCTCGTCAGAGGGACGGCGAGCGCCTCCATCCGAGCGTTGTCGAAGCCTTCCTGGACGTCGAATTCGACGAAGACGCTCGTCACACCGGCCTGACGCGTGCCGGCGCCCGGCGCCGGAACGATGGCGCTGGCGCTGGAGCCGGGCTGCGCGCTCTTCGGCGCCTTCGTTCTCCTCGGTCTTGCCTTCCCCGGAACCGCCGGCGTTGTGGCCGGCGGCTCGAGATTCAGCAGGTCCTTGTAGATCACCGGGTTGTCAATGACCGGAAGGCGCAGGACCGTCGCGTCCGGGCCGGTGAAGACCGTGATGTTCGGGTCGACGGCGAAGAACGGGACCTTGTCGGGATCGCTCGTCGTCACTCGGAGCGCCAGACGGTGACCCTTCTTCATGATGTGCGCCATCGACCAGCCGGGCGGTTGGAGCAGGTACTGCTCTCCGGGAATCACTGGGGCGACCGTGTCGAGTCCCTCCCGAAGCTCGGGGTTGATGGCGAACTGGCTGATGCGCCGCCACTGGCCCGAAGAATCCTCGTCGTAGAGGTTCGCGATCAGGTGTACCCGGGGCGCCGTCACGGAGGCCGCCAGGTCGAGCTCCGGCACACCGGCATAGAGCGTGTCCTTGGTGAAGGGCTCCGTGCGAAAGATCGCTGCTCCCGTCTGGGCCGGAGAGTTGAACCCCCGCGGATCCCCCGTGAAGGAGACCGATCCCGCCGAGTCGGCGAGTGTCGTGTTCAGGGTGCCATCGGCATCCGGAAAGAACTCGACGACCCTCGGGTCCCCGGGATAGCTGTTCGCCGTGAAGATCTCCCCGCGCGCGCCGCCGGTAACCGCGGGAAGCGGGCCGTCGGCAAGGAAGATCTCGACCGGTGGCCCGGTGTCGACGTTTCGTCCCTGGAGCTGCTTGTCGAACCATGCGTGCAGCGCAAGCGTCCACTGGTATCCGCGGCGGTTCGGGCAGCAACCGGACCCGTGGTCCCACTGGCCGAGCCAGAGCTTGTCCTGGACCGGCTTCCCCTTCGCCTTCAGGGAGAAATTGCGGCGGTTGAACCAATCGAGGGAAGCGACTCGCGCAGCGTTGTCGTTCACGCCGTGAATCACGAACACGGGGATCGGGTTGGCGGCCGCGCCTTCGCGGAAGTCGCGCTCCGCATGCCACTCAACGTATTGCCCCGAGAGGATCGCGTCTCCCGTCACGAGCGAGGTCTGGGTGATGCCGCACCCGAAATACTCCATGTCGTTGCCGAAGTTGTCGCCGCCGTTCCCGCTTCCGAGTACGGGGAAACCAACTCCCGGCGGGAGGTGCCGCTCCATCGACAGCGGGTAGTAACCGGCGAACGGACCCGCCCACTGCAGGTTGTACGGGACACCCGCCTGCCACTGGTGCTCGTACATTGTGCCGAGCCCCGCAGAGACGACGGCCGTTACCAGACCCTGGGGCTGTTCGGCAATCGACATCACCGATGTTCCGCCGGGGTAGGAGTGGCCGATGACGCCGACGCGACCCGTCGACCACGGCTGGGTCGCCGCCCACTCGATGACTTCCTTCGCGTCGGACTGATCGTTAGGCCCCATGTGGTCGAGGCAGCCCTGCGATCTTCCGGTTCCGCGGAGGTCCATCATCACGACCGCGTACCCGCGAGGAACGAAGTAGGAAACGAGGCCTCCCTGCTCGGGGAGCATCCGAACGCCGTCACGCTGATAGATGGTTCCGTGGTACGGGCTGATCTCCGCGATGACGGGGAACTTGCCCTTCGCGTCCGGGCGGATGACCTCGACGTAGACCTCGACGCCGTCGGCCATCGGCATCATCATTGTTTCGGTGATCGTGTTCGTGTACTTGGGCTGCGACAACCCCTTGATCTTCGTGTAGTCCATCGGAGGGCCGGCCGTGACGCCTTTCGGCGCCTTCTTCCCGCCCTTCTTCTTCGCCTCGGCCGAGGGGACGATGACTAGAAGCAGCGCGGCGGCGAGGACACCGAGCCGCGCCAACCGAGAACGTGCGATCTTCATGAGCTGCCTCCGGGATTCTGGAAGGATCTTACGGGCACAGTCTTCGCCGCGGCCGGCGCGTTCCCTCTCCTGCGCGGCTGGCCGCAGCCCGTCAAACCTACCATACCGGGCAAAAGAAGGAACCGGCTTTAGACAGGCTCGGGGCCCGGTCTCCCATCGCCATTGAGGAATGTTATCGTGAGCTCGACGCTCGTGGCCGGCGGGCCGAGGAAATCGTGGACCTCGATCCGGTAGTGGCCTGGTGAAAGCCGCTCGGTCGTGAACCCCTCGCGGTCGAAGCCCCCGCCGGTTCCGGCTTCAAGATCCTCCCCCCAGGCGCCGCTTCTGTCTCGACGCTGGAGGTACAGCTCGATGTCGGCGCTCTGGGAGGGCACCCCAACCACCTGCATCCGGGCGTTGTCCTTTCCCGCCACGATGTCGAACTCGAGGAAGACGCTGGTCACGCCCTCTTCGCGATTCCCGGCGCCCGGGGCGGGAACCGTCACCGTTTCCCTCACACCCTGTTGCGCTTCGCCGACCGGCGGCGCCTTCGGCAGGTTGCGCTTCAGCGGATCCTCCAGCGGGAATCGGTCCCGATAGAGAACTGCGTTCTCCACGACCGGTACGCGGACGGCAGTGCCATCGGGCCCGGTGAAGACCGTTACGTTCGGATCGATGGCGAAGATGGGCACCTTGTCGGGATCGCTCGTCGTGATGCGAAGCGTCAGCCGATGGCCGACCTTCAGATGGTGCGCCATCGCGAACCCGGGAGGCTCCAGGACGTACCGCTCCCCAGGGACGACGGGCTTCGGGGTAGCAAGTCCCGCCCGGAGCTCCGGGTTGATCGCGAACTGGCTGATCCGCCGAAGGATGCCGTTCTCGTTCTCGTCGTAGAGGTTGGCGATGAGGTGCACGCGGGGGGCCGTGACGGAGGCCACAAGATCCAGCTCCGGAAAGCCGAGGAGAACGAGGTCATCCGTGATCGGCTCCGTGCGGAACGAGATTCCGCCGGTCCCGGTCGGGTTGGTGAACCCGCCAGGATCACCTGCGAAAGAGACCTGCCCGCTAGTTGTCGGGGAGCTTTGCGAAAGCGTTCCGTCAGAGTCGGGAAAGAGCTCGAGCATCCGATGCGCGCCGGGGAAGCGCTCGGTCGTGAAGATCTCGTCCCTCCGCTGGCCCTGGACGGCCTCGCCGAACGTCCCCTCGGTGAGAAAGACCTCGACCGGCGGCCCGGTGTCGACGTCGAGGCCCTTCAGGTGCTTGTCGAACCATGCCTGAAGCGCGTAGGTCCATTGGTAGCCGCGATAACGGGGGCAGCACACCCCGTGGTTCCACTGACCAAGCCAGACCTTGTCCTCGATCGGACGCCCGCGTCGGCTGATCGTTCCGTTTCGATCTGCGAACCACTGGAGCGCGGGGGCTCGGACCGCATTGTCGTTGACGCCGTGGACGAGGAAGATCGGAATCTTCGCTCGGGTCGCCCCCTCCCGCCAGTCGCGTTCCGCATGCCAGGCGGTGTACTGCCCGGAGAGCTGGGCCTCGCCCGCTGTGAGCGAGGATTGGGGAAGCCCACACCCGAAGTACTCCATGTCGTTCCCGAAGTTGTCGCCGTTCGCGCCAAGCGCCCCGGGAACTGCCGAGGGAAGGTGCCGCTGGATCGCCAGGGCCTCGTAGGCGCCAATCGGTCCAACCCACTGAAATGCATATGGGACGCCGGCCTGGAACTGGTGGTCGTACATCTGTGCGATCCCTGCAATCGGAACGATCGTCGCGAGTCCTTTCGGACGCTGGGCCGCGGCGACGATCGGCGTGGAGCCCGGGTACGAGTGTCCGATCAGTCCAACGCGCCCGTTCGACCAGGGCTGGGACGCGGCCCACTCGACGATCGCCTTCAAATCGGCGGCGTCTTTCGGGCCGAGATGGTCGAGGCATCCCTGGGAGCGCCCGGTACCTCGAAGGTCGGCGATCCCGACCGCGTAGCCGCGCGGCGGGAAGTACCCCGTGAGTCCGGGCGGCTGGCCCTCCCGGTTCTCCGGATAGGTGACGAGATACGAGGCGTCCCGGTCGTTGAGGGTTCCGTGGTAGGGACTGATCTCCATGATGACCGGGAACCTTCCTTTCGCGGCGGGCCTCGTGACCTCCACATAGAGACTGACGCCGTCGGGCATCGGCACCATGAGCGCCTCGCGCACGATCTCCTTGTACGTTGGTTCCGACAGACCTCTCAGCTTCCGGTAGTCGATCGGACGCCCGGCGGTGGTTTCCTTGACCCGAAGTGGTTCCCGACGCTTCGCGAGCGCGTCTGAGACGAAGGTCAGGAGCAGAAGGCCCGCGACGACGACCGCGATCGTGACCGGGAGTCGGTGCGGGCGTCTACAACGAATTTGGAACGTCCTTGTCCCCGTTTGTCTCTTGTCCTGAGGGAGTTTCGGGGAGGCTACCATAGGCCCGTTGGGGAAGGAGCCGGGGTGCGCACGTCGCTTCTGATTCTGGTTCTCGCTTCGCTGATCACCGCCGTGGCGTGCAGCGACGACCCCCGCTTTGGGAGTGTGGAGAACGGCGCCATCCCTGGTGTGGAGCCCTCCGTACCGCAACCGGGTGCGACCGCCGAGCTGTCGTTCGAGGAGGAGGCCAGCGGGTCGGATCCGACGGTTGAGTACCCGCGCCCTCGAGTGCTGCTCGCTCGCACTCCCTCCGAGGGTCAACGAGCCGCTCGCCATACGGGGGTACCGGGGGCCTCTGCGGGGCTCCGCTTCTGGGACGCCTACCCACGGCGGTCTCTCGTGGCGATCATCGGCGGCGCCCAGCCGGACTCCGGCTATCAACTCCAGATCGAACGACTTCGCGTGTCCGACGAGGGAGAGACCCTCGAGGTTATCGCTCGAGTAGAGCGCGAGGATGGGTTCTTCTCACAGGTCATCTCGGTTCCCTGGCGCATCGTGAGCGTGGCGCCAGCGGTAGTGGCGGTTGCCGAGCGATGCGTCCTGACCCTAGAAGGCCAGCGTTCGTTCCGGTCGGTTTGCGCCTAAGAGCTATCTCGCCTTCTTCGTCGGTTGGCTCGCGGACAACGCAAACCTCCGGCCCCGAGTCATTATCGTCAAGGACCCAGGGAGTCCCGATCTCTCTGTGGTGGTACGCTCGGGTCCGCGATGGGGCGCTGGATGCGAAGCGGCCGCCTTCGCGGTCGCCTTCGAAGCGTACTGATGCTCGCGATAGGCGCCCTAGTGTTCCCCTACCTGCTTACGCCCGAGTCAGCAGGTGGTACCGAGTCGGTCCACTCCGGACTTCTGGAGGAAGGGGAACCACCGGACTGCCTCCAGATTCCGCCGGAATGGATCCCACCGATTCCCGCAGACTCATCACGGCTGCTTCCGTTGGAGGTTCGTGTCATGGCAAATCTCCCGGACCTAGACCTGGCGAGGATGTATATGCGCACTACGAGGGAAACGTATTCGCGGATTGGGATCAGCCTCAGAGCTAGCTACGACGCCGTGCCCGAACCCTCAAGGTTTGCCAAGCAATCGCCAAGTCCAGAAGATTTCCTTCGATTCATGAAGCGCCACTACGGCGGAAAGCGCCCCTCAGGCGTTGACGCCGTCTATCTCTTTACGCGTTATTGGGGTGGCGGATATGCCAACTGTATCGGCGGAGTTCGATTTAATGACCGTGCCTTTGCCTTCGGAAGTATCGACTACAAGATCGAGGAGACGATAACGGCTCCGTACCAGGTTGACGAAGGCGTCATTGCCGCACATGAGATCGGCCACCTGCTCGGAGCTCACCACCACTACGCCAATTGCATCGAAGCCCTTCCCTCCGGCGGGCCGAGGGGAGATTTTGGGCCTTGCACGACGATGTCTCCGTATACCTTCATGTTCTCATCGACGTTCGGCACGGTAGAAGAGGCGTTCATTCGCGACTATGCGGCGCGTTATGCGAAGGGGTGAACCACCCAATTCCGAACTGAAGTTCAGCCCCACCTACAGGCAAGTACCGCTTCCTACCGGGCCCGCTTTTTCTCCTTGACCTTCTTGACGCCCGAGAGCGTCGCGGTTCCGTCGTAGCCGGAGTTCACGACGGCGAACCCGTTCACGGAGACCATGTACGTGCCCGTAGCCCGCGGAAGCGTCACGGTCTCGATGTTC
>JBOGWA010000058.1:0-12090 GCA_050693155.1 Actinomycetota bacterium | reverse complement strand
ACGTCAACGAGTGGCGCATGCGCGTCGCGCAAGAACTGCTGCGCAGCACGGAGGTCACGGTCGCT
Source organism: Actinomycetota bacterium (assembly GCA_050693155.1). Classification (GTDB taxonomy): domain Bacteria; phylum Actinomycetota; class UBA4738; order UBA4738; family CALAEC01; genus JBOGWA01. The sequence continues at coordinate 12,025 of JBOGWA010000058.1, read as the reverse complement.
GCCGTTGCACGACGCGTCGGATATGACTCTGAGGAAGCTTTCAGCCGGGCGTTTAAGCGAGCACACGGGCAGTCGCCGAGCCTCTGGCGGGCCGGCCGGACGGGGACCTCTTAGCGGCCTTTCGCGCTTGTGGTGTCCAGTCCGCTGGACGGTCCGTGTGCACGCCGTGACAGTTCAAGTCGATACGCTTCGAAACTCTTTCTATTGCGCAATGGATTCTGTTGCTATACGATCTTGTCAGAGGGGGTGCATACCGCATGCCGGTGGCTTTGACCAAGAAGCTAGAGGCAGTCGTGAACGACCTTGGGAGCCAGGCGAGACTGGCCCGGCTCCTTGGGGTGAGTCCCTCACGGGTCAGCCGCTGGCTCAAGAAGGGCGAAGATCCTGGTTTAGAGAACCGCAGGAAGGTCGAAGGTCTCGAGTTCGTGCTTACGCGACTCCTCTCCTTCATGTATCCCGAGACCGCAATCAAGTGGCTTCACGGCTTGAATCCTTTCCTCAGCAACTTCCGTCCGATCGACTATCTCGCCCAGGGTCGGGTCACCGACGTTGTCGCCGCGGTTGACGCAACTGAGGCCGGCTCCTTCGCTTAGGTTGATCTTTCGCGCGTTCCCCTTCTTCCCCGAAAGCCCTCCGACGGAGGCGGGCGGCGCACTGCACATTCCGAGAAAGCTCCAGGGGGCCGGACGACACGACAATCCGACGGCGTATGGCGCCTTCTATGCAAGTCGGGTGCCCGAGTCTGTTATCGCAGAGCACCTGAAGACCTTCGTGGGCCAGCTGGTGACCGATGACATATTCGTCAGGGGCGACGGCTTCCGATACGCACTTGCGCAGATCGACGAGGATCGGCTCGCGTCGCTGGTGGACCTCGACGATCCGGCAGTGCTGAAGGAACGGACGCTCCGCCCCTCCAAGGTCGCGACGCAGGAGAGGGATTTGACGCAAGAGATCGCTCTCGCCATCTACGAGGAGGGCGGGGATGGTTTCGAGTGGTGGTCCACGATCGAAGCGTCCTGGATCAACATCACACTCTTCGCCGAGCGCGCCGTCCCGAGACTCGATGTTGCTGAGGAACCTGAGCCGCTAACTCTCGACCACCCGGCGGTGCGCGACGCGGCCGACGCCCTCGGCATCCGCCTCGCAGAGTGATCCGATGTCAGTACCCCCTGCTACGGTTCATATCTCCTCCTCTGTTTGTGGAACACTCAGCGAGGAGAGACAATGGCTGTGAGTGAACCGGACCGTCACGAACTCTTCGAGAGGCTCGAGGAAGTAATCGGCAAAAAGCCAACGGAGACCATGATGGCCCTATTGCCACCCGTCGGTTGGGCCGACGTCGCAACCAAACAGGACCTTGAGTATCTCCGGGCCGCAACCAAGCAAGATCTAGAGCATCTTCGGGCGGCGACGCAGCAGGACATCGAATACTTGAAGCAGGACGTCGAACACTTTCGAGCTCTAAACAAGAGCGAACACGAAGTCATGGAGTCCCGCCTCAACGCGCAAATCATGCGGACGGCGCTCACTGTGAACATCCCGGCGGTACTTGCGGGGGTTGGGCTCGCCTTCGCAGCGGCCCGCCTAACATGACCGTAGTCTTCTTTCGGAGAGCGATCGCATTGATCCTCGCCACGATGTCGCTCGTGGCGTTTGGGTACAACCTCGATGAGCTGGCAAACGGGATCGTCGAGGTGCCGTTCCACTGGTGGAGCGCCGCCCCGGTATTGGGCGTGGGGCTCGCGATCCTGATCGGCGCCGGCCCGGAACTCCTTCGCTGGCTGAACGCGCGCTCGGCGCGCGACTAGTCGGCGGCGGCGAGGACGACGACCGTTCGAAGAAGACGGAATATTCCGCACTCCTACGCCATTGTGAAGGCGATCGCACAGTAACCATCGCATTTACCAGGACTCCGAATTCGGCTGTTCCAATCGCCGAATTCGTTCCGGCGATCGACGATCTGGAGCTACTCCACCACGCACCTGCATGAGGACCAAGCCGCATGGATGAGTACGAGGAGCTCGTTGTTCTCCGCTTCAAGTCGGAGCGCGTGGAGTCTCTCTCGAAGTACCCGGGGCTCGACCCCCGAGATCGTCAAGGCCGTCGGCTAGCAACGCGGACGAATCACGCTGTCGAGGCCTCTAAACTCCAAAGGAACCCGTGTACGTAGGTCAAAACACTCAATACGCCGAATATTGAGGGTGGCTTGAACTCCACCATCCTCAGAACGATCGCGGTCGCGCTCACCTTGTCCCTCGCCGTGCTGGGGCCCGGAATCGGAGCGGACGCACAGGAGCCCGGTTTCAAATACGGGGATGTCGTGCTCGTCCCCGCGGGCGACCTCGATGAAGACGGAAAAGAGGACGCGGTCGAGCTCCTGAGCCTTTCGAGCGACACCTCGGCGGTCACGCGGCTATCGGGTGTCCGCGGCACGGACGGAACCGACCTTTGGACACTCGAGTTCGACGGCCATCCCGAGCCGTATGCCCTTAGTGACCTGGATGGAGGCTCCGGAGCCGATCTCGTCCTCGTTCGATACGCCGAGGATCCTTATCTAGCAGGTCAGGTGACAACGACCACCCTGACGGCGATTCGCGGAGAAGACGGGGAAGAATTGTGGACACGGGAATACGCCGGATTCGCGACAGGGTTTGATGTGGGGTCGAGCAGCGGAGCCGTGCAGCCTGGGTACGCATATCCGAGATCCACGACCGCCGGCGATTTGGACGGCGATCGTGCCCACGACCTCCTGATCTCCCGAAACTCCTCCGCATACCTGTACGAGAGCGGGACGGGAGCGTCCCGGGAGAGTGTGAACAGGATCGTCGAGGTGGTCTCGGGTGCCACCGGCGAGCTGATCGCCGCGCTCCCCGTCGTCAGCCTCCAGGGGTATCCGGACGCGGACGTGATCCCCGATATCACCGGTGACGGGCTCTCCGATGTGGTGACGATGTCGGTCGCCCTCAGCACCCAAACGGATGGGGGCGGAACTGCAACAGTCTCCGCGTACCAGGGAAACAGTCGGCTTCCTCTTCCCATCTGGCAGTCCGAGGTCGACGTGTTGTCCCAGCCCTTCCTCCAAACGGCCGACCTCGACGGCGATGACCTCGGCGATGCACTCGTTATCTCGAACTACCACGCCGAGGAGGGCACGTCGAGCATCGAAGGGCTCACGGGTTCTGATGGGTCCTCGCTGTGGAGCTTGGAGTTCGAGGGATATGCCTATGCAGAGACCGCGGGAGACGCCACAGGTGACTCGGGCGAGGATTTGATCGGGGAAAATTCTGGTTTCAGGGGCGGGAAGCGCAGCTGGTTCCTACTCCGCGGCTCGGACGGCGAGATGCTGTGGACCCGCTCCTTCACCAACGCGGGTTCCTCAATAGCTGCGAGCGACTCGACCGGCGATGGAGTGATGGACATCCTGTCCACAGTCCGGGCGAGAGGAGAGCGCAGCCGCGTCCGAATCTTCGACGGGGCGACTGGGAAGCGAGCGTGGAGTCGCGTCATCGACGAGGGGGGCCACGTGATACCGGTCGGTGGAGACCTCGATGGCGACGGCGGCGGGGATTTCATCGTCATCTACTACCGCCCTGGAACCGCAGCCTACGGCCCTATCTCCGGGCAAACGGGCCGCGCCCTCTGGTCACGGCCGGCCACCGCGAAAGGATATGTCAACCAGATCTCGGTCGCATCGCTTCGGGGTAGACCCTGGGGGGACATCCTCGAGAGCTGGGGCCGTGGCCGATACCTGATCGCAGGGGCCCGATCCGGCTCCAACGGTCAGCTCCTCTGGCAACGAGTAGTCGAGCTCTCTCGTGGCTAGCGTTCGCGGGGGCCCTTCCGCCTTCGCCTCGGGCGAGGATCGGCGCGGCCGCAGGGGAGAATCCCACCATCGCGACGCCACGGGGACGAACCAGCGGAATGCCTCCGGCCCGTGGAGTGGTTCAAGGCCCGAGCGTCTGGGGTTCCTCGAGAAGTACCCGGGACTCGACCCCGAGATCGTCAAGGCCGTCGGCTAACGCCAGCCTTCTCCGCTCCGGCAGACAGAACCCGGAAGGACTCTAGTGCTGCTACGCGAACAGATAGGCCGAGGCGCATATGATCCGATGGTCGGGATCCGGCAAGGAGAAGGCATGACTGTTCGCGGAGGCCGAACCCTAGTCGTGCTCTCGGCGGTCCTGTCACTGATCGTCGTGCTTCCACCATCGGCCTCGGCTTATCTCCCTCCGCCGGCTCGGTACCTCATTCCCGCAGGAGACCTGAACGCCGACGGCACCGAGGACGCCCTCGAGCATCTCTTCCTCTATCAGTATGACGATTCTGGAGGGAAGACGCGGATCTCGGGCGTCGACGGGGTCGACGGCACAACGCTGTGGACGATCGAGTCCGGTGGCTACTCCGACATCAGGGCGATGGGAGACCTCGATGGTGTTCCAGGTGACGACGTCCTGCTCGAGGAGCAGACGTCGGAACCGATCCCCGGCGGGTACCAGACCACGACAATCTTCCGAGCCCTCCGCGGCGCCGACGGCGGGGAGCTGTGGAGCCGCTCCTACACGGGGCTATACACCTTGTGGGTAACGGTGGGATCGAGCGAAGGCAGCGCCCGTCTCGGCTCCGCCTACCCGGCCGACGGAGCCGAGGATCTGAACGGCGACGATACGGCCGACCTGCTCGTGGAGCGCCACGGGGCCGCATATGTCTACGACGGGACCGCTGACAGGTTCGCCGAGAGCACTATCTTCGAGGCGGTGTCGGGGCGCACCGGCCAGCCGATCGCCGTCTTCTCGGCGACCGGTGCCTCGTCGCCGGGGGTCTCGTGGGTTCCGGACTTTACCGGAGACGGCCTCACCGACGTCGCCGTCGTTTCGTTCAGCCCGGAGCCGACCGGCGGGTCTGCCGGCGGCACCGTGAGTGTCTCCGCCTACCCCGGGACCGGCGGTCCTCCGAAGTGGCAGCGAGAGGTCGACGTACTCGGGTATGCCTACTACTTGCACGGCGCCGATCTCGACGGTGACGGCTTCGGCGACGTCCTGCTCGAATCAGACGCGGGGAAATCGCGCTTCGACGCCCTGTCCGGGGTGGACGGAGCGACCATGTGGGCGCTGGACCGGGCGAGGTGGAAAGGGCACGAGCTCGCCGGTGATGCGGACGGGGACGGAGGTGAAGACGTGTTCGTCTTCGCCTTCGTTCGGGGGGGTGCCCTACCCAAATGGGACGCGCAGCTCATCGGCGGATCGGACGGAGAAGCGATCTGGGCCCGCGCACTCCCCAGTTGGCCTTACACGGTCGGCGATGCGACCGGGGACGGGGTCGTCGACCTCGTCTCGACGCAGCCGGGCGCCCGGAAGGGTGGAGCGGCGCCCGAGAAGCAGAGGGTCGCCCGACTCTTGGACGGCGCCACCGGGGGCCTGGTCTGGGCGAGGCGGCTCGGGAAGCAGCAGGACGTCTACCCGCTCCGCGGCGATCTCGACGGGGACGGCAACGCCGACCTGGCGGTGGTTTCGAGCATCCCGGCGGACTACGGCGTCTACCCGATCTCCTATGTCCCGATCTCCGGCCGAAGCGGGCGCGACTTGTGGACCAGGGCCGTAGTGGTCGAGGGCGGGATCCGCCAGCTCTTCGTGGCCGACCTCCTGCCGGCCGATGGCGTGGATCTCCTTGAGAGCGGGTTCGCGAAGAGCGGAGCGCGTTTCCTCAGGTTCGGGGTGGGGAGGGCCAGAGCCGGCGCGACCGGGGCGAAGCTTTGGAGACGCGTGTTCGATCTCGCCAGCTCGCCCCGAGCGAAACGCAACAGCTCGTATTAGAGGGAGAGCGGGGGCTGCAGTCGCGAAACGGAGCCACAATCATTCCGATATAGGGACCAAACAGCACCAACGGAACGACAACCGGTTCCTCGAGCTCCTCGAGCGCCATCCGATCGAGGTGTTCCTGACGAACACCGGCCGCCTGCTCGCGGCCGTCTCAGACTCGGGAACCGGCTCCTCGAGAAGCCGGCCGATTCGCGGTCCGCTCCCCGGAAGCAACCAGTAGAGCGCGAGCGCCGCGAAGATCCCGAGGCTCCACCACGCATTCGCGAACGCAAGCACCGTCGCAACCAGATAGGTAATCGGGCCGGAGAGGTAACTGCGGTTCACGCGCTCCAGTTCGTTCCGATTGATGTTCGACGGCAACAGGCGGAGGCCGCGTGCCGCGTAGCGCCACGCCACGTTGAACATCACCGCGATCGAGAACATGGACAGTCCATAGACGACCGTCGCGAGCGTGCGAGCGTCGTGTTGCCGGATGTGCTCCGCGACAAGCGCGGTCGGCCACGGGAGGAACGCGATCGTCATTAGGAAGAGCACGTTCAGCACCAGGAACGTGTGGTTCGTCCGTTGGATCACCGTAAACAGGTGATGGTGGTTGACCCAGATGATGCCGATCGTCATGAAGCTGACGAAGTAGGCCGCGTAGCTCGGCCAGAGCTCGCCCAGCGCCTCTCCCAGAGAGCGGCCGGGCCCGGCATGGGGAACGTCGATCTCGAGGATGAGCAGCGTGATCGCGATCGCCATGACACCGTCGGCAAACGTTTCGAGGCGTCCCGTCTCGGCGAGATCGCTTTCCGAGTCCTTCCGGAGGTTTCCGCGCACGCGCATACGGTAATCCCTTCGGGAATTACGATGTGCTCATGAGCGACGAGCCGATCAGCATCCCGGACGCCATCGCGAAGCTACCTGGACCCTTGCAGCCCCAAGACCTGGCATTCGCAAATGACGCTGTCGTGAGGGTCGCGCGGATCGAAGGCGACGTCCCCTGGCACCGCCACGCTGGGGACGAGCTGTTCCTCTGCTGGGATGGCGAGTTCCGGATCGAGATGAAGGGTCGCGACCCCATCCAGCTCACTGCGGGGACCCTGTTCGTCGTACCGCGGGGTGTCGAGCATCGCCCCGTCGCCGATCCGGTCGCCCACGCCCTCCTCATCGAACGCCCCGAAACCAAGCAGTACGGCGACTGACCCCTCCCCTCAACCGACCCAGCGCTCACTGGGCAGGCGACCGTTGGGTCGGGGCCATGTCAGTGGTGTCAGCTAGGCTTCGAGTACCCCCTCTTGAGTCTGTTGTCAGCGACGCGGAGGGGAGAGAAAATGCCCATAGGTGAGACGGATCGTCAGGAACTATTCCAGGCGCTCGAGGGAGCGATCGGCAAGAGGCCGACCGAGACGATGATGTCGCTCCTCCCGCCGGTTGGCTGGGCCGACGTCGCCACGAAACACGATCTGGAGCAGGTCAAGTCCGAGCTCGAGATCAGGATGGAAGCGATGGAGTCACGCATCAACGAGCGGATCATGCGGGCGGCGCTCACTATCATCATCCCGACGATTTTCGGCGCCTTCGCCCTGGCCTTCGCCGCCGCCCGCCTCGCCTAGACGACTATCGGCCTGGCGTCTGGCGCTTCCCGACCCCATCCCCGAGGAAGCCCGGGGTCGACTCCATGACGTACATCTCGTCGCCCTTGCCAACCAGCAGGAACTCGGCATCGACCTCAACCGGGTCGGTGCTTTCGAGAACGAGGAAGATCGTTCCCAGCCCGCTCTCCTGGACCTCGTAGCTGCAGGAGACGATCCCGTTGGTGGTGCCCCCGTCGGCCTGGCTCGCCCGGAAGGTTCCCTCGCATCCACCATCAGCGTCGAACGTGATCACCGCGAGGTTCGTGCCACCGACCGCAGCAACCGCGCCGCCGGCATAGACGTTCAGCAACATGCCCCACGTCCCGGCGATCGTCTTGTTCGAGTATGTCGGCGCCGGCGGGGGCGGTTTCGCCTTCGTCGAACTTCCAAGCGCCGTTAGCGCGGCGACGACCGCGACCACCCCGACCACCATCGCGCCTGCCAAACGCTTCTTCATCTCCCCACCCTCCTCGGACCCGCGGGCGCCGGTCCCGCCCATCAGGTTCTACGGAAGCAAGTAGATTCCTTCGGCCGCTTCCGGGCCGAGAGCAGGTCAGGGTTGCGCGGTCAGTCACTCCTCGAGGCCGACGACGTCCTCGCAATCCGCCTCGCGTGAATTAGCGGCCTCGAATCCATCGCTCCAGCTCGGAGCGATGGACGATGCCCAGGATGAGCAGAACACGGTCCTTTGACATCACATCGAACATGACTCGGAGATCGCCGACTCGCAGCCGTTGGAAAGCGTCTGTCGGTCCACGGATCGTCTTGACGCGCTTGCCGCCGCGCCTCGACGGAGTGGCCACATCCGCGGCCAGGCGTTTGAGCGCTGAGCGCACCGCATCTCGGCGCTTCGGGGGAAGACGCTCGTAGGCGCGGACCGCGGACCGGGAGAGACGGACCTCGTACGGCTCAGCCGAGCTCATCGAGGGCGGCCGTGCGACCCCGACGGTAGTCCTCGCGGCCTCGGCGACGCATGTTCACAAACGCCGAAGCCTGCGCCAGGACGATATCCTCGGCGTCCTCTACCGGGACGATGACGGCCGCAGGGCGTCCTCTCTTGGTGACGACGTAACTGGCGCCTCCGGACACCTCAGTGATGACCCGAGACACCTCAGCCTTCAGCCCCTTGATCCCGATTTCGGGCATCCTCAGCCTCCAAACTAAGTAACTACCTCGGTGACCACTTTATCAGAAAGGCGGGATCACCTAGACTCCTGATCGAAGCCGTGCGTGCGTACGTGGCGGTGACGGACAAGGATTGGTTCGATTTCCTCAGGTCGCGGCCGCATCTCGACGAGGTCAACTTCTGGCAGCCCTCCGCGCAGCGTCCGTTCGCGGCTATCCGAGCGGGAGGGCTGTTTCTTTTTAAGCTCAAATACCCCACTCACAAGATCGTGGGAGGAGGCATGCTCGCGTGGTCCGGCACGTTCCCGTACCCATACGTATGGGAACTGTTCGAGGACAAGAATGGGGCTGCCTCCCTCGCCGACATGAAGTCCCGAATCCAGAGACTTCGGCGCTCACCACTCGATCCGGGAACCTCAGACGTCGGGTGCATCGTCCTCGTCCAGCCGTTCTTTCTCGCCGAGGATGACTGGATTGACGCACCACCGGACTGGTCAAGAAACATCGTGCAAGGAAAGACCTACAACCTGGAGTCCTTCTACGGCCAGCGGCTTCTCGAGGAGGTTGAGACGAAGGCCCGGCGGACGGCAATGCGAGAGATCGAGGGACCGATGTGGGGGGATCCGACACTCGTTCGGCGACGCCTCGGGCAGGGTGCCTTCCGAACACTCGTGACCGAGGCTTACGAGCGGAGGTGTGCGGTCACAGGCGAGCGAGCGCTCCCGGTTCTACAAGCCGGTCATATCCGACCGGTCACTGAGGGAGGAGGTCACCGGGTCGACAACGGGGTGCTGCTTCGCTCGGACGTCCACACGCTGTTCGACCGAGGCTATGTGACGATCACGCCGGATCAGGATTTCAGGGTCAGCCCTCGCCTCCGCGATGACTTCGACAACGGCGACGCCTACTACTCCCTCGAGGGCCGCGACCTCTGGATCCCGAGCGCGGCCGAGGACCGCCCCTCCAGGGAGTTCCTCGAATGGCACAACGACGTCGTTTTCCTTCGCTGAGCGTTGAGCATCGCCCGGTCTTCGAAGGCGTCGCACACAGCCTCGTCTTCGAACGGGCCGAAACAAAGCAGTACGGCGACTAGCCAATTCCCATCGTGTCAGTGGGCGCTGCTAGCTTGCTCTTCTCTCCCCCTCTCTCTTGTCACGCGCAGAGAAGGAGGGCAAGATGGCAGTCAGTGAACGTGATCGTCACGAGCTCTACGACAAGCTCGAAGCCTTTCTCGGTAGGAAGCCGACCGAGACGATGATGTCGCTGCTACCGCCGGTCGGTTGGGCCGACGTCGCCACCAAGCGCGACTTGGAGGCGATGGAGTCGCGACTCAGCGCCCAAATCATGCGGATGGCGCTCACCGTGATCATCCCCACGATCCTTGCCGCATTAGGGCTGGCCTTCGGTGCCGCCCGACTCGCCTAACTCATATGGACGAGCCTCTCAGAGACAGGATCATGGATCGGATAGGCCCTACGGCCTATAGAGCGGTCTCGCTCGAGGATTTCATCGAGGAGTTCGGCGCGCTGGATCCAGATGCGGTCTCGGTTGCGATCGACATCTTCCGCAACCCGCAAGACATCCCGGTCGTCAGGGAGTTCGGGGACAACGTCTTCCTCCCACTCCTCGTGCGGCTGTTGCATCACTACGCGGTGGAGGGGAACGAAACCGCGGGTCACGCGCTCTCCGAGATCGCCAACTCACAAATCCCGACCTGGGGGAAGTACGCCGGGGAGGCTCGAGACTTGGCCAACGAGCTGGTCCAGCAGCTCCCCGCCGACCGCGAAGGATACTAGGAACGGGCCACATCGGAGGATGCTCCTACCTCCTGCCGGATGGGGCCGATGTCGCTCGACATAGTTACAGAGCATGTCTCACCGTAACTCCTAGTTCGGTAGTGCTCGGACAAGAGCGGTGTTTCAGACCGTAGGTAATTGGCGGCGTACCTTCCGAGATCGAATCCGACCCCTCCACCCGACCATCACGCTGAGCGCTTAGGCCCTTCACCTCCACGCGATCGAACCGCCAAGCAAATCGTGACGCTGACGTTCCCGGAACCCGCTTGACGGTAGCCGCGGGACCTCGAGTAACCACAGCGATTGATTCTCGGTGCAACAATCGGGTCATGCCGCTGCGGCGTGGCCTGACACACCTTCCCAAGTACCTTTCGCCCCCGACCGAATCGGAGGCGGAAAAGGCGTTTACCACGCACAAGAACTACCTGGTCCACATTAGGAACTATCTCGGCGACATCTACGGCATGGGTCCCTTTCTGGCCCCCAGCCTCGTACGGGAAATTAGGGGCACCAAGAAGTTTCGATCGATTGACCGCCGGCGCCTGTCCAACGATGAGCAGCAGGCCGTAGCCCGGGCTCTAACAATCTCCTGGACCAAGGAGCTGCAACTCCGTCTACCGGGCGCCTTCGATCCGGGGTTGCTCCCGCACCTTATCCCGGGGTCGGGGCCTCTCGCCTACTACGCTGCTTTTCACGGGGCAAGAGCCCTCTTCCTCGCAGCGGGTCAGGAGTTCGATCCAACACATGCCTCAGCCCTTGCGACGTTGGGGAGCTGGGTCAAGGATCGGAAGCTGTTCCCCCCACCCTGGTCGGTCTACTGTGAAGGCGGCCCGGACCGTGCCTTGATGACCTTGGGTGGTCTCCCGCCCTCCGCGGTACTTTCTGGTGATGTTCACCCCCTCAAGTCCCCCACGCCCGATACAGTGTGGGACTCGCTGTTCATGCTGCTGCGTACCACCCGAGATCGCCAGATCGAAGAGCGCAAGGTGATATGGCGAAGGAGGCAGGGGAGGAAGCAGGTCCCGCGGGCCGAGACCCAGGGGATCGCTGGACGCATCCCACCCACAACTCTCTTCAGCGTCCTATGGCGCCTTCGGCGACGTTCCGACTACGAGGACGCGAGCGCATTCGTTCAAGGAATCGCAAGTCCTTACCAGGCCGAGGAGTATCAGGAGTCCATCACCGCGCTGGTGGACGGCAGCCTCACTGTGCTGGAGGGCATCGTGGTTCAGTACGCTGGGCCTCGTTTGTACGCTGAGGCCGCCTCTGGCTTCTTGAACCGGGCCACAGGCCCAGGCGCGGATGCTTTGACCGAGCGGCGAAAGGCCCTGGTCATCCCCTCCGACCTATAGGGTGCCTCGAGTGAGTGAGTTCTTTAGCAACCAAGAACGTGGACCTAGACCGCGCACAGATGGCGAAATCTCGGACCAAGCTTGGCACGCGATCGAGGCGATCATTCGCAGCCGGCTCGCTGATGGATCCTTTGGGCACCGCTTTCCAGTCCCGTGCCCAGATGGGGGCGGGTCGTACGGATCGGACGAGACTTCCTTTTGGGCCGCGCTTAGGGGAAATGTGCCAGACCTGACTGAACCGCTGAGTATGCGCGTCACCCCTCCCACTTTGGCGGTGATCGACACGATTCAGTTCTGCTTTACGGTCGTGGCCAGGCCAGTAC
>JBOGWA010000057.1:0-12728 GCA_050693155.1 Actinomycetota bacterium | reverse complement strand
CCCATCGCCCGGAGCGACTCCACGACCTCCTCCGGTGACCGCTCGTCGGCGATCTCGAACTGCACCTGGGCCTCGTCCGGGTGTGTGTATCCCCCGGGCTCGGTATGCGAACCCGCGCTCGTATGCGTGATGCCCATCCGGTGGAGCCCATCCCGCAACGCCGGCGGCTCGCGCGTCGAGAGAACGATGCCGGCATCGGGGAGGAGCAGCCGAAGTGCGCAGACCAGCTGTGCCAGCTCGCGATCGTCGAGCTCGACCCGAGGCTGGAATCCGCTCGCCGACGGTCGGATGCGCGGAACCGAGACGGTCACCTGACTCCGCCAGTACCGGCGCATCAGAAACCGCGCATGGGCGGCCGTAACGATCGCCTCGAAGCGCCAGTCGTCGGAGAGACCGAAGAGCGCCCCGATTCCGAGCCGCCTCATCCCGACGCGCGCTGCCCGCTCGGGGCCAAGGAGCCGCCAACGGTAGTTCTTCTTCCGCCCGGCAACGTGGACCTCGGCGTATCTTCCCGGGTCGTAGGTCTCCTGATAGATGACGACCCCTTCACACCCCGCGTCCCGGAGTCGCCTGTACTCGCGCTCGCCCCAGACCTGCACCTCGATCGCAAGCGATGGGATCTCGGCTGCGAGGCGCCGGATGTGCCGCTCGAGAAACTCGACGCCGGTCGCGCGCTCGTGCTCCCCGGTGAGCAGGAGAAGCGACCGGTACCCGCGTGCGTGTAAATAGCTGGCCTCGGCCACGGCGTCTTCGGACCCTAGTGTCTTGCGTTCGACGTCAAGGTTCTTCGCGAACCCGCAGTAGACGCAGGTGGTCAGGCATTCGTTCGAGAGATAGATCGGCGCGTACAGATGCATCGTCCGTCCGAATCGGCCGAGCGTGAGCCGTCGAGATGCGCGAGCCAGCTCCTCGAGCAGCTCTCCCGCCGCCGGCGAAATGAGCGCGGCGAAATCCTCGAGGGACCGCTCAAGGGGGTCGCTCCCGAGCGCCCGCTGCACTCGTGCATGGTCGGCTCCGGTCGCCACCGCGAGCAGGGCATCCATCGGGAGCCGACCGAGCTCCTGAGCGAACGTCACGCCCGGGTACGGGTCCAGGAACCCGTCCCGCTCGGAGACCGGTTCGTCGAGATCCTCGAGACGTTCGATCTTCATCGCTCGTCGGGTTGGGAAGAGACTGCGGGATCGGCCTGTGACGTGACGAGACCATCGAGGAAGCCCGTAAGAGGACTCGAGGCCTCGGCGCCTTCTCGGACCGGCGCCTTGCCCGCGAGAAGCGCGGCCCTGCCGGCCTCGACTCCCATACGAAACGCCCGGGCCATCTCGACCGGATCGTTCGCCACGGCGATCGCGGTATTGACCAGTACGGCATCGCAGCCCATCTCCAGGCATTCGGCCGCGTCCGACGGTGCGCCGAGACCCGCGTCACAGACGACGGGGACGGTCGCCTGCTCGACGATGATTTGCACGGCGTCCCGGGTCCTCACCCCTCGCGCCGAGCCGATCCACGAGCCGAGGGGCATGACGGTGGCGCACCCGGCCTCCTCCAGTCGCTTCGCTAGGACCGGGTCCGCATTGATGTACGGGAGCACGGTGAACCCGTCGGCGACGAGCACCTCGGCCGCCTTCAGCGTCTCCACGGGATCAGGGAGCAGGTAGCGGGGCTCGGGCGTGATCTCGAGCTTCACCCAGGTCGGAAGGCCTCCCGCGCGAGCGAGTCTCGCGAGCCGCACCGCCTCACCCGCGTCCTGCGCGCCCGAGGTATTCGGCAGCACGAGGTACCGGGCGGGGTCGATGAACTCTAGGATGTCCGGCCCTCCGGTCGCATCGAGGTCAACGCGCCGGAGCGCCACCGTCACGATCTCCGTCCCGGAAGCCTCGAGGGCGTCTCGCATCACCTCGTGTGAGCCGAACTTCCCAGTGCCCACGATCAGCCGGGAGGAGAACGACCTGTCAGCGATGACCAGGGGGTCGGATGAGGTATTCGTCGACTTCATGAAAAGGGGCCGCTCGCGCGGCCCGCTTCCTCCCTTCGCCGGTATGACCCGGATCAGGTTCTGCGGGTCGCCGGCACGTGTCTCAACCGGCCTCTCAGCCCGGTTCGTCCGGGCTCCCCGGCGCTTCTCGCGTCGCATTCAGTATAGCGACCGGGGAAGAAACCTCAGGCCCGGCCCGAGTCGGACCGAGCGATGCGGAGCTCGCGGGCCACTTTCTTCCAGTCGGAGTACCTCCGCGAGAGCGTGGCGTCGGTCAGGAGCTGAAACAGCCCCACGCCGAGCACCGTCCAGAGCGACCACGCCGGAAGCAGCTCGTACTCTCTGGCGCGATGTGCCAAGTAAGCGAAGGCGAACACCACGAAGGGCGCCGCCTTGGATACCACGGCCCCCGCGGCGTGCATGACGGCTCGGGCGCCAGGCGAGGCCCGCAGATACGACGAATACTCGATCTTGGCCCCGGGTGTCACGGGGATCGGCCCCCCGATGAAGTACGCGAGGAACCGAATCCCGAGCAGTCGACCCACGATCACATGGGTCGGACTGTGGAGTGCCACCGTGAGCACCAGGGCGGAGGCGAGCAGCACCAATCCGCCCAGCTGAGGAGACCGACCGACCGAGAGCCAGCCGAATGTCCCTTCCCCGCGAGCCAAGCCGAGTCCGACGGGGATCGCCAGGGCGCCGACTCCCGCGCCGGCGAGCAGGACCAGCGTGCCGAGCCAGAGCGGGAACCGCACCCTGACCCGTCCCTCGAACGCCAGTCGGTCGATCGCCCCGATCCGATCGGCGAACAGGTCACGCAGCGCCGGATCGCGTTTCACCTGGGCCACAAGCCGCCAAAACCCCAGCGTGGAGAGGTCCAGATTGCCCCCGGCGACGTCCCGCTCGACGCGGTCGAGCTGAGCCGCGAAATCCGAGGATGGCGTGGTTTGCACGCTTCCGTGCTTCCCCTTGAGGGCGCTCTTACAATGACCGGGAGGGCCGTTCCCCCCTGCATGTCGTGATCGAGACGACCGTAGACGGACGCTATCAAATCATTTCGCGCATCGCCGCCGGCGGCATGGGCGAGGTCTTCCGCGCGCGCGACGCGGTCCTCGATCGCGAGGTGGCGCTGAAGGTCCTCCATCCGACGTTTGCCGGCGATTCGGGCTTCATCGAGCGCTTCCGCCGGGAAGCCAGGGCCGCGGCCATGCTGAACCACCCGAACATCGTCGGGGTCCACGACTGGGGTCAGACCAACGGCACCTATTTCATGGTGATGGAGTTCGTGCACGGGCACCCCCTCCGGACCATCCTCTCGCATCACGGTCCCCTCCAACCGGCGCAGGCCGCGGAGGCCGTTGACGAAGTCCTCGCCGCCCTCGACCACGCCCACCGACAGGGAATCGTCCATCGCGACGTGAAGCCCGAAAACGTCCTCATCACCCCGGACGGGCGCGCCAAGGTGGCCGACTTCGGTCTCGCCCGCGCGTTCGCCGAGTCCCGCATCACCCAGGCGCCAGGGACGGTCACGGGAACGGTGCAGTACCTTGCGCCGGAGCAGATCGAGGGCGAGCGAGCCGACCCGCGGACCGACCTCTATGCGACCGGCATCGTGCTCTACGAACTTCTCGTCGGGCAGGTCCCTTTCACCGGCGAGACCTCGGTGGCGATCGCCTACAAGCATCTTCGCGAGCGGGTGCCGCCTCCGTCGCTTGCGAATCCCCTCGTGCCCGAGGCGCTCGATGGCGTCGTGCTTCGCGCCACCCGTCGGGAGCGGGAGGAACGAACCCCGAGCGCGCAGGTGATGCGAGACGAGCTCGCCGAGGCAGTCACGGAGTCTCCCCCCGCGCCGCCGCTCGGCGATCTGGCGCGCTCGATCCCCCCGACCGCCGAAACCCCGGCGGACCGTGCCACCACGGTCACGATCCCAAGGACGCTCTCACCCACCTCGCGTCGCCGTCGACGGGCCAGCCGGATGACTCGATTTGCCGCCGTCCTCGCCTTCCTCGTGACGCTCGGATGGGCAGGCTGGGCGTACGTCCTCCCCCATCAGACGACCGTTCCGAACCTGGGCGGCATGAGCGTCGCCGCGGCCCAGCGCCTGGCCGAGGAAGCCGGGATCGACTTCGAGATCACCCAAGAGGTCTTCTCCTCGAACGTGGCCGCCGGGCGGATCCTTCGGCAGAGCATCACACCTGGGGCGTCCGTCGATCGAGGGAGCACGCTTGCGGTCATCATCTCGAAGGGACCGGAGCTCGTCGAGGTTCCGGATCTCGTCGGCGAGGCCCTCGCCGCAGCCAGGCGGGCCCTCGAAGACGTCGGACTCGAGGTGGGAACCATCGAACGCGTCTTCGATCCGGAGGTCCCGCTCGGCCGCGTGATCGATCAGAACCCGCGTTTCGGAAACACCTTGGAAACCGGAAAAGGCGTCGACGTGACCATCAGCCGCGGTCCTCCCCAGGTCCGAGTGCCGAACGTCGTCGGTCGGAGCGTGGGTGACGCGGAAGATCTCCTGCGGACCGCCGGCCTCGGTGTCCGGGTGACAGAAGAGTTCTCCGGCGAAGTCGCTCGTGGGAACGTGATCAGCCAGAGCCCGGCGCCGAACGAGCGTATCGACGAGAACACGGTCGTCACGATCGTCGTCTCGAAGGGGCCGCGAGAGTTCCCGATGCCCGACGTCGTCGGCGATACGCAGCAGACCGCCGAGGCCGAGCTCAGGGCGCTGGGACTCGACGTCCGCGTAGTGCAACTCCCGGGATCGTCCGGGAACCACGTCGTCGGCCAGGATCCCGAACCGGGCACGACCGTCCGCTCCGGGCAGGAGGTCACGATCTACATCGGCGGAAACTGATCCGGCTGCATGATTGCGGCCGCGAGCAGGAGTTTTCCAACCTCGGGTGGTACCTTCCCCACATGACAAGACAACGCTTCGCGCTGCTCGTTTCCCTCGTTCTCCTGTCCTCATTTGCCGCTTCCACTGTCGGCGAGGCGGCGCTGGCAAAGAAGAAGAAGCGACCGAAGCCCACGGGACCCGCTGTCATCCAAGACGCGGAGGCCGGGCGGCACGTCTTGAAAGCCACGCCTCCCCAGCAGCAGGACACGACGACCGAGCCGTCTATTTCCGTCAATCCCGAGGATCCGCTCAACGCCGTTGCCGTGTATCAGTCAGGCCGAGTGGACGGTGGATGCGGACAGTCGAACGGCTACGCGACGATGTTCGACGGGGGAAAGACCTGGGAGTATGGCGCGTTCCCAGGCGTCACGACATCGACGGGAGGCGCGAGCCCGCTTGCCTCGGACCCGGTCGTCGCATTCGGGCCCGACAACGTCGTCTACATGAACCACCTCCTCTGTGACGCTGAGGGCAACAACCTCGGATTCAGCGTCTCGACCGATGGCGGGAAGACGTGGGGCGATTTGATCCGCGTCCCCGACGAGCGGACGTTCCCACTGGACGACAAGAACTGGATCGTGGTCGACAACGGCGCCGGCGCGGGACACCACACCGGACGGATCTACATGGTCTGGGATCAGGTGGCTCCGGTGGTCGCGATGTACTCCGACGATCAAGCCCAGACGTGGCAGGGTCCGTTTCTGATCTATGCCGGTCAAGGGATCGGGACGATCCCGATGGTCACGCCGGACGGCGACCTCGCGGTCGTCTACAACACCCTCGCGTATCCGGTTCCGAGGATTCCCGAGGGTCCCGGAGTTCCCGAGGTCGACCCCGAGGGCACGAAGTTCGTCCTCTCGCTGGCCGCGGGGGCGGGAACGATCCCAACCGGTGGACCCCTCGTTTTCGCGCCGCCGGTGACCGTCGCCCGATATCTGGGCACCGACATGCGGTTCCACCGCGCCTCCGAGGACCTCCCCACGGCAGACATCGATCCCAACTCCGGGCGGATCTACGTCGCGTGGGGCGACAATCGCTTCCGGAGCGATGTCGTGAACGACATCGTCGTCACCCATTCGGACGACGAGGGACTCACCTGGAGCGACGTCGAGCGCATCAATCCCGGCGCGACCGACGACTACCTCGAGCACATCACGCCGGCGATCGCCGTCGGCCAAGATGGGATCGTGCGGATCTCCTACCGGACCCAGCAGCAGGGCGAGACGTTCCGCGGCTTCTCCACCAAGAAAGGCGAGTTCTCGCCGTACGTCGATACCTGGTACCAGGAGTCGAAGGACAGCGGCGAGACCTGGAGCGAGCCGCTCCTTGTCAATACCGATGTTCGGACCGACGTTCGCTTCGCGACGTTCTCGAGGTCGAGCGCCTTCCTCGGCGACTACAGCCAGGTCGCCGTCGCGGGATCCTGGGCCTACATCGTCCGTTGCGAGGCGTACCCGCTCAGCAAGAAAGAGCTGAAGAAGGCGACCTTCCCGCCGATCGTGTACCACACCCGGACCTGGGTCGCTGTCGTCGACACCGACGGCAACGGAAAGGCCTAGTAGAAGCTCTCAGCGACCCACGAGAATCGTCTCTGCCGCGCTCAGCGCCACGTCGATGCCCTTGCGGTCCACGTCGAGGTGGGTTACGGCCCTGAGGCGCGTTTCGGAAATCTCGCTGAAGCGGACGCCTTGTTCTTCGAGCATCCTCGCGGCGAAGCCCCCAGCGCCCACGTCCGCGGCCACGTCGAAGACGACGATGTTCGTCTCGACCGTCTTGGGGTCCAGCTCGATTCCCGGGAGCTCGGCCAGCCCCTCCGCAAGACGCTTCGCGTTTTCGTGGTCCTCCGCGAGCCGGTCGACGTGGTTGTCGAGCGCGTAAAGAGCCCCCGCAGCGACAATCCCAGCCTGGCGCATCGCGCCGCCCATCCGCTGCTTCAGCCGCCACGCCTCGTCGATGAACGCTTTCGTTCCCGCTAGACAGGCACCGATCGGCGCGCCAAGGCCCTTCGAGAAGTCGATCCAGGCCGAGTCGAACGGGGCCGCGTACTCGTGAGCGGAGACACCCGTCGCAACCACGGCGTTCATCAGGCGCGCCCCATCGAGGTGTTTTGCGAGTCCGGCGCCCCCGGCGACCGAACACACGTCTCGCATCGTCTCGAGCGGCCAACAGGCGCCGCCTCCGCGGTTGGTGGTGTTCTCAACGGAAACCGCACGCGTCCTCGGTGCGTAGCGACTCGCCGGTCTGATCGCCTCCTCGAGCTGCCGGGCGGTAAAGATCCCGCGGTCGCCGTCGATCGGGTAGATCAGCGCCCCGGTCAACGCTGCCGGGCCCCCGGCCTCGTAATTGAGTGGATGCGCGCTCCGGTCCATAACGATCTCGTCACCGGGTCGGCAGTGCACACCGAACGAGATCTCGTTGCACATCGTCCCCGACGGGAGAAACACCGCCGTTTCCTTACCCAGCAACTCCGCGACCCGTTCCTGTAACCGATTGACGGTGGGATCCTCGCCGAGTTGCTCGTCGCCGACCTCGGCCTCGGCCATCGCCCTCCGCATGCCGTCGGTCGGGCGCGTTTGCGTGTCGCTGTAAAGGTTGACGCGAATATCCATGCCTCTTACAGGATCGCGGAATGAATCTCGATCCCCGCGCCGAGGAGCGCCGGCAGGAGCCGCCGCGAGTACGGGTGCTCGTCAGGCGCGAGGCCGGCCGGGTTGAGGATCTCAAGGAAGGCGGAACCCCTCGCCTGGAAGACGTCGATGTCGTTCGTGAAGCGCTCGAGAACGACCAGGGCCGCGGGCGTCTCCTCGGCGGGAACCTCGATCCGGATCGGCCGCCCGGGCCCCGTGGGCTCCCCCGCCGAGGCCATCGCCAACCGGACGAGATCGCGAACCGCCGGATCTCCGACGTCCGTTCCCGCGGGGGGAGCCGCCGTCGGGTACGCGAGCACGTTCGCAAGCAGGAACGCCGTCCCGTCGGTGAAGCCGCGGAAGTTGGGCTCTCCCGAGAACAACACGACGCGCCCCGCGCCGAGTGTCTCCTCGACGAGACCGGCCGACCCCTTCAGAGCACGCTCGCCCGCCGCGTATCCCGAGAACCAGAACTCACGTTTCTGCCTGGGGAACCGAGCCACGTTTCTCCCACTCTCCGTCGGGGAAAGCACCTGCTCGCCGAGGTGAAACCAATACGCGTGCCGCCTCGCGCCCCACGCGAGCGGGCTCGCCCGGTTGAGGGCGACCCGGAACATCGTTCCGGGAACCTGGAGCGCATTGGCATCGGAAAGCGTCGCCGTCGTGTAGCCGGCGGAAACGGCAAACGGCGTCCCCCCGGTCCCACCGGGTCGTGCGGTCCCGATGAACGTTCCCCCACCTTCGATCCACAAACGGATTTGCTCCTGCGCGAGGGTTAGATCCGCCGTCGTCACCCCAGGCACGATGAAGGCGTCGTACTCACCCAGCGTGAGCGCTCCGGCGGCCACCTCCACGCCGCTCAGCAGGTCGACCGGGAGCGCCAACTCCTGATCCAGAAGCCACCGGAGATGGCCGAGTGATTCGTCAAGCAGGCCTCTGGCCGGCCCAACCTCGGGCGCCGGCTGGTAGACCGCGATTCTCGGTTCCTCGATCTCCACGCCGCCGGGCCGCGTTCCGATCGAGGCGTGCATGGGGACCGAGAACAGAAGGCCGATCCTGCGCACCGCGGCGCTCACGGCGCCGCGATTCGGAACCACGAACGTCCCCTTCGGGACTCGCCGGTCCCCCACCTGACGGGACGAAGGAAGGCGTTCGACCCGGTGGCCTTCTCGGACGAGCGCGAACGCCGCAGCGACCGAGCGGGCAGTCTCGCCCGCGAACCAGAAGAACTGCGCCCCCAGAGCCCCGCTGGCGAGGCCTCCTCGGGGAGGAAGGAGCACTCGCTCCGCTCGCCGCGGCCTGACGCGGTCCCCCGTGAACGAGGCATCGAGGCTCGCAAGCAGCGGCAGGGACCACGCCGTGACGTCGTAGAAGTACGGAAACGGCACGTAGGGGTCTTCCCCGAGCATCGCCTGGATCCAGCGCTTCTGCGGTTGCTTCATCGGGATCCAGTACGAGCCGGCCGGGACCACCCCAGGGCGAGCCACGCGACCGTAGTGCCTCAGGTTGCGAACGCGCAGATCCCGCCCGAGACGGTAGATCTCCACATCCATGGTGAGAAGTCGGTCGATGACCCTTCCCGCGTCGGCCTCGGCCCGGGTGGGATCGATGAAGTAGTGCCCCACGCGATCGCGCGGGACCTTGCGCACGAGCGTGCTCCCCTCCTGGAAAACCCGGTTCGGCTCGAGGCGTCCTTGTGCTCCCTCTCTCATCGCCTGCCGGTGCGCCTCGTAATAGTCGGCCAGGATCGCCCGCTTGTGTTTGGCAGCCACCCGAAGCGACGTCCAGCCCGCCACGAACTGCTCGGTCTCGCGCTGGCGGTCGGTATCTGCGATTCCCTTCTCGAAGGTCATGCCCGCGGCCGTAAAGGCAGTGGTCGGCATGCTGTCGCCGTAACCCATGTAGAGCAGGTCGTAGATGTCGTAGTTGAAGTAGTCCCACTGGGTCGGGTCGTCCTGTTGCCTCGCCTCGAACGCCCGGGCGAGCGCGCGTCCGTAGAGGTCGTTGATCCAGTGGATGCTCTGATCGCTGACCTCGTGATGGATAGGGTCTGCGTTCGGTGGGAAGAAGAAGTTGCTCGACCCCATCTCATGCGCATCGATGTAGAGCACGGGTGGGTAGTCGCGAAGCAGAGTGATCTTGCCGCGCGTTTCCGGCTGAGTCCAAGCGAACCAGTCCCGGTTCATGTCGAAGCTGTAGTCGTTCGTTCTGGAGACCGTGTCACGCCCGTCGGGGTTCTGGATCGGGATGATGCCGACGACGAGGTTCCGCAGCAGTAGCCGCACCGCGCAATCCGTTCGCGCCGCGAGCTCGTAGAGGATCTGGACAGCGGCGTCCGCGCCGGACGTCTCGCCACCATGCACGTTGCTCGAGTACCAAACAATGGCAGGGTTCCGTCGAGCGATCCGTGCCGCCTCCACCCTGCCGGTTCGCCTCGGATCCCGGAGTCGCTGCTGCTTCTCGACGATCCTGGGGAGCCTGGCGATGTTTCTCTTCGTCCCGACGATCGCGTACTCGAGGGCCGTGCCGTTCCAAGAGTGCGCGAAGACGCCGTCGATGACCCGAGGGCTTTCCGTGGCGACTCGTTGCACGTAGCCGTTGATCTCCTGCGTCGTCGCGCGGCGGTCCGGGAACCCAAGGATGGCCTCTCCCGGTGGGGTGACGCTCGCTGAGAACGAAGGCTCGAGTGAGCAGGCTGTGGCGGCACCAGGTGCGGGGACCGCGATCGCGCCGAGCGTGACCACGGCCGCCATCGCTGCTCGCACCCGGATCATGTCACGCCTTAGCCGAAGAAGACCTCGGCCTCCTCGTAGAGTTCCTGAGGAACCGTCTTCAGCTCGGAAACCGCATCATCGAGCGGGACGTCCACTACCTCCGTGCCTCGGAGCGCGACCATCCGACCCCACCGTTCCCCCGACGCCAGGTCGATCGCGGCGATCCCGTACCGCGTCGCGAGCACCCGATCGGTCGCCGTCGGCGTCCCGCCCCGCTGGACGTGTCCGAGGATCGTGACGCGGGTCTCGAACCCCGTCTGACGCTCGATCTCACCGGCGATGACGTTGGAGATGCCGCCGAGTTTCGGGCGCCCGAACTCGTCCTTGGCGTAGGCGGGGAGCTCGAGCGTTCCCTCCTTCGGCAGAGCCCCTTCCGACACGACGACGATCGAGAAGAAGTGCCCGCGCGCGTGCCGGTGCTTGATGTGCTGGCAGACCTGCTTGATGTCGAAGGGCTGCTCGGGGATCAGGATAACGTCGGCGCCACCCGCCAAGCCCGCGTGGAGGCCGATCCACCCCGCGTGGCGTCCCATGACCTCGAGGACCATGACGCGATTGTGGCTCTCGGCCGTCGTGTGGAGGCGGTCGATTGCATCGGTGGCGATCTGGACGGCGGTATCGAACCCGAACGTGTAGTCGGTCGCCGCAAGATCGTTGTCGATCGTCTTCGGGACGCCGACGATGTTCACTCCCTCCGTCGTGAGCTTCGCCGAGGTCCCGAGCGTTCCCTCCCCGCCGATGACGATCAGCCCATCGATCCGGTAGGCAGCGATGTTCTCCTTCAGCAGCTCGATCCCGCCCTCGACGCGGTAGGGATCTGCGCGAGAAGTCCCAAGGATCGTGCCTCCTCGATGGAGGATGCCGCGCGCGCTTTCGGGAGTGAGCTCGATGACGCTTCCTTCGAGCACTCCCTTGTAGCCGTTTCGGTACCCGATGATGACGTTGCCGAAGCGCTCCACCCCCTTACGTACCACCGCGCGGATGACCGCGTTCAGTCCCGGGCAGTCACCACCTCCGGTGAGCACTCCGATCCTCGCCACGGCTGCATTCTAGTTGTGAGCTTCTGACCGCCATTGTCCCGGGAGACTAACGCGGCGCTCTGCTTTCGATCCCTTCTCCTGGAACGGTCAGGGCGCCGCTCTTGAGTCCCCCGGACCCCCTGTACGCTTGCGCGGCATGCCGCACATCCTTGCGATCGATGCCGGAACCACGGGCATGACCGCTCTCGTCGTCGACGACCGAAGCCGCATTCTCGGCAAGGGGCATCGAGAGTTCCCTCAGTCGTTCCCTCGGCCCGGTTGGGTGGAGCACGATCCCGACGACTGGTGGCGGGCCGGCGAAGAGGCGGTTACCGAGGCACTGAAGGGGGCAGAGGTTGAGGCTCGAGACCTGTCGACGGTCGGCATCACGAACCAGCGAGAAACGACGGTCGTGTGGGACCGGGAAACGCTTCGCCCGCTTCACCCCGCGATCGTGTGGCAAGATCGCCGCACGGCTCCGCTCTGCCGAGCGCTCAAAGACGAGGACTGGGAGGAGCGGATTCGCGAGCGAACCGGTCTCGTGATCGATCCCTATTTCTCCGGAACGAAGCTCGCCTGGCTCCTCGATGAGGTCGACGGTCTACGGGCGCGAGCCGAAGCCGGAGGCATCGCGTTTGGAACGGTCGACGCCTACGTCATCGCACGGCTCACCGGCGGGCAGGAGCACGCCACCGATCACACGAACGCCTCGCGAACGATGCTGTTCGACATTCACAAGCTCGCTTGGGACGAGGAGATCCTCGAGCGCCTGAGAATTCCCGCGGAACTTCTCCCCGACGTCAGGACGTCCTCCGGCGTCTTCGGCACGACCAGCGACGAGTCGTTTCTGGGCGCGGAGATCCCGATCACGGGCGTCGCCGGAGACCAGCAAGCCGCACTCGTCGGACAAACGTGCTTCGAGGCAGGCGATGCGAAGAACACCTATGGAACCGGCTCGTTCATTCTGTTGAACACGGGTGACGAGGCCCCGCGGTCCGAGCATGGGCTCCTCACGACGATCGCCTTCTCGGATGCCGAAGGTGTCCGGTACGCGCTCGAGGGTTCGATCTTCGTCACCGGCGCGGCAATTCAATGGCTCCGCGACGGCCTCGGGCTCATCCAGAGCGTGGACGAAGCCGGGCCACTTGCCGAATCCGTGCCCGACACCGAGGGCGTCTACTTCGTCCCCGCCCTCGCCGGCCTGGGGGCGCCGTGGTGGGACCCGCATGCCCGGGGCACGATCCTCGGGATCACCCGCGGGACAACGAAGGCCCACCTCGCCCGGGCAACGGTGGAGGCCATGGCCTACCAGACGCGAGACGTGGTGGACGCGATGGTCGCCGACGCGGGAGTCCCCCTCTCGGCGCTGAAGGTCGACGGAGGAGCGAGCGCCATGAACATGCTCCTACAATTCCAGGCCGATCTGCTCGGCGTCCCGGTCCG
>JBOGWA010000056.1:0-2064 GCA_050693155.1 Actinomycetota bacterium | reverse complement strand
GCGAAACGAGGCGTTTGGCGCGGATGGGACGGAGCTGCACCCGCTGCAACTCGCCCGGATACTCTTTTCCCCATGAAGTCGCTGCGCTGGGCGGTGAGCGGACTCGCGTTGGCTGTCATTTCGGCGGCATGCGGGAACGGCCAGCCCCCACGGCAAGCTACCCCCGCTCCAACCGACCTACCGAGCCCCGGTGGCGGCGAGACCACGACGGTCACCATCTACTACCTGATCGAGTCGGAAACCCGGATGTGGCTCGCCCCCGAGCGGCACGAGGTTCCCGACCAGGCTGGGATCGGGAGGGCCGCACTCCAGGAGTTGATCGCGGGCGATGCGCAGGATCAGGACCACTTCACGCCGCTCCCGCCGGACACCGAGATCCTCGACCTCACGATCGAAGACGGGCTGGCGACGGTCGACTGGAGCGCCGACGTGCTTGAGGCGAGCGTGGGAGCCGAGGGCGAGTCGCTCGGGATTCAATCGGTCGTCTGGACGCTCACCGAGTTCCCGACCGTGGACCAGGTGCAGTTCACGGTGGAGGGTAAGAGCGAAGGCGAAGCCTCAAACGGTCGTGTCATCGAGGACTGGTGGGGCCACGTGGGCCTAGGTGATCAACCGTTCACGAGAGCCGAATCGTTCGAGGTGCTCGAACCCATCACGATCTGGACGCCGCTCGACGGCGACGAGGTCGGAACCGAGTTCACCGTCGAGGGCGCGGCATGCACGTTCGAAGCGAACGTGCCGATCCGGATCTTCAACGAGGCCGGCGATCACGTCCAGACCGAGGTAACCACGGCCCTCAGCGCGTGCCCGGACCGCGGCGAGTTCACCCTCGAGATCGTCATCGAGGACCCACCGTCATCGCCTGAGGTCTGGGGAATCGAGGCGTACGAATCCAGCGCGGATACCGGCGAGGACACCTTCGTCCAGAGCCGCCGGATCATCGTCGGCTAGCGCGCCCACTCCTCCGAGCGACGTCGCACTCCCGACGCGCGAGACGTCGCGCTCATGCCTGATATGACCGCGATGACGACGAACAGCACCAGGGCGATCGTTTGCAGGACCGTTCCGGGCCCCACCTGAACGGTAGCGCTGGAGCTCGGATCGAGCCCGAGCGTCTCGAATGTCGTCGCGAGATCAGCAGCGAGCGCGATGGTTAGTCCGGAGAGGATAGCGGTCATCACGCGGAGATCCGACAGAAACGCAGAGCCCACCGGTACCGCGATGTTGATCAACACGCCCAGTACGACCCAGAGCGTGAAGAGATCGGGGTCGGAGAAGGGGGTTCTCGCATCGACGCTCCCGAGCGCCGTGGATATCCGAACGGACGGCAGAAGCTGGCCCGCCGCGTAGGCGACCGCCACCGCTCCGACCCCTCCCGCGATCATGAAGTTGCCCCGATTGCTCACGAACTCGATTCCCGGATGAAGGGCGATCGCCCAGAGAGCGAAGCCTGCTCCGATGAGAATCACCAGGGAGGAGGCGATCCCGAGAAAGAACCCCAGCGCCGGCTGAATGTCCTCCCGCTGCAGGACGACGGTGACGTCATCCAGGACGAACGGCAGACCGCCCAGCGCGACGCCGATAGCGATCCCGGCTCCGGCAACCCGGCCTCGCTCCTTCAGGAGAAGTCCTCCCGCCACTACGAGCGCCGGGAGGGGGATGACGTTGAAGAGCAAGGACGTCTCGAGCAGCGAGCCACGGGAAACGTAGTAGTCGGGAAAGAGATCGATCAGCCAGAGCAGGGCGCCGACGAGGACCAACCAACCGGCGCGGGATGCCTGCCTGTCGAACGTGCGGGTGTCTCTGTGCTTGCTTTCCACCCGCCCCGAACTATAAGAGAGTTACGAAGTGAGCCGATCCACTGAGATTTCTGTTTCTCGACCGGACCGCGTGACGCTCGTCGCGTTCGCGGCGCTGGTGGTGATGGTCGGCATCAACGTCAACGCCGTCAAAGCAACCCTCAACGAGCTGGCGCCTATGTGGAGCGCCGGCCTCCGATTCGCGGCCGCCACGCTGATCCTTACCGCTATCGTCTTGGCCCGGCGAGAACCGTTTCCTCGGGGT
>JBOGWA010000055.1:0-16259 GCA_050693155.1 Actinomycetota bacterium | reverse complement strand
GGGGTCGCCTTGCGGGATGTTTCGCTCCGAAGCCCCGCGCAGTCTCGTCCGCCCTCAAGCGTGATTCGGTGATCACCGACTACGCCGAAGGATCGGTTGGGGGCCGGCGCTGCCCGAGGAGCGACTTTTCAGATGGCGGAGCGACGTCGGCAGCGCCGGCCCGGATATGGAGAGCTAGGGAAGAGAGAGGCGGATGATTCGGTCGCAGAGGTCTTCGAACGAAAGGCCGGCAGCCTGGGCGGCCATCGGAAGGAGACTCGTGTCCGTCATGCCAGGGGAGACGTTGACCTCCAGCACCCACGGCCGCCCATGCGCATCGACCATCAGGTCCGCACGGCCCACACCACGGACCGCGAGGACGCGGAATGCCTGGTCGGCGGTGTCACGGGATGCGACCTCGACATTTTGGTCGAGGCGCGCGGGCACGAAGTACTCGGTGGCGCCGGTCGTGTACCGGGCGGCGTAGTCGTAGATTCCCTCCTTCGGCGCGATCTCCACCGCAGGAAGGATCTCCTCTCCAAGGAAACCGACGGCGACCTCTTTCCCCTCGATCCGCTGCTCGATCACCACGCGGTCGTCGAAGGAGAGCGCGCCCATGAGGGCCGAGGCGAGGTCTCCCTCTCGGTCAACGAATCGAACCCCCAGAGCGGACCCTCCGCGGGAAGGCTTCACGACGAGCGGGATGCCGAGCCGCTCGACCACAAGGTGAAGGACGCCACCGGCGCCGAGATCACGGAGTCCATCCGCGGAGAGAACCGTCCACGCCGGCGTCGCGATGCCGGCCTCGGCAAGCGCGTCCTTGGCGAGCGCCTTGTCGAAAGCGCGGGCGCACGCGGCCGGACCGGTGCCCGTGTATGGGAGCCCGAGCAGCTCGAGCAGCCGCTGCACCGTGCCGTCCTCCCCATGCTTCCCGTGGAGGGCGACGTAGCACGCGTCGAATCCACCGCCCGAGAGCCGCTCCGCAAAGCCCGGTTCGCTGGGGTCGACGACCGCGGCGTCGTGGCCTCGTGCGCCAAGAGCGCGATGAACCCGCTGGCCGGACTGAAGCGACACCTCGCGTTCCAGGGAGGGGCCGCCGGCGAGGACCGCGATCCGCACCGGGCCTCCTACCCGGCCGAGCCGGACATCGTCCGGTAGAGATCCACCTCGTCCGCCAGGAGCTCACCGAGCCGCCTGATTCCCTCTTCGATATCCGCCTCGGGTGGGTAGCAGAAGGCGAGACGGAGTCGATCGCGACCTTCTCCGTCGGAGTAGAAGCCGGTCCCGGGCACGTAGGCGACCCTGCGCTCGACGGCCGCGGCGAGCATCGCCGACGAGTCCAGGTATGACGGGAGAGTGACCCAGACGTAGAAACCACCGGCCGGGTTCGTCCAAGACGTCCCCACGGGGAAGTGGCGGGTGAGCGCCCCGAGCATTGCGTCGCGCCGGCTGCGGTAGATCTCCACCAGGTGGGAAAGCGGCGCCTTCCAATCCGCGGTGAACCATTCCTCCGCCACGACCTGGGTAAAGGCCGAGGAACAGAGATCTGCGGCTTCTTTGGCGAGGACGAGCCGCTGAATCACGCCGGGTTCAGCGAGAGCCCACCCGATCCGCACGGCAGGGGAGAAGATCTTGGAGACCGTCCCGACGTAGATGACGTTTCGAGGGTCGAGGCTTCGAAGCGTCGGAGGCGCAGGGCCCTCGAACCGGAGCATTCCATAGGGGTTGTCCTCGATGATGAGCACGCCTGCCTCTCGACACAGAGCGACGAGTCGCCGGCGCCGCTCTTCGGAGAGCGTGACCCCCGCCGGATTGTGGAAATTCGGAACCGTGTAGAGGAACTTCGGTCTCGCTCCCCGAACGAGCGCCTCCTCGAGGGCTTCGACCACCAATCCGTCGTCGTCCAGCGGGACCGACACGAATCGAGGTTCGTATGCGGAGAACGCCGAGAGCGCGCCGACGTAGGAAGGGGCCTCGACCGCGATCTCGTCGCCGGGATCGAGGAAGATCTTGCCGAGGAGATCGAGCGCCTGCTGGGCGCCCTCGGTGACGACGATGTGCTCGGGTGAAGCGTCGACTCCCTCTTCCGCCATGACCGAGACGAGACGTTCCTTGAGCACCGGAAGCCCCCCGCCCGCGCAGTACTGAAGCGCCTCGGCGCTTCGCCGCTCGAGTACTCCCCGGACGACCCGGAGGACCTCTTCGCCGGGAAGCGCCTCGACGAACGGCATTCCGCCCGCGAACGAGATTACCTCCGGGCGCGAGGCGACGGCGAAGAGCGCGCGAATCTCTGATGCGGACATTCCCGCCGTTCGTTTCGCGTAACGATCGGCGAATGCGTCGATTGGGAACTGGGCCACGGTCCGTGCATGGTAGGGGAAAAAGCCGCCGCTACAATCGAGAAAGCGTGCACGGCGAGACTGCGAGAGCCGCTAGAGCCGTCGTCCTTGGTGTCGCGCTCGGCCTGATGCTTGTGTTTGCTGCGCGCCGCGACCCGCGAACCCACTGAGGCGAGCCGGTGCGACGGCAGATCGTCGACGTGACGCTCGAGAATCTCTCGCTCGCGCCTCCCGAAGCCTTGGATGCCGTTTTTTGGGAGCTCCGGGAGGAGGCACACGTCGATCCGCGATTCCAAAAAGAAGGGTGGTTCTCTTCGACGCTGCTCGAGTGGGGCGCGTGCGGCAAGTTGCTCTCGGAGGGAGATCGCGCGATCGGGTTCGCTCAGTACGCGCCCGGCTCGCTCTTCCCCCGGCTCGAGAGTTACCGATGCGGAAGCGTCTCAGCGGATGCGGTCTACCTCGCCTACTGCTACGTGGTGAAAGACCGACGGGGGCGGGGGGTTGGCACCGACCTCGTGCGAACCGTTGCGCGAGACCTCGTTGATCGCGGCTTTCGTGCGCTCGAGTCTCTCGGCGATCGCGACTGGGAGAACGGTTGGGTACTCCCGGCTCCTTTCCTCGGATCGAACCGGTTCACGGTCTTGCGTGACGACCGCCGGTTTCCGCTCATGCGGCGCGACCTGAGCGCGGCGCCGGATCCCGAGCGTGCGACGGCGAGGGAAACTGCTTCGGTCGGCGAGACGACCTAGTCGGACCGCCCGCCGCCTGCAAAGAAGCGCTCGAGGGCTCGGACGATTGCCTCGGCGACGTCGCGCCGAAACTCGTCTCCGCGAAGGAGCTCCTCTTCATTCGGGTTGGTGATGAAGCACGGCTCGATCCGAACCGCCGGCATCCGCGTCTCGCGGAGGAGCGGAAACGCCATCGGGTGCGTTCTTCCATCGCTCATACCCGTGGTCTCGATGATCTCCTCCTGGACGAGCTCCGCGAGCGCGTGGCCGCGCAGGGAGACCGATCCGGGGCGCCCGAAGAAGTAGCAGGCCGATCCCGCGGCGGCGGGATCCGTATGACTGTTCGCGTGGATCGAGATGACGATGTCGGCGTCGGCCGCATTCGCCCGTCCGGCGCGCTCGGGTTCGCCGGGGCTCTCCTCCGGCGTGCGAAGAAACACCGGCTCCGCTCCTCGGTTCTGGAGGGTGTCGGCCAGGGCCTGAGAAAGAGGGAGAACGGCCTCCGATTCGAGGAGGCCGCCGGGACCCACGGCGCCGGGATCGAGGGGCCCGTGTCCGGGGTCGATCGCTATCCGCCTGTTTGAAAGGCTTCCCCGGGCCTCGAGCGACTCCGTTTCTCGCACGACCGTGCGGCCCGGCCCCGGGCCTGGTGGGCGCAGCCGGTCGAGCGCCCGGAGCGTCGCCGCGCCGACGATTCCGTCCGGTGAGATCCCGACGTTCTCCTGGAACTCCCGCACGGCTCGATCCGCCTGCTCGCCGAAGATACCGTCCTCTCGACCCGGGTCGAAACCGAGCACGTTCAGACGCTCCTGGAGCGTGCGGACGTCGTCCCCGCGAAAGGACGGGTATCGCAGGTAGAGCACGCGATCCCCGAGCGAATACCCGGCCTCGACCAGCTCCTGCCAGGTCTGCGGCCCGACGATTCCATCGGTAAGCAAAGCCCGCTCTTGCTGGAACGCGCGGGTGGCGGATTCGGTCGACGAATCGAACCGGTTGGCCTCGAGCTCGACGGAATCGATCGTATGGCCGAGGGCCGTCAGTCGCTGCTGGATATCGCTGACGGCCTCCCCTTCGTCGCCCCGGCTGACGATCACGCCGGGGAGTATGACTCAGGCGGCTATGTGCGGGTCGATCTCCGCGAGGATGGCGTCCTTGCCCCGAGCGCCGATTACGCGGGCCTTCTCGTCGCCGTTCTTGAACAGGATGAGCGTGGGGATGCTCATGACCCCGTACCGGCGAGCGGTTTCGGGGTTCTCGTCCACATTGAGCTTGGCGACGCGGAGGATCTCCGCCTTGTCCCGGCTGATCTCCTCGACGATCGGCGAAACGATGTGACAGGGCGCGCACCAGTCGGCCCAGAAGTCGACCAGCACCGGCGTCTCGGACGTAAGCACTTCCGATTCGAAGTTGCCGTCAGACGCCTCCAAGATGTGCTCGTCGCCCATTTCTCCTCCTTCAGGTGTGGATTCCGGGATGCCCCGGTCCTATGAGTCTCAAACGCGCACGAGCCTACCCGGTATTCCAGGACACATACAGCGCTTGGGCGAGCGTCTCCGCTTCGTCGAAGCGACCCTGGAGCCGAAGGAGGGCGAGTCTTCGCTCGGCCCGTGAGGTGAAGAGCGTGGAAGCCCTGTAGAGCTCCTGGTCGAACGGCACGGGGTTGACCCACGTGCTTCCGTCCTGGATCCCGAAATGAACGTGGGACACGAACTTGCCGGAGGTCCCCGGCGGACCGTATCCGCTGTTTCCCATGTATCCGATGAGGCCGCCGACCGGAACCGGCGTTCCGACCGTGATCCCCGGCGGGACGCCGGAAAGGTGCGCGTAGAGGTAATAGCGGCCGTCGTCCCCCCGAACCCCTATCCGGAGCCCCGAGTAGAAGGTCCATCCAACGGCCTCGATCTGGCCCCCTCTCGCAGCGACGATCGGTGTTCCCTTCGGCGCGAAGATGTCGTTGCCTTCGTGGAAACCGGCTCCGGCCACCCATTTTCCGTTGATGACTCTGTTGCGGGGCGCGTGCCAGTCGTCGCTGAAATCGATCGGCGAGAACCAGTTCGTCCGCGCGACGGGGAACGTGAATCCGTCCACTACCACGGGTCGGTAGTAGGCGGGAGGAGGCGCAGCCCCCTCGCCGATCAATGCGAGGGGCTGCGTCGCCGCGGGCGTGGCGGCGATCGTACCGAGCCCGAGCAGCGTCGCAACGAACGAAGCGAGCAGAGTCCGTCGTCGGGTCACAGGTCTAACAGGATACGGCGTCGGCAGTTGGATTCCTTCCTACGATCCGGTCGCTTCGAGGAATCGCTCGGCGTCGATCGCCGCCTTGCACCCCATTCCAGCTGCGGTCACGGCCTGGCGATACACGTGGTCGACGACGTCGCCGGCGCCGAAGACTCCCTCGATGCTCGTGTGGGTTCGAGGCTCTCTCACGACGATGTAGCCTTCGTCCATTTCGAGCTGCCCCTTGAATATGTCGGTGTTTGGGGCATGCCCGATCGCGACGAACAACCCTCCGACCTCGAGGTCACGGGTCTCGCCCGTCTTCACACTCTTGAGCCGCACGCCCTCGACCTTGCCGTTGCCGAGCACGTCCTCGACGACGGTGTCCCAGACGACGTCGATCTTGTCGTTGGCGAACGCTCGATCCTGCATGATCTTGGATGCCCGCAGCTTGTCGCGCCGGTGCACGACGGTCACCTTCGTCGCGAATCGCGTGAGGAAAAGCGCTTCCTCCATCGCGGAGTCGCCGCCCCCCACGACGACGAGGGGAACGCCCCGGTAGAAGAAGCCGTCGCACGTTGCGCAGGTCGAGACGCCGTGGCCGAGCAGTCGCTGCTCGGATTCGAGTCCGAGCATCAACGCCTTCGCGCCGGTCGCGACGATCAGCGATCTCGCCCGGAATTCCTCGTCCCCGGCCCAGACCCCGAAAGGACGCTCGGAGAGGTCGACCTTCGTGGCCTCGGTGTGAAGCATCTCCGCGCCGAAACGGATCGCCTGCTTTTCGAAGAGCTCCATCATCTCGGGGCCGAGGATTCCTTCTGGGAAGCCCGGGTAGTTCTCCACGTCGGTGGTGAGCATGAGCTGTCCGCCGGCGTCGATTCCCTTGAGAACGAGGGGTTTCAAATTTGCCCGCGCCGTGTACAGGGCAGCCGTGTGGCCGGCCGGCCCGGAGCCCAGGATGATGACGTTACGCTCGTCGGTCATTGGCGGTCATTCTGACATAAGGGTTTCTGCCCGCCCTTTTGTTCCCGTGGCCCAGGGCTAGAGGCGTTGGAAGGCTACGTGGAGGGGCGTGCAGCCGCTTCGGTCAACCGCCCAGATGACCAGTCGGTCGAAGAGCGAGACGGCGTCCGGTGCTCTCAGAAACGCCACGACGTACGCGCGGTGGGTTTCAAAGTTGGCGATCTCGATATGGAAGGGAGCGAGTGTCTCTTCACTCGCCGACGCCCGGGCGCATCGCACCGCTTCTCGAGCGCCCTCTGAGAGTCTCAGGGGATCGAAGACATCCAGGAACCGTTCCTCGGTCGGCGGGAACCGTCCGTAGGTCAGCGCTCCGTCGGCTCGTGCCGCAAGATCGACGATGAGCTTCGCGATCGTTTCCGGCTCGAAACGGGTGCTTGACTTCACGAACGTGGGGAAGTCAACGAGCGCGCCCGGCTGAGACTGTCTCGTCGTGCCGCCCTCGGGCGCCTCGGATCCGGGCACGGTCAAAACGCTCCCCGAATCATCCCGCAGGAACGCGACCGCCGAGGCGCCCGCAGCGGCGACGCCTGTTGCCACAATGATGACAACGACACGCCGCTTCATGCAGCGAGGATTTGCGCTTCGTTGACCGACGCCTGGAAACCGCCTTCCGCGGGCGCGAGCTCCACGATCCAGATGAGCACGTAACGGACGCGCACGGGTTCGAGGGGCTGTACGAGGTCATGAGTCGCGCTGAAGACCACGGTCCCGTCGGGCGCGGGAAGTGGGCCGGAGAAGGTGCGTCCGTCCTCCGAGCCCTGGAGCTGGAAGCGCCAGCCCAGAAGTGCGGTCTGCACCTCGACTCCCCCGACGTCGTGCAGGCGGCCGAGGTCAAGGAGGAGCCCCACCCCCTGCTTCAGTCCACCGAGATCCGCTGTCTCGTAGCGTTCGGTCTTCCAACCGGTGCTCGCGTCCCCGTCGATCGCCAGCCCCGTGAGGTCGGGTTGCTCTTGCCCGTCGCCTTCAGGATCGTGGTCGAGGACCGCGACGACCGGCCACTGCGCCGGAGGACCCGGACGAGCCCGATCATCGACCGGAAGCTCCTGAGACGGGAGCAGTAGTCCGACTGCGAACGCACCAACCAAGAGGCCTCCGATGATCGCCACGGTGAAGGGACGGACGAGTCGGCGAGCGGGTTCCCGGCCGGAATCCCCCGAGCGCTCGGGCGTCACGGCGTCCGCATCGTCGGATGGTTCCTGGATGGGAATCCTGTCGAGCGACCCGATCATCTCCGCGGCATCCCTGAAGTCGCGGTCTCCCTCGCCCCTCGCCCTCGCGACGAACTGCGCCAGGGAAGGCTCGCGGTCGTTTCCGAGCATGGCATCGAGGAGCGTCCCGACGGCTGCGAGGTCAGATCTTGGATCGGAGTCCTCTTCCCAGCCGAACCCCGTGACCTTCACGTGGCCGGTCTCATCTACGAGAACGACACGGGGAACGAGTCCCCCGTGGACGACGCCGGCGTCGTGCGCGTGCATCACGGCCGAGAGCACCGCACGGGCGATTGCCAAGGCATGCTCGGGCTGCATCGGTCCGTTCTCGAGCAGCGATTCCAGTGTCCTGCCTTCGAGGTACTCGGTCACGAGGTAGGCGGCTCCCTCCTCCTCGCCCGTGTCGAACACGCGTAGGACGGATGCGTGAGACAGGCAGCCGGTGGCTTGGGCTTGCCGACGGAATCGATCCCACTGCCAGCCCGATGTCTGGACGACGCTTACGGCAACCGAGCGTCCGAGGATTTCGTCGCGACCCCGCCACGTCGAGACGGGTCCGTCGCTGATTCTCGTTTCCAGAACGTAGCGGTCCGCGAGCCGCCGTCCCTTGAGGGTGGTCGCCACGCGGTCAGTGTAAGGTGCCCGGTTCCGTGCGTGTGTTGGAGATTCGGATTGCCGTCAGAATTCCGGAGGGCGCCCCTCCCCGATCGCTCGGACCCTCGCGAAGTCTTTGATGCCGAAGAAGGGAATGCGGTGCACGACGAGCGTGTTCGCCCGCGTACCGATGTCGACCTCTACGGATCCGCCGGGCCGGCACTCGATCGCGATGATACGGATGCTCGGATCCTCTTCGTCCACGATGGCGGTCGCTGCTTGCACGCAGCTCGCGCGCTGAGCGAGAGCGTCGGCCCCGGCGATGGCCGCCCGGTCGGCGGTGTCCTGGAGCTCGAATCTCGCGAACAGAATGGCGCCGGCCTCGATCGCCGAGAGCGCGACCAGTCCCAGGATGAGGGCGACTTTGATGAGGGTGGAGATGAAAAAGCCGCACTCGTCTTCGTGGAATCGCCGGGCGCAGCGTGCCGGCGTCATCGCCGCAATCGCTCCGCTACCGCTCGTCGGATCAAGGCGAACTCCTCGATACGAAGCAGAAGAGCTGCTCCGATGAAGAGTAACAGCCCCGCGGCGACTCCCCCTCCAACCTCGAGAACTTGGCCAACGAACGTCGTCGTGTCAACGACGGACGTGACCGCCTTGGCCGCCCCCCACGCTCCGGCGGCGGTGATCGCGGCTCCAAGGACGGTTCGCCCGAGCCCGGAGGCGAGTGCTCTCCCTTCTATTCCGCCGAGCCGCCGGCGCAGGATGGCGCCCGCGGCGATCGCTGCGAACGTGTAGGCAGTCGCGTACCCGAGAGCGAGACCCTTCACGCCAAACGCCTGGATGTACAGGAAGTTGGTCCCGATGTTTAACGCGACGGCGAAGACGTTGATCAACATCGGCGTCCTCGTGTCCTGCATGGCGTAGAAGGCACGAAGCATCAGATAGAACGCCGAGAAGGGAAAGAGTGCGAGAACGAAGAACGTCAGCACCCCGCTCGTGAGTTCGGTCGACTGACCGGTCGCGACGCCGTGTTCCAGCAGAAGGCGGATGATTGGCGTGGCCAGCACGAGATAGCCGGCGGTCGCGGGGATCACGATGAAGGCCGAAGCGCGGATACCCCGGACCAGGATGCGCCGAAAATTCTCCCGGTCGCCTTCGATCCACCGCTCGGCGAGCGAGGGCGAAAGCGCCGTGATGATCGAGACGACGACGATTGCGTGCGGCAGTTGAAAGAAGATGAAGGAGGCGACGTAGGCCGAGTAGCCACCTCGGACGCGGCTCGCAAGGATGATCACGAAGAGCAGGGCGAGCTGATTCGTCGTGACCTGGGCCGCCACCCACCCCGACAGTCGCATCAAGCGACGAACTGCCTGGTGGC
The DNA here is from genome assembly GCA_050693155.1 of Actinomycetota bacterium. Lineage (GTDB taxonomy): Bacteria > Actinomycetota > UBA4738 > UBA4738 > CALAEC01 > JBOGWA01. The sequence continues at coordinate 6,790 of JBOGWA010000055.1, read as the reverse complement.
GGAGATCGAGCGTAAAACGGAATCGAAACCCCAGTCGTCGGAGCGATGGCCAGAGAGCCATGGTCATTGCCATCACGCCGCCAGTCGTCCCAATCGCGAGGACTAGTTTCTGTCCAAGAGTGATTCCCCCCGGTGACGGCGTTTCGGGTCCCGTCATGAACGCAAACGCGAGCATTGCGACGATAACGACGACGTTGTTGAGTATCGGCGCGAACATTGGGACGCCGAAGCGTCGGTGGGCGTTCAGCAGCCCAGAAGCAATCGCGCCGAGCCCGTAGAAGACAATTTGCGGCATGAAGAAGCGGAGGAAGAGGGTGGCAAGCTCCTGTGACGCCTCTCGGGCCGGGCCTTCGACGCGGAACGTGTAGAGACGCACGATCCACGGCGCCGCGAGGATGCCGAGAACCATGATGACCCCGAGGATGAGCGCGGCGAGCGTCATGACGGCCCGCGCCGCGTGCCAGGCGTCTTCTCGTTTCCGGGAGACGAGCTGTTCGACGAAGACGGGGACGAAGACGGAGGAGAGGATCCCCCCCAGGACAAGCTCGTAGACGATGTTCGGCAGGTTGTTCGCGACGTTGTAGGCGTCGGCGAGGCGGGTTTCCGCGACGCCAAGAGCGAACGCCATCGCGCCGACCCGAAGGAAGCCCGTCAGGCGAGACAGGGCCGTTCCGATCGACATGATGGCGGTGCTTCGGACGAGCGCTGAGGCGTCCTCGCGCCGGACCGGCGCGATCGGTCCCGTCGTGTCTTCGGGCGACTCAGCGGGGGTCAGGATCGCTGGCGGCGCAGGAGCCTCCTTCCCCACCACAACGCCAGGAACGCCGCGGCGCCGATCGTCAGCGCAAGGGCCGCGCGGTTAAAAGCCGTCGAGCGGACCACGATCTGGGACTCGGCGACGAGGCGCGACCCGTCGGGAGTCTCGATCAGCACCCGAACGGGGAACCGGCCGGTGGTCTGGGCGCGAACGGGAAACGTGAAGGACTGCGTCTCACGGGAGAGTACGACCACTCGAGCCGCTCCTTCGAGGAAGTCCAGGCGGGGTGAGAGGAGCCGGACCCGGACTCGGAGCGGATAGCCTGCCAGGTTCCGGATCGTGAGGGGGATCACGCCGCCTCGTGAGGTAAGGGTGACCGATGTGGGGTCCGGCGGTTTGATCTTCTGGAGCTCGAGCCCGATGCGGCGTCTCGCCGCCCGGAGGAAGGCGACCCCGCGAGCCTCGTCGTCGAGGAACTCCCGTGCTTCGGCCACGAGCAAGTGTGTGTACAGGACGGCAGGCAACGGTCCGTCGATGGTCATCGCGTCGAGCCGAGCGATCGCCTCCCGAGTCCGTGCCAGATCCGCGAGGAATAGGGCGGAGAAGCGGGGCGTGGGCTGCTCGGCGAGCTCTTGACCCTCGAGCGGTGCGACCATGGCTAGCAACGAGCTCGCCGTGACGGGGCGAAGCCACTGCTCGTCTCCACCAGGAGTCGTGAGCTCGTGAAGGAACGGCTTCAGCATCGCAGCAGACGCCGTTTCGCCCTCGAAGATCACCGATGCCCCTCGGGTCAGGCTCGGCTGTTCGAAGTAAAGGGCGGAGAGATCGCCGAGAATCCACTGGGCCGCGAGTCGAGGGTCGACGGGCAGCGCCTCCATCCTCGCTGCGAGGAGCGCGTCGGCGGCGATGGCCTGGACCGACCGTCCAGATGGCGCCGCGAGCGTTGCGGCGGCGCTTGGACTGAGCACGAGACCCTCGGGGGGCAAAAGCGTGTCTCCGTCGAGAAGGAGCCGCCCGATCCCAGCTCGCCCGAGCTCGTCCAGCGTTTCGGCGGAGACGAGTGAGCCGGGAGGAACGAACGGATCATTCGATGGTGCGATGCCGAGGAGCCGGGCGAACTCCTGCCGGCCGAGGTTGATCTGTCGGACGAGATCGTCCAGCAACCCGGCGTCCACCAGCGACGGGATCGATGGCCCGGCATAGGGGAGTGCGATGACCTGCGACTCGCTGCGGCGTGCGATCGAGCCGAGTCGGGAGAGCGCCTCCCGAGCATGCATGGCAGGAGGTCGGTCGGGAGCCACATCTCGGATTCCCCCGGCGCCGTCGGTGACCCGGTATCCGTCGGCCATTTGCTCGAGTTGGCGCAGGAGGAGCGGCGCCACGACGAGGGTCATCGGGATCGGCTTCGATTCCAGCGCAGCGATCAAGCGGTCGAGCGATCCGCGTGGGGCGATCGCTGCGGCGAGATCGTCGTCGGCGAAGACTCCGTCACCGCGGACGTGCACGCCCTCATCGAGGACCAGGGCGAGCGAGACATTGAGCGGCACCAGCGGTTCTTCACCGATGAACGCGAGCGACGTTCGGATCGCCGCGACGGGAACCCCTGCGGCCTCGAGCTGGACCTTCATCGGGAAGAGCCCGTTCTCGCCCTCGGCGCCGAGCTCGGGGACCTTCCTCACGACCGCGATATCGCGGGAGCGGCCCGCGGCGAGGTCGCCGCGCAACCTGGTCGTCTCGATCAACAGCGGCGCGGTCGGCGGCTCACCAACGAGCCCAACTCCGTATGCAGTCCGAGAATCGGTTGCGTGATAGATGGTGAGGCTCACGCTCAAGTCCTGAATCGGAACCGTGCTGTTGTTGACCGCTTGAACCTCGACGTTCACGGCGCGCCGTTCCGTTGCGAACGACCGCTGGGAGAGCAACCGGAGCTCCACGGAGGCGGGTTCCTCTACCTGAGCCGAAGCACCTGGGAGCGAGACCAAGAGGAACGTGAAGAGCGCAGCCAGAAGCGCGCCGGCCAAACGCTTGGTCATGCGGTGATTCTCGCAACCCGCGCGTCGGCCGCACGCGCAAGATCGGCAGCCCGAATCTTGAGCACCGACGTCACCTCACCTCCGGGGAAGTAGAGGACTTCTTGCCTCCTGAGTCCCCGGTCCATCACGACTCGCGTTCCCCGCGGAAGGCCGACAGGAGGGACGGCTTCCGGGAGAAACCCGGTCAGGTCGGTGACCTCGTCATCAGAGAGCGGTTTGACCGACTGTTCCCGCGCCGCCCGGGCGACCCGTTTGGGCTCGGCGCTCGTTCCGGCCGGAACCAGCGCGGCGACAGGGCCCTCCTCGCCTTGGAAGAGAACGACGCCGCCGACCTGTTCCGGGGGCAGGCCGAGGGCGGCCGCGATTCGATCGGGTGAGCGGTACCGGTCCCCAGTCGGAACGAGCTCATGAGAAATCTCACGTTCCAGAAGAAAGTTATGGACGTCCACGCTCGTCTTCATGCGGGGGGCGGCGTCAGACCCTTCGCCTCTCCCCACTCGTCCAGGAGCCGGTACGCTTCCTCCTCGCTGATGGGCCCCCGGTCCATGCGAAGCTCGAGGAGGTAGTCGAGGGCCTCCCCGACGGGCGGGCCGGGCTCGAGGTGCAGGTGCTCCATGACCTGGTTGCCGTCGAGCGGCGGCCGGATCGCAGCGAGGTTTTCTTCTTCGGCGAGACGGGCGATCCGCTCCTCCAGTTCGTCTTGAAGCTGGGCGAGCGCCTTCGCCTTGGCCGGGTTTCGGGTCGTGCAATCGGCCCGGACGAGCTGGTTCAACCGGTCGAGCAGAGGTCCGGCATCGCGCACGTACCGACGAACCGCCCCGTCGCTCCATCCCATTCGGTAGGTGTGGAATCGCAAGTGCTGCTCGACGAGCTGGACGACGTCGCGGATGAGCGCCTCCGGATATCGCAGCGCGCGCAACCGTTCCTCAGCCATCCGGGCGCCCACGACCTCGTGATGGTGGAAGGCCACGCCCTCCGGAGTGATGACGCGCGTCTTCGGTTTTCCGATGTCGTGCAGAAGCGCTGCCAGACGAAGCGTGAGGTCGGGCTGGCACCGTTTCACGACCGCGAACGTGTGCCGCAGGACGTCCTTGTGCTGGTGAACGGGATCCTGCTCCAGCTGGAGGGCCGGGAGCTCCGGAAGGAAGGAGTCCGCGAGTCCCGTCTCGACGACGAGGAGGAGGGAGGTGTCGACGTGGTTTCCAACCAGGAGTTTCGAAAGCTCGTCCTGAATCCGTTCGGGAGAGATGATCTCGAGCCGCTCCCGCATGGCGTTGATCGCCTTGACGATGTCTTCTTCAGGGGTTGCGCCGAGGGTCGAGACGAACCGGGCGGCTCGCAGCATTCGAAGCGGATCGTCCTGGAACGCGACCTCGGGCGCCAGGGGAGTTCGCAGGCGCTTGTGCGCCAGGTCGTAGAGGCCGCGGAACGGGTCGACGAACTCCCCGCTCGGGAGCCGCAGCGCCATTGCGTTGATGGTGAAGTCCCGACGAGAAAGGTCGGTCTCGATGTCTTTCGCGAACGTCACGTGCGGTTGCCGGGAGTCCTCCGGGTAGGCCTCTTCCCTGAACGTGGTGATCTCCATCCCGATGCCGCCCTTCTTCGCACCGACCGTGCCGAAACGAATACCGGTTAGAAAGCGGGCGTCGGCCCAGCCTTGAAGGAGCCGGACGACCTCCTCCGGCCGGGCGTCCGTTGCGAAGTCGAGATCGTCCCCCGCCCGCTCGAGCAGTCCGTCGCGCACGGTCCCGCCGACCAAGAAGAGGCTGAAGCCGGCATCGGCGAAGCGCACGCCGAGTTCCTTCGCGACTGGGTGGGGCTCCAGGAGCTCGGCGAGAGCCTGGGTCTGCTCGTCGCGTGTGGGACGCTCGGCCACGACACCGAAGGATAACCGGACGAATGGACCGACCCGAGCCACGTTCCGGTCTGGATCTGGTGGGGCCGGCGCTGCTGAGCGTTACGCGAGTTGGGCTTCTTTGAGGGCGAGCATGAGGTCGTGCGGGTTCGATGCGGCCTCGGTCGCAGCCTCGATCGTGACGATTCCGTCCCTGACGAGATTCACGAGCGACTGATCGAAGGTCTGCATCCCGTAAAAGTCGCCCTCCGCCATCACATCCGGGATCGTGGCGGTCTGCTCGGGGCTTAGGATCCGCTCCACGACGCGACCGGTGTTGATCAGGATCTCGACCGTCGGCACGCGCCCACTCCCGTCGGCGCGAGGAACGAGTCGCTGCGAGACGACACCCCTGAGGCTGGCGGCCAACGAGACGCGCGCCTGAAGCTGCATTTCCGGCGGATAGAGATCGATCATTCGGTTCACCGTCTCGGTGGCGTCGAGAGTATGCAGGGTCGAGATCACGAGGTGTCCGGTCTCCGCTGCCTGGATGGCGGCCTCCGCGGTCAGCCGATCGCGGATCTCCCCGATGAAGATCACGTCCGGGTCCTGCCTGACGACTGCCCGCAGGGCGGCCTCGTGCGAGAAGGTGTCCTCACCGAGCTCTCGCTGGTCGACGATCGCCATCCTGTCCTCGTGGACGATCTCGATCGGGTCTTCGATCGTGATGATATGCACGGGCCGGTGCCGGTTGATCCAGCCGATCATCGAGCCGATCGTGGTCGTTTTCCCGGTTCCCGCGGGCCCCGTAACGAGGATGAGGCCTCGCGACTCGCGAGCCAGATTTGCGACGGCCGCCGGAAGCATCAGCTCGTCGAACGACGGGATCTCGGTGCGAACGCGGCGAATCGCGATGCTGACGCTCCCGCGCTGGCGAAACGCGTTCACCCGGAACCGACCGACGCCTTCGAGGGTATAGCCAACGTCTGCCTCATTCGTTTCCCGAAAAGCCTCGGCGCGGCGTTCGGACAGGAGCTCGAGGGCCATGGCCTCGGTCTCTTTGGGGGAGAGCGGTGGATGGTTTGTTCTCCGCAGGAGGCCGTCGATCCGCATGATCGGTGGTTCCCCCGCCTTGATATGGAGGTCGCTGGCCCCCTCTTCGGCCAGGAGCTCGAGAAAGCGCGTGATGATGCTCACGGCTTCTTTGTCGGCGCGGAGGCCCCCTCCTCTTGAACCTCAGGTTGACGCCGCTTGCGCCACCGGTTGCCGAGAACGATCAGAAGGACGAGAACGACAAAAATGATGAGACCGCCGCCGCTCAGGTAGCGCTCGATGCGCTCGTATTGCCCCCCGACCACGTACCCGATCGCCGTGTGGCCCCCGGCCCAGAGCACGGCCCCCGCAAAATCGTAAGCGAAGAAGCGCGGGTAGCTCATGTGGCTCGCGCCCGCGAGCAGGCAGCCGAAGGCGCGAACGACCGGGACGAACCGACTCAGGAAGACGGTCTTTCCTCCGTGTTCCCGATAGAAACGCTCGGCCTTGGCGAGCCGCTCCTCCGGAAGGAAGAAACGACCACCGTGGCGGTCGAGGAACGGCCTTCCCGCCCGGCGACCGATCAGATAGCCGAGATTGTCACCGGCCACGCCACCGATCAGAGCCGCCGCCGCGACCCATGCGGGAGAAAGCGAACCCTGGGCTGCGAAGAACGCGCCGACCAGGACGATGGTCTCGCCGGGAACGATGATGCCGGCCCCGATCGAGTTCTCGAGGAGCGTTGCTCCCCCGACGATCAGGTATCCCCACGAATCGAAGAGCGGGCGAAGGAAGTCGACGATCCGCTCTAGCATGCCGCGAGCATATCCGCCGACCTAGCTCGTCCCAACCTGGCGGGGGCCTGCGCCGCTGACCCAAACCGGTGGGGGCCGGCGGCGCCTCCGTCGCGCCAGTCCCAACCTGGTGTGGCCCGGCCCTGCCCTCACCCGACCTCTCCCAACCCGGTGAGCCTGCGCGGGGTTCTCCGCTCAACGTCCTCGGCGACCCCAGGAACAGGGGTCGCCTTGCGGGATGTTTCGCTCCGAAGCCCGCACAGTCTCGTCCGCCCTCAAACGTGATTCGGTGAGTCACTGACTACGCCGAAGGATCGGTTGGGGGCCGGCGCTGCCGGAG
>JBOGWA010000054.1:0-33710 GCA_050693155.1 Actinomycetota bacterium | reverse complement strand
GGCTGCAAGCAGGGCCACGGCAGAGGCGTCATTCGGTCATTCGAGCGATCTCGTGACTGCGTGTATGGTTTTAGATCGATGGCGTCGAACGCGGCGTTACTTGGACCAATCCGCGCAACCGCGCGCGTTGAGACTGCTTGGCCCGGCACCAAGTGTCGAAGCTCTGGTGAAGGCGGAACTTCGATTACGGCAAGGCACGCTTGAGGTAGGCCAGATGAGATCTTTTGGACTGATAACTCATGTCGGAGCCGGTAGATACAAACCTTCAAGCCCATCGGGCGTCGTAACGGGCCTCAGCCCGGCCTTTCAGTATCAAGTAGCGCATACGTTGTTCATGCTCCTTCGGACAATTCGGACCAATATGTCCTTGCCGAGAAAGTCTGATCGACTGATCGAGCGATTTGCGGAGGTACCCGACCTTCCAATCGAACATGCAGGCGACTTTCGCGAGTTCGCCAAGCAGCAGGGAACCCACTTCTTACATACGGTTAACGATTGGCTGGAATCCCGTTGTGGAACGAAGACTCGGAGCAGCAAACGGCGTACTGTCGCCGGGATTCATGTTTACGCGTATATGGGTGATGCCCGTAGCTCGCTAGCACATGGTGCTCGCGGATCGAAACGATATCGAACGCGCTCGCGCTAGACTTTGGGTATCTCTTCCCTCAACGCGCGCCGCAAGATCTTCCCTACGTTCGTCTTTGGTAATTCAGTCTTGAAGTAGACCCGCTTCGGTACCTTGTACCCCGTGAGCGACTTGCGGGTGTGATCGATCACGTCCTTCTCCGTGAGATTCGGATCCTTACGCACGACGAAGAGTGCGACGACTTCGCCCGACCGTTCATCGGGCTGTGCGACCGCGGCGGCTTCGAGCACGCCCGGATGCGCCGCCGCGACGCTTTCGACTTCGTTGGGGTAAACGTTGAAGCCGGACACGAGGATCATGTCCTTCTTCCGGTCGACGATGGAGAAGTACCCCTCCTCGTCCATCTTCGCGATGTCGCCGGTGTAGAGCCAGCGGACGCCGTTCTTGTCGGTCTTGATCATGTCGTCCGTAGCCTCGGGGCTATTGAAGTACCCCTTCATGATCTGCGGCCCGGCGACTGCGAGCTCCCCCTCCTCACCCTGGGGCAGCTCCTTGTTTGGATCATCGAGGTCGACGATCTTGCAGTCGGTGTCCGGCATCGGGAGGCCGATCGAGCCTTCCTTCGCCTTGCCGTAGATCGGGTTGATGTGGGTCACCGGCGAGGTCTCGGTGAGGCCGTATCCCTCCCGCACTCGCGCCCCGGTGATCTCCTGGAACTTCTCCGCCACCGCGACCGGCAGCGGCGCGGCTCCGGAGAGGCACGCCCGAATCGAAGCCAGGTCGTACTTCTTCGTCTCCGGCGACTCGTTGATCGCGATGTAGATCCGCGGAACGCCGGGGAAGAAGGTCGGCTTCTCCTTCGCGACCGCCTTGAGAGCCATCTCGAGCTCGAACCGCGGCAGGAGGATGAGCTTGCCGGCGAGGTGCATCCCGACCCCCATAACAGCCTGCAGGCCGTAGGAGTGGAAGAAGGGCAGGACGCACATCATCGCTTCCTTGCCGGCCTCCGCGTCGGTGAACCAGGACGCAGTCTGCTTCAGATTGGAGAGCATGTTGTAGTGCGTGAGCATCGCGCCCTTGGAGAGGCCGGTTGTCCCGCCGGTGTAGACCAGCGCCGCGACGTCCTCCTTCGCGTCCACATCGGCGACCGGCACATCCTCGTACTTCCCCTTCATGAGCTCGGGCCACCAGAGGACCTTCGCCTCTGCCGGGACCGGCGGCCAGGCGCGTCCCTCGGATTTCGCGTCGCGCCGGAACTTGAGTGGCGCGAGAACCGAGAGCGGGAACTTCATGTAGTCGGTGAGCTTGGTCACGATGATCGTCTTCAGCCCCACCTCGTCCTTGACCGCGGCCACGAGCGGGTAAAGCTGGTCGAGCGTGACGACGACCTCGATCCCCGCATCCTTCAGTTGGTGCGAGAGCTCTCGAGGCGTGTAGAGGGGGTTATTACCCACCGCGGTCGCACCGAGCCGGAGCGTCGCGAAGTAGGCGATGAGGTATTGCGGGCAGTTCGGCAGCACGTAGCCGACCCGATCGCCCTTCTTCACGCCGAGAGAGGCCAGTGCTCGAGAGAACTGCTCGACCTCCTTCAGCAGATCCTGATACGTGATGTGGTTCCCGAAGAACGCGACCGCGGGATTCCGCGCGAAGCGATCGACGGCATCGGTGAGCAGGGTGAACAGCGACTGCTCGGCGTAGGGCTGGAGGGATTCCGGCGCGCCGGGTGGATAGGAAGCGAGCCACGGGCGCTCGCGTGTCGCGCTCGTCGCCCTCGTTGTCCGCCGCGACGCGCTGGGCGTGCGCACGTTGTTCCTTGTTCCGCTCTTCCCTGTCGTCTCCGTGCTCGGGCTTCGCCGGGTCCTGCTCCTCGCCCCGGACTTCGCCCTCCCGCGGGGCTTCGCCACCGGTAACCACTCCCTTCTCTTCCTAGGGGAAGCCCGATTTTTACACTCCCGGCCGAGATGGACAAGACAAGGCTTGCCGCCGAGACTCGCGCCACCTAGGTTGTGCCTCAAATCGGCAGGAGCAAACCGTCATGAGTGATCTCGCCAACACCGCCCGGAGGGCCGCGGAGGAGAACCTGCCCCCGCTCGAGGGAACACTCGCGGTATCGGGGCTCGAAAGGCCGGTCGAGGTCCGTCGCGACTCCTGGGGCGTTCCCCACATCTACGCCGAAGGCCGCAAGGACCTGTTCTTCGCTCAGGGATTCGTGCAGGCGCAGGAACGAGGTTTTCAGCTGGACCTGTTCGGCCGGTACGCAACCGGCCGCCTCTCGGAGCTCTTCAGCGAGCTGACCATCCCGCTCGACCGACTCATCAGAACGCTTGGCTGGCACCGGGCGGCGAGGCGCCATCTAGCCGACACCTGGGACGAGCGCTCCCGCGAGATCTCCGAGATCTTTAGCCGCGGCGTGATCGCGGCCCTCGAGCAACAAGAGTCCCCGCCGGTCGAATATCGAATCCTCGACATCGAGCCCGAGATCCCCACCGTGGAGCAAGCCGTGGAAGCGGGCGCTGCATTTGGCCTGTTGCTCGCGTGGTCGCTCTCTCGAAATTGGCTGAACGACCTGCTCCGCGCGGAGATCGCCGAGCGAGTCGGCTACGACACCATGGCGCTCCTGTTCCCGGACGTCCCAACGGACCCGGTTCTGCTCCAGGCGGGCCGGCACGTCGACGTGGGCCGGCTCGCGTTGCTCCGCAACGCCGGCCTCATCCCTCGAAACGAGGGCTCGAACAACTGGGTCGTCGCCGGAAGCCGCTCCGAGACCGGAATGCCGCTCCTTGCCAACGATCCGCACCTCGCGATCCAGTCTCCCTCGATCTGGTACGAGGTCCATCTGCATGCGCCCGGCTACCACGCGGCCGGCGTTGCGCTCCCGAACGCGCCCGGCGTGGTGCTCGGGCACAACGAGCGGATCGCCTGGGGATTCACGAACAGCGAAGCGGACGTGCAGGACCTCTATCTGGAGCGCCTCTCCGAGGACGGCACGCAGGTCGAGTGGAACGGGATTTGGGAACCCGTAGCGACGCATCGGGAGGAGATCGCCGTCCGCGGTCGCGCGGAGCCCGAGATCCTCGAGGTGAAGGAGACCCGCCACGGACCCATCGTCGATTCGTATTCGATCGGGATCGCCGAACCACAGGTCGTCGAAGGCGGGATTCGCAAGACGTACGCGGTCAGGTGGGCGGGCTACGACCGGGGAACCGAGCCCCTTGCGATCGTGAAGCTCTCGAGCGCTCGGACGTTCGAGGAATTTCGTGAAGCCTGCCGGCTTTGGGTGTGCCCCGGCAACAATGTCGTGTACGCCGACGTCGACGGCAACATCGGCTATCAGCTCACCGGTCACTGTCCGATCCGGCGGAAGGGCGACGGCACGGTCCCGCTGCCCGGCTGGACCGACGAGTACGAATGGGACGGCTACGTGCCCTTCGAAGAGCTTCCCTGGTCGTTCAATCCCGAATCCGGATTCCTCGCGACCGCGAACGCCAAGCCGTACGACGACTCGTATCCGCACGATCTCGGCCACGAGTTCTTCCCGCCGTACCGAGCGCGCCGAATCGTCGAGATGATCACCGAGCGCGAGAAACACTCCATCGAGTCGTTCGCTCGGATGCAGGTCGATACGGTGTCGATCCCAGCGAAGCAGACGACGCCCCTGCTCCTCAGGCTGGAACCCTCGGACGACCGCCAGAAGCAGGCGCTCGCTCTGCTCGGGGAGTGGAACGGAGACCTCGGCCGCGACTCCGCCGCAGCGGCCATCTTCGAGGTCTGGCTGCTCAAGATCTCGGAGCGCATACTCCGGCCGCTCTTGGGAGAGGAGCTCCTCGTTCCCTACTACCTACGGCGGGAAGCGACGACCGAATTCCACCACCAGGTGCTCCCCACGATTCTCTCGAACCCCACCGGCGCGTTCTTCGGCGGCGAAGGCAACGAGGCACGGGACCGGATCCTCAGCGAGGCGCTCGACGCGGCTCTCGACGACCTCACCGCGCGGATGGGGGAGGAGATGACGGGATGGCGCTGGGGAGCGATCCACGCGGCAACCTTCGCCGGCCGCCTCGCCCTCATCCCAGAGCTCGCCGACCTCTTCACCGCCGGCACGGTCGAGATGGGAGGAGACGACCAGACCGTGCAACAGGCGCTCTGGGAACCGGGACTTCCGTTCGGGGTTGCGGTGATCCCCTCGTGGCGCGGGATCTACGACACCTCGAACTGGGACGCATCCGTTGGCACGCACGCTGCGGGGCAATCGGGAAACCCCGCAAGCCCGCACTTCGGCGACATGCTGAAACTCTGGGAAAACGGCGAGCACCATCCGATGCCGTTCACGCGGGAGGCGGTCGAGAAGGCAACCGAGCACCTCCTCGTCCTCCAGCCCAGGAGCTAGAACATCCCTGCCCCGGGCAAGTAGTCGTCGATGAAGAAGAAGATCGTAAAGATCGCCGTGAGCGCCACGATCGTCAGGACCACCCAATAGAGGATGGCCAGCACGACATTGCGGGGCTGGAAACGGCGGAGGAACCGAAACATCAGAACGCCCCCCTAATCAGCTTCTTTGCGGACTCGGGATCGCCAACTTGCTCGGCGCGGATGATCAGGCGCTCGGCCGCGGAGAACTTCGGGGTGCAGGTCGTGAGCGTGAGCAGCGCGACGCCGTCGCGCCTCGGCTGGTCGAGCACGTAGATATCCCACGGCTTCACCACTCGCTGCCATTGGACCTCGTAGGTGAACTTGCCATCCAGGGTCCAGACGTAGATTTCGTCGCCGGCGACGAGTTCGTCGAGTGACCAGAAGGGTTTCGCGTAAGTCGTCCGGTGTCCGGCGATTCCGACGTTTCCGTCCTCCCCCGGAAGCGGCGTCCCCCTCTTCGAGCCGCCGCACCGGCCATCGTAATGTCCGGGCCCGAGCTTCAAGTCGTCGATACATGTCCCCTCGACGATCGCCATGTCGAGACCGATCTTCGGGATCTGGATGATGCCGAGCGCTTGTCCGGGGATCGGTCGGTTCGGAATGTCGCCGTGGATGAGATCGGACCGCAGCGACTGCTGGGCTCGGTCCGTCAGAAAGTTGGTGATGAAGAGCTCGTAGACGACGAAAAGGAGAACGAGAACACCGGCGGTGACAAGCGTCCGGCCCGTGCCCCGCACGATCTTCCGGGGCCAGGACGCCGTGCGACCCGTACGCTTTCGGGGTCCTGCCTCCGTCATGCTGCCGGCCTCGCGTGCGTGAGTGGAGCCACTCCGGTTCTTGCGGCAATTCGAACCGACCTCGCCTCGATCTGAAGACCGATGCCGAACGTTTCAACGGCGTCCAGGAGTCGAATCATTCCGGGCTGCGAAGGGAGCGAGGTCTCGATCCTCCGCGGGTCTCCAATCGCGGAGATCTCATACGGGGGACTGTGAACCGCGCCGTGGAGCAGGAGCGTGTTCCCCGCACAACGCACGGCCGATCCGCTCGTGAGCCGCTCGCCGTCGAGGGCGATCGCTTCGGCTCCCGCGGCCCACAGTGCGTTCACGACGGTCTGAATGTCCTGCTCGTGCACAACCAGATCGTTCGGATCGCCGGATGGCGACCTTGAAGCCGAGCTATCGTCAAGGACGACGAGCACTCCGGGCCCGACGACTGACCCCCCACCGAGTCTGGAAAGCTCCCCAACGACCGAAAGGATGTCGTGGGCCTCGGCCGCGGCGACGGCCGGACGAAGCTTCGCGAGCTCGCGCTCGAGCCGACGCACCTCAGCTTGGAGCGCTCGAACCCGAACGTCCTGGTCCTCGATGAGATCGACGAGCTCGAGACGCCGAAGTGACCGAGCCGGCGCCTCGCGCGACTGCACCGCTGCCATAGCTGCGAAGAACCCGAAGAGCGCGATCGCCGCAGCGGCGGCGATCCGCGAAGGCCGCTGAGCCACCCGGCTATCATACGGACACCTCGAGGAAACGAGAGACCACTTGCCGAAGTCGAAATCGAAACGCCGCAAGTATCAGCCGCCCCCGAAACCCAAACCCAAGCCGAGCCCGAGGTGGTACGGACCGGTCGTCCTCTCGATCCTGTTCTCCGGCGTCATCGTGATCCTGCTGAACTACCTCGGTCTCATCCCGGGGACGAGCGGCCAGGCTCGGAACTTCTTCCTCTGGCTCGGCCTCGGTCTGATCGCCGCCGGCTTCGGAGCGTCGACGAGGCTTAGGTAAATCACACTCGCGTAAGTTTCCCCATCTGAATTCCACACTGTGGAAAACCACATCACGTTCTCCATCACGTTGGGGGGAACGCGAGATGTCACCGGCCGGTACTCTCGGGGGGTGCCCCTCTACGAGTACCGCTGCAAGTCCTGCGGGCGCCAGATTGAGGAGCTGCAGGCTCCCGGGAGCGGCCCCCCCGGGCCGTGCCCGAACTGCGGAGGTGAGCTGCGCCGGGTATGGGGCAGAATCGGCGTCCGATTCTCCGGCTGGGGGTTCTCGCGAACTGACTCGCTCCTCCCGGAGGACCGTCGTCGCCGAGACTTCAAGAAGCTGAAGGAGAAGGCCGAGGAGATTACCGACTCGGACTAGCCCTACGTTCCACTTTCATCGGCTCCCCGCAATGGCGGGGCACCTGAAGCTCTCCCAATCGCTCGACCCGGAACTCGGTCCCGCATTCGCCGCACACGAAGAAGACATCGAGGTTACCAACGTCCTCGGCTTCATCCTTCTCCCTGCCCGGCGATCGGGACGCGGCAAGCGTCCCGAGCAGCCAGCGGCCGATGACGAAGATGCCGATCCCGATGAGGACCGCGAAGAAGACTCTCAGAGCCGTTCGACGATCGTGGCGTTGGCCATCCCGCCACCCTCGCACATCGTCTGAAGACCGAAACGAGCCTCGCGCCGCTCCAGCTCGTGCAGGAGGGTGGTCATGAGACGACCGCCGCTCGCACCGAGCGGGTGACCGAGCGCGATCGCTCCACCGTTCGGGTTCACGTGCTCCTCGAACCAGTCATCGGCGATCTCGAGGTCCTTCTTCCAGGCCAGCACGACGGATGCAAACGCTTCGTTGATCTCGACGATGTCGATGTCCTCGAGCTTCAATCCGGCTCGGTCGAGAACCTTCCTCGTTGCGGGGATCGGGCCGGTGAGCATCGTGATCGGGTCGACGCCCGCGATCGCGAAGGAGTGGAAGCGTGCCCTCGGCGTGAGTCCCAGCTCCTTCGCCTTCTCCGGGGATGCGATGAGGATCGCAACCGCCCCGTCGGAGATCTGGCTGGAGTTCGCAGCCGTTACGACCCCACCTTCCTTGAACGGAGAGACGAGCTCGGCGATCTTTTCCCGGTTCACGGGGAACCGGACGCCCTCGTCGTGCTCGAAGAGCTCCGTGCCGTTTTCGCCCTCGATCTTGATCGGGTGGATCTCCTTCGTGAAGTTCCCGTCCTCGATCGCCTTTGCCGCGAGCGTGTGGCTCCGGATTCCGAACTCATCGAGCTGCTCGCGCGACAGCTGCCAGCGCTCGGCGATGATCTCGGCAGAAACGCCTTGCGGGACGAGCCCGCCCTCGTAGCGGTCCTGAAGCTGCTGGCTGAACGCGAAGCCCGGGTTCGTGGCGCTCGAGCCCATGGGGACCCGGGTCATGTGCTCGATGCCGCTGGCGACGACCAGGTCGTACACGCCGGCCATGACTCCTTGTACCGCGAAGTGCGCGGCCTGCTGGCTCGATCCGCACTGGCGGTCGATCGTGGTCGCGGGAATCTCCTCGGGAAGGCCGGCCGAGAGCCACGCATTCCGAGCGATGTTCACGCCCTGATCGCCGATCTGGCTCACGCAGCCGGTGATGTTGTCCTCCACCTGAGATGGATCGATCCCCGACCGTTCGACGAGGGCCTTCAGAACCTCAGCAAGGAGATCGACGGGGTGCCACCCCGAGAGCTTGCCATCCTTCCTCCCCACCGGGGACCTGACGGCCTCAACGATCACGGCCTCGCGCAGCTCAGGCATAAAGGCGCTCCTCTCGCTCGTACCTACTGGTGAGTAACATCAGACTACGCTCGACTATTCCGACCGTCAACCGCGCACTATGGACCCAAGCGGCGCCTCTTGTTTCTTCTGCGGTCGGCCGACGTATGACCCCGACAAGCGCGAGCGCGCGTGGGCGCGGGGCGCCGTCGGCGGCTCGCAGGTTCTCGTCTGCCCCGCGTGCCAGACGGAGCGCGGCGACTGGGAAGCTGCTCTCGATCGGTGCGGCGCATGTGGGAGCACGAGGCTCTCCGTGACGCTCGGACGTGTCGTGTGCCGAGCGTGCGGGAATGTTTCGAACGGCGCATGATGGTTCGCGCATTGAGGGACCGGAGATTCTTCGGCCGATGGGATCTGCTGCTTCCGGCCGTCCTCGCTCCGGTTGCTGAGGTCTCGCTCGTTCGGACACTTGGGCTGGCGGACGCGGCCTCGCTTGCTCCTCAGATCACGGCCCCTCCACCATTCGGGCTTTTTCACGACCTTCGCTGGGTGTCCGTCTACCACAACTCGTGGTGGATGCTCGCACTGGAGCTCGTCGCCGTCCTGGCGCTTCGGAGCCTCTGGGTAGCGTTCATGGTGCAGCGGGCGTGGCCGACCGGACAGGTTCCGGCGATGGGCCAGGCCGTTCGGCGGGTGGTGATCTATAAGACCGTCGCCGCAGTCCTGTTGGTTCCCTGGGTCGTGCTGTTGTTCGGCCTCGCGCTTACGCACCTATCCTTTCTCTTCTTTGCCGCCGTTCCCCCAGCGCTCGCGATCGCGCTTGCGATCCACGGCGGGGCGCTGCGGGCAGGTGGCAGGTTGTCGTGGGGACCTACCGGCATCGGCCTTGTGTGGATCCTCGGCGCATTCCTCTGGCTCACGGCCGCCGGAGCCCTCATCTCGGAAGCCCCAACGGGAGTCGCACTGCTGGTCGCCGCTCTCGCCGGTCTGGCGAATGCGCGAGCCTGGTACGGGATCGTGCACGAGATGGCTCGCCCGACCGAGCGGGTTCGGGTCCGCGCGCTCTCCGCCGCCCTCGTGGCGTTCACGCTCGTCGTAGCGGTCGGAGGAACGGCCCTCGGCTTCTCGCTCGCCACGAACGGCAGGTCCGAGGACTGGCTCTCCGCACCACGGGAAGAGCCCGTAGCGGGCGAGCGGCCGGTGCTCGTCGCGCCCGGGCTCTTCGGCATTCCGGGCGAGGATCGTCAGTTCCACCTTCCGCACGGCTTCGCCGTCTCCTACTTCTCGTACCGGGGGCTCGACGATGACGGGAACCCACTCCCCTACCGCCACAGCCACACCCTCCAGACGATCATGGCCTCGGCACAGAAGATGGCGATCCAGGTTCGCGTACTCGCTCGTGCCTACGACCGACCGGTGACGATCGTCGCGGAGAGCGCCGGAGCGCTGGTCGCCCGAACCTATCTCGTGCGGCTCCACGATCCCGCGCGTGACGGTCCGGTCGACCGACTCGTGACGCTGAACATGCCGGCCGGCGCCGCCGAGGTCTACTTCCCCGCACCCGGTCTGGAAGGCTGGGGTGTCGGCAGCGGATGGGCCCTGCGCGGCCTCGCGGCGCTGATCACGGGGCTTGCCCCTTTCGAAATCTCGGCAGATTCACCGATCGTCCGAGAAGCCGCCGATTGCCAAGCGCTCTTCGCCGAGATCCTTTCCGCCCCTCTTCCTGGCGGAATCGATGAAGTGTCGATCGAGGCCCTCGCCGACTGGGTGGACCGGCCCGAACGGAAACTCCGCAGCCTACCGGTGCACGTCGTCAACCGGCCTCACGGCGGACTCATCTACGACGAGGAAGCACAAGTCCTGGTCGGCGACATCCTGACGGGACGCGTGCGCGCACCTGCTCGGCGCTCGGGGTTCGCCGGCTTCGTCTCCGCCGTCTCGAGCCCATGGCTCCTCCCGCGTCTGGACGCGCGACTCGCTCCGGGAGCGGGCTGCTCGGCCCTGACGTAGGGTTCTCGCACGGATGACACGCTTCTCCCGACGCGGCTTGATTCGTTTCGCTCTCGTATGGGCGATCTTCCTGTCAGTGGGCGGGTACCTCATCGCCCGATTGGTGATGGACGACGGGCCGCCTTCCGGGCTGGACTCGTCGGCTGCCGAGAGTGTCGAGGCCCTCGTCGACGATTTCATGACGCAACGGCTTCGGATCCGAATCGTCGATTCCTTCGTAACGGCCGAGACACTAGACGCGTACGAGAATCACGACGCGGGCCTCTGGCTGTACGACGACAGCATCCCTGGCGGGCCGGGCGCCCTCTACAAGGAGTTCACCGTTGCCTCGGTCACGAAGATCGGACTGAGGTGGGAGGCGATCGTGCGGATCCGGGTGGCGTGGTTCGGCGACGCTCCTCCCGGTGAGATCGTCGAAGTTCTCACGATCGGCCCGGGGCGCCCCGTCGCCGGACGGCGGAGCCCACTCGTGGTGCTCGATGCGGCAAGGGTTGGGGCGACTCCCGAGAAAGCCCTTCCGCTCGACGTTGCCCTGACGCGAACTCGCATCCAACTCGCGGCGCTCGGGCAGCACTGGGAGGATCTGGAGGCCCTCCTCGATCCGGAAACCTTCAGTTACTCCTTCGGGGAAGACGGCGATCCCATCCGGTACTGGCAGCGTCTCGAGGAAAAGGCCCACGTGCCGATCATCGGGGACATTCTTCCCACAACGCTCGCCTCCCATTACGCGAAAAACCGCGGCGTCTACCTGTGGCCAGCGGCCGCCGCAAAGCTGTCGAAGGATTGGACCGAACTAGACTTAGAGGATCTGCGAAAGCTCGGGTACACCGACCGAGACATTCAAAGCTTCGAAGAGTTTGGCGGCTACCTGGGGTATCGAGTGGGGATCGAGACCGACGGCACGTGGACCTTCTTCGTCTCTGGCGATTGATGCGAACCCGGCGTGAGTTCCTCCGGATGGCCGGCCTGGCCGCGCTCGGCGGACTGGCCGCGTGCAGGCGCCCCGCCGAGGACACCGTAGCGCCCACAACCGCTGCGACGACTCCCCCTCGAACACCCGATCAGGTACCCGGAGCATTGGAGTGGCTCCGGCTCAGGTTCGATGGAAGCACGCCCCCGCCACGTCGCGACCACACCATCACGGGAAGGGAGGACGCACCCGCTGCCTTCCTGTTCGGTGGCCGAGAGCAAGGACGCTCGCTCGACGACCTGTGGATCCTCGACGTCGACGCGGGAGTCTGGCGAATGAGCCGTGCCTCCGGTCCCGCCCCGAGATTCGGCCACAACGCGGTCCTGTTCAAGGGACGACTCGTCGTCTTCGGCGGAGAGGGCGGGCCCGGCGTCTTCTTCAACGACGTATGGGCGTTCGACCCGGAGGCCGATCAGTGGGACGACATCTCACCGGACGGCGCCGCACCATCGCCGCGCTACGGGGCCAGCGGCACGCTGATCGGGGAGACCTTCACGATCTCCCACGGCTTCACCGATACAGGACGCTTCGACGACACGTGGTCGTTGGGCCGCCGGTGGCAGGACGTGAGCCCGGACGAGGGACCCCGTCCGATCGAGCGATGCCTGCATCGAGCCTCTTTCGTTCCCGCGATCGAGCGAATGGTCCTCTTCGGGGGGCAGACGACGGGCGTCTCCGCGCTCGACGACACGTGGCTCTTCGATTCGCAGAAGAGGACATGGACCGAGGTCGGCGGCCGGCGACCGCCCGCCCGGAATCTCTACGCAGAGGGCGCAACGAACGACGCCTTCTTCGTCTTCGGTGGGGCCGGACTCGACGGCCCCCGAAACGACATCTGGGCGTTCCGGGCTGGCGCCTGGGAGGAGCTTCGGGTCAGTGGGCAACCACCCCCAGCCCGTGGAGCGACGGCCGGAACGATCATTCGGGGTCCGAACCTTCTCGTTTTTGGAGGCGCGGGCGCGAGCGGCGAGCTCGACGACGCGTGGGAGCTCCCCCTGCCGAAAGCCCCCGCCTGATCGAGAAGGAGCTCACACGACCGGACCCGAACTTGTCACCAGCGTGAGCGTAGACATGAGCACTCATCGGGCGCGGGGGCATCGCCCGCGCATGGTAATCGCAGCGCTCGCTGCCCTTGCGCTGCTTCTGAGCGGCCCGGCTGAGGCCGGCGGCAAGAAGAGCCCGCGGAACGAGAGAAAGCCCAACCTCGACACCATCGATCCGGTTCGGTTCGAGCTCGAGGACGCCATCGTCGAGCACACGTTCGTGACCGCTCGCGACGGTCTCACACAACTCGCGGTGGATGTGATCAGACCCGACACGGAGCAGTCCGTGCCCACCATCTTCTTCCAGTCGCCCTACTACAACACCGTTGGACGCGGATACAAGCACGAGCGAAAGCTCCAATGGGGCGACCCGGCGATCGAGCCGGTCGCACTCGGCGACCCGGACGCACCGAAGGTGCCGTTCCCCGAGTGGTACGACGAGTACTTCGTGCCGCGCGGATACGCCGTCGTAATGCAGGACATGCGCGGAACCCGGAACTCCTCCGGATGCCAGGTCTACGGCGGGCCGGAGGAGGGGACCGACGCGGTGGATGTCATCGAGTGGATTGCAGAGCAGTCGTGGTCGAACGGCGCCGTTGGGATGACGGGCGGCTCCTACGACGGCACCGTAGCGATCGCCGCTGCGTCGATGGCCCCGGAGCCGCTGAAGGCGATCATTCCGATCCGAGCGATCGACCGCTGGTACGACTACCACTTCTTCAACGGCCTCCAGTCGGCAAACCACCTGGCGACGCCTTGGTTCTTCACCAGCGCCACGCCCCTGGACGACCAGCAGAACAGCTATCTCGAGGACATGCTGCTCCCGCTGCACGTGATCGAGCGAAAGGCCTGTGCCGTGTCGCTCGGCGCTCTCGTCTCGGCGCAGTACTCCAGCCCCTACCAGGACTCGACGTCTGACTTCTGGGCGGGTCGTGACTTCCTGAAGGACGCCGAGAGCATCACCGCGGCGACGTTCATCATCCACGGGATCGGCGACGCGAACGTCAAGCCAACGAACGCCGGACACCTTTGGGCGGCGCTGCCGCGAGATGTGCCGAAGAAGTTGTGGTGGGCGCGGATGGCTCACGCGGACCCGAAGAATCCCGAAGCGAATGGGACCATCGCGCCTTCGTCGTCCGGAGACCTGCCGTTTCCTTTCGACGAGCGGTTCGTCGAGTACACGCACCGCTGGTTCGCCCAGTATCTGAAGGGCATCGATACCGGCGTGCTCAACGAGCCGCCCGTGTCGATCCAGTCGGAAAGAGGGAAGTGGTTCGACGCGATGCGGTGGCCACCGAAGTCGCGGAAACTCGTTCTCTATCCGACGTCCGAAGGCACGCTCTCGGCGGAAACGACGGACGGAACAATCAGCTATCCGAACGTCCCAAACAGCGGACAGGTCTCCTTTGTCTCCGAGCCGTTGCGACAACCCATCCGAATCGCCGGCCAAGCGGTCATGCACGTCACCTACACCCTGGCGCAGGGTGGTGACACGACGTTCGCGTACCGGCTGGAGGACATCAGTGGGACTGCCGCCAACGGACCCGAGATCGCGAGCGGGTACGCGCGCGGCGCGTATCGGGACGACATCGAAGCTCGAGGACCCTCATATCCGAGCACCCCCAGCGTCCACACACCGGGCACCGAGTACACGATCGAGTTCCCTTTCATGTATCAGGACTATGTCGTCGCCAAGGGTCACAGAATCCGACTGATCATGCAGACGACCGACGGTCGCGTGCTCGGCGGCGGCATCGGGAGTCCGGACGTCACGGTGTCGCTCGCGACAGACACCTTCGTGACGATCCCCGTGGCGGTGGACCGCGCCACCGACGACGAGCTCGCGGGCTGCTTGGCAACGGGTGGCCGCCGCTGCAAGCGTTAGAACTGGAGCCATTCCAAGAGCTGGCAGGTGCCGCGGCCGCATGTCTCAAGCAGCAGCGCCTGGGCGCGAAGAAGCGCGATCGTTTCCCGCCAGCGCGCACCGGAGTCGACGCTTCGCGTCTGGTAAGGATCGGCAGTCAGGTTGTAGAGCTCCTGTTGTGCGATCCCGTCCGCTCCTGCGCTGTAGGCCACATACGTCAACGGCGGGTTCCCGAACGTCCGCACCGCCGTGAATCCTGGGATTCTTCCTCGCGGGAGCTCGGGGACGCTCCCGCCCTCGGACTCGACCAGGAACCGAGTGCGCCACTGTCCTGGAGGCGTTTGCTCGAGAAGCGGAAGGATCGACCGGCCGTCGACGGGAAGGCCCGGCTGCACTTCACCGAGCGCGGCGAGCGTCGGAGCGAGGTCGTTGTTGAGAACGACCTCGTCGACCTTCCCCGGCCCCGCGATCCCGGGAATTCGCATGAGGAGAGGAACCCGGATGGATTCCTCGTAGGCGAGAACCTTCGAGCCCCACCGGTGCTCGCCGTGCAGGTAACCGTTATCGGAGGTGAAGACGATGACGGTGTTCCCAAGAGCTCCACGTTCTTCCAGCTCGCGGCCGACCGCGCCGATGAGGTCGTCGACGGCCAGCATCGAGCGCAGCTGGCTGCGGTACCGACCGAGCACGCACCCGATATCGCGAGGGGTTAGGCGCGGCTGGCGCCCGATGAACGCTGGCTTGTCCTCGACGTTCTTCTCATTGAACGACGGTTTGCGCGCGGAGGGCATCGGCAGGCGTCCGATCGTCTCCCACGCGAACGGCTTCGCGAAGCGGTCCTTGGGGTCGGGACGGATCCACGCCTGCCAGCGATTATGGTCGCAGCGAGGCAGCGGCAAAACGCCGAGGGCGCCGGCCTCGACATGGGGCGCAAGCGGCGTGACCACGAGAAAGAACGGATTCGTGGCTCCCCGGATGAACCCAGCCGCCGAGCGGGCGAGCACGTCCGTCTGATAATTGCGGTACGCGGGTGGGTCCTGTCGGTACGACCGCACGGTTCCGTTGTGATTGATCGCGTAGTCGAAGACGAGGTACGTGCTCGGATCGACCAGCCCCCTCCATTCGGACCATCCCGGAGGCACGTAGGTCGAGTCGTCGCGCGGCGAGGCGGTGCTGCCATCCTTGTCGGTCCCGTACTGGTTCAGGTACTTGCCGATGTGGGCGGTTCGGTAGCCGCCGTCCTGGAGCCAGGTAGCGATGGTCGAGCTGTCGTCGAGCGCTGCAACCCCTCCGGTCGGGGGCTGGTTCCCTCGGACCATGTGGTTGTGCGCATACTGGCCGGTGAGGAAGGTCGCTCGAGACGGGCAGCACAGCGAATACGTCACGAAGGAGTTGCGGAACTCGATGCCGGGACGGGCGACGTACCGCTCGAGGTTGGGCATGAAGCCGTGGTTTCGCAGAACCGCGAGAGACTCGACGTCGAGGTCGTCGGCCATGATCACGACGATGTTCGGGCGACTCGAGGCGCCGCCGACCGATCCGGGCGCGGCGGACATGCCCATGCCGACCAGGGCAATCGCGCCCATCAGCGCTCGCATCGTCCTGCCCATCCCCGGATTCGCCATTGGCGTCGCGTGCGCCCCCGTGGAGATGACCGGATTCGAACCGGCGACCTCCTGCGTGCAAAGCAGGCGCTCTACCGACTGAGCTACATCCCCCCGAGAAGTGTACGCCGAGCTGATAACTAGCCGGGAGTGGAACCGCCGTTCATCGTGACGGCGAGAGGTCCCCCGACCGAATGGGGAACCGATCCTCGGGACGCGAATGCAGGCTAGGAGTCTCCTTCTGGCGGTGGGAGCTCCTGCCACTCGCTCTCTTCCATCCCGTGGCTCCTGCGGCGCCGGAAGACGGCAACGACCGCTCCGATCGCGCTTGCGAGCAACGCGAAGAGGAAGAACTTCTTTCCCCGACCCTTCTTCTTGCCCTCTTCCTCTGCCATCCCGCTCTCCTCTCGAATCCGGTGGGCCTGGGTGGACTTGAACCACCGACCTCACCCTTATCAGGGGTGCGCTCTAACCGCCTGAGCTACAGGCCCCGTTTGCGCACGTGGTCCAGCGTACCGCCGCTCGCTTGAGACTGTCTACCTTCGCTCTGAGAGCGTGAGCTCGATCCCGCCGACCAAGTCGGCGATGAGGTTGTAGAGGAACGCGACGAACACCGTGAGAGCCGACCAGAGAATTACGGAGACGACGCCGATCAGGAACAACGTGCGGTAGATCCCTGCGAGACTGAACCGGAAACCTTCTTGGCCGCCGAAGCCGAGTCCCGTGAGCAAATCCTCCAACGAGTCGACGAGGCCGAGGGCGTCGAGCACCCCGTAGAGGATCCCCGCGCCGACCAGAATGATCAGCATGAGGCAGGCGTAGAAAACGAGCGAGAGTCTGAGGAGCGACATCGGATCGACCCGGCGAACGGTCACGCGGATCCGGCGACCTCCACCCCTCCGGGGCTGCCCCGCCGAACGCTTCGTCTGAACCGTCGCCACGTCTCCCCTATCCCTTCACGACCCCAACGGGCCGAAGGCGCGCGACGGCTCGGGAAAGGCCCGCACCCTCGCACGCTTCGACGACCTGGGAGACCTCTTTGTACGCGTACGGGGCCTCCTCAGCAAGCAACCGCCACTGGGAGCGAGCGAAGACGATCCCGCGTCCTTCCAGTTCCTCGCGCAACTGTTGTCCGCTCATGACCTTCCTGGCCTTGGTTCGGCTCATCGCGCGGCCGGCTCCATGGCAGGTCGAGGAGAACGATCGCTCTCCCGCCTCACGCGTCCCGACGAGCACATACGACGCCGTTCCCATGCTCCCCGGAATGATGACCGGCTGACCGATCTCCCGGTAGCGACTTGGGATCTCAGGGTGGCCGGGGCCGAACGCACGGGTCGCGCCCTTCCGGTGGACGCAAAGGCGCTTGCGCGCTCCATCCACATCGTGCTCTTCGATTTTCGCGAGGTTGTGCGCTACGTCGTAGACGACCGACATGCCCATGTCCCGATCGGAGCGGCCGAAGACCTCCTCGAACGACTCGCGCACGGCCTGGGTGAGCACATGTCGGTTCGCGCGCGCATAGTTCGCCACGGCATACATCGCGCCGAAGTACTCCTGGGCTGCGGGATCCTGGACGGGAACGCAGGCGAGCTGACGGTCCGGTACCTCGATCCCATAGTTCGGCATTACTCGATCGACGACCTTCAAGAAGTCGGTGCAGGTCTGATGGCCCGCGCCCCGGGAACCGGAGTGGAGCATCACGCACACCTGCCCCGCGAACAGGTCGAGAACGCGCGCCGCGCGTTCATCACGAATCTCTTCAACGACCTGGATCTCGACGAAGTGGTTGCCCGCCCCGAGGCTTCCGAGCTGCGGCGCTCCTCGTTCGATGGCCCGGTCCGAGACGTACTCCGGTTTCGCGTCCTCGAGCACGCCGCCATCCTCGCAATACTCGGCATCCTCGTCCCAACCGACGCCGCGCGAGAGCGGGAACCGCACCCCGTGGGAGAGAACCTTCATCATCTCCCGGCGCGAGAGGGGCATCCGTCCCTTCGTGCCGACTCCCCGCGGCGTCCGCGCCCCCAGGATGTGGACGAGGCGTCCGATCTCCGGCTTCACGTCCTGCTCCCAATCCAAATCGGAGCGCACGAGTCTCACCCCGCACGCGATGTCAAACCCGACGCCGCCGGGAGAGACGACGCCCCCGGCCTCGACCTCGGTGGCAGCGACGCCACCGATCGGGAACCCGTACCCCCAGTGGATGTCCGGCATGGCGTAGGAAGCCTTCAGGATCCCGGGAAGCGTCGCGACGTTCGCGACCTGCTCGACCGCTCGGTCCTCGAGCGCCTTCTTCGCGAGCTCGTCGGTCGCGAAGATGACGCCCGGGACCCGCATCCCCTCGACCGTCCCTTTCGGGACCCGCCACTCGAAGGGCCCGACCTGCTCGAGCGCTGGGAGAGAGGGCGTATCAGACATCGAGATAGACCTCGGCGATCCAGCCCTCGTTCTCCTGCTCGACGCGAAGCCGATGGTAGGTTGCGGCCTTCACCCCGACCCCCTCGACGCGACGACCCTTCAGGGAGACGAGCCGAACCCGGCCTTCGAGCGAGCCTCCCGAGACGCGATCAACCCGTACCTCGCCGAAGCCGGCGCCCTCCGCCTCGTGAAGGAAGACCAGCTCGTCCATCCACGCGACCAAGAGCGCGCCCTCGTCCGGCGACTCCACCTCGACCGGTCGCTCATCACCCTCACCGGGGAACCACACGCCGACGAGGTTGGCAAGGCCCTCGGCCGCGGCCTCGAAGACCTCTTCCAGCGTCTTGCCCCGAGCACGGATGCCGATGTCGGCCGTGTGTTCGAGGAACTCGAACCGGCCACCCATGGTTCTGACTAGCGCTTTCCCGATCGGCGACCGAGCGGTCCCACGACGACATGCACGTGGAGCGGAACGAGCACGGCCATCGATGCGACAACCAGGCCGGCCTCCAGATCGGAAGCGCCTTCCTGAAGAAGAATCCCCCCCGCACCGATGCCGGCGCCGGCCGCAGCGAGAAGCGCGGCAACGAAGAGGGCCGGCAGTCGCGTGCGAAGTCCGAACGCCACGAGCACGGCCAATGCTCCACCAACGCCGAGCAGCAGACCGGAAGCCACGAACCAATTATCCGCCGACCGCGGGGTCGGGAGCCCGTCGCCCGTGGGATCGAGCCCTCTACCGCTTCGGTCGAAAGCTCAGCGTTCGGGGACCAGCGGTGGTTCGGGTGCGCCGGGTCGTTTTCTTGGCTGCCGCCTTCGAGGACCTCGGCGACTTCGTCCGCGCCGCCTTGGCCGACGCACGCTTTGGTGTGGCCCGTTTGGGCGCGCGCGCCGCGGGCTTCTTACGGACGTTCTTGCGTTCGGGGGGCTTCGTCGATGGTCCCCTGGCCTGAGCGCCGTTTTCCTCCATCTGGGTGACGACCGGCGAAACGGCTGCCACCTTCTCCCGGGTCTTGAGATCCATGACCTTCACGCCCTGGCTCGGGCGTCCCGTCTGACGGATCTGCGCAGACGGGACCCTGATGACGAGTCCGCCGGTCGAGATGAGGAAGATGTCCTGGTCTGTCCGTCCGACGAACGCGCCGACGAGGCTGCCCGCCTTCTCGGTCAGACGGTGAGTGATTACCCCCTTGCCGCCGCGCCCCTTCTTCGGGTACGCGGCCACCGAGGTGCGCTTGCCGAGACCTGCCTCGGTCACGGTGACAAGGTGTTCGCCCCTGCGGGGCAGCGCCATCGCGATCACTTCGTCCTTGCCTCCCAGGCGCATCCCGATCACACCGCTCGCCTGCCTCCCCATGGGCCGGACGAGACGTTCGGAGAACCGAATAGCCTGCCCACCCCGGGAGACAAGGATGATGTCGTCCCGGCCGTCGGTCAGACGCACCTCGATCAGCTCGTCGCCCTTTCGCATGTTGATTGCGGCGAGGCCGGCCCGGGGCGAGTCGTATTCCGCGAGTGAGGTCTTCTTCACGACCCCGTTCCTGGTCGCGAAAACGAGGAACTTCGCATCCTCGTAGGAGCGAAGCGGGATCACGGTCGTGATCCGCTCACCCGCCCCGAGCGATACGCCGGGGAGATTCGACGCGTAGGTCCCTCGGGCCACCTTCGAAGCTTCCGGAACTTCGTGAACCTTGACTCGATGGACCCGGCCCTTGTTCGTGAAGAACAGGAGCCAGTGCCGGGTCGTCGTCGTGAACAGGTGGGCGCTGACGTCTTCTTCCTTTAGGTTGGCTCCGCGGACACCCCGGCCGCCGCGCGCCTGACGCCGGTACGCCTCCACTGGAAGACGCTTGACGTAGCCGGCCCGCGAGACCGTGATCACGACATCGTGCTCGGCCACCAGGTCCTCGAGATCGATCTCACCTTCTTCGGCCCGGATCTCGGTGCGCCGACCGTCGGCGAACCGCTCCCTGATGTCTAAAAGCTCGCTCTTCACGAGGGCACGGATCTTCGCGGGGCTCTTGAGCAAGGCAGTGAGCCGGCGGATCGTGGCCTGGAGCTCCTTGTGCTCATCCTCGAGCTTCTCCCGCTCGAGCCTCGTGAGCCGGCGGAGCGGCATGTCCAGGATGTGGTTCGCCTGGATGTCACTCAGCTTGAAGCGTTTCATGAGCTTGCCGCGCGCCTCGTCGGCGTCACCCGATCCGCGGATGATCTTGATGACGGCATCGAGGTTCGCGATCGCTTTGAGGAGCCCCTCGACGATATGGTCACGTTCCTGCGCCTTCTTGAGCTCGAAGCGGCTCCGGCGAGTGACGACCTCGATCTGATGGTCGACGTAGTGCCGGAGGATCTGGTCGATCGAGAGCGTCCGCGGAACGTTGTCGACCAGCGCGAGCATGATGACGCCGAAGCTCTCTTGCAGTTGGGTGTGCTTGTAGAGCTGGTTCAGGACGACCTGGGTGTTCGCGCCCCGGCGGAGCTCGACGACGATGCGCATCCCACCCCGCCCGCTCGACTCGTTCCGGACGGGACCGGCGATGTCCTGGATGCGCTTCTTCTGGCGGAGCTCTTCGATCTTCTCCGCCACCCTGGCGGGGTTCACCTGATACGGAACCTCGGTTACCACGAGCCGTTCCCGGCCGCGCCGGTCCTCCTCAACGATTACGCGCGCCCGAATCCGGATGGAGCCGCGCCCGGACTTGTAAGCGTCCCGGATTCCGTCGCGGCCCATGATGATCCCGCCGGTGGGGAAGTCCGGCCCCTTGATGTGCTTCATGAGCTGGGCGGGTGAGAGCTTCGGATCGTCGATGACGGCGACGGCGCCGTCGATCACCTCACCGAGGTTGTGCGGGGGGACATTCGTGGTCATCCCGACGGCGATACCCGAGGAACCGTTCGCGAGCAGGTTCGGGAACCGTGCGGGGAGGACGATCGGTTCGCGTTCCTCCCCGTCGTAGTTCGGCTGGAACTCGACCGTCTCCGCCTCGATGTCGCGGAGGAGCTCCATCGCGAGCGGGTTGAGTCGAGCTTCCGTGTAGCGCATCGCGCCGGCCGGGTGCCCGTTGATGTCACCGAAGTTTCCCTGACCGTCGATGACTGGGCGCCGGCTCGAGAAGTCCTGGCCGAGCCTGACCAGCGCGTCGTAGATGGCCTGGTCGCCGTGGGGGTGGTACTTGCCCATGACGTCCCCGACGATGCGCGCGCACTTCTTGTAGGGACGGTCGGGCCGGGTCCCCTGCTCGAGCATGCCCCAGAGGATTCGGCGGTGGACCGGCTTCAGACCGTCGCGGACATCCGGCAGCGCACGCGAGACGATGACCGACATCGCGTAGTCGAGGAACGAGGAGCGAATCTCCTCCTCGATGTCGATCGGTTCGATGCGTTCTGCGACCTGAGCCAACGTGATGCCTTCCCCCGCCCCCTGCGCTACACGTCCAGGAACGCTTCCGTCGCGTTCTCCTGGATGAACTTCCGGCGAGACTCGACGTCTTCGCCCATCAGGACCGTGAACGCTCGGTCCGCCGCGGCGGCGTCGTCCAGGGCGACCCGGAGCAGGGTCCGAGCCTCCGGGTCCATGGTGGTCTCCCACAGTTGATCGGGATTCATCTCGCCGAGACCCTTGAACCGTTGAGCGTTGATCGTCTTCTGCCCGTTCGTCTTCCGGAGACTGTTCAGCTCGGCATCGCTGAAGAGGTACCTGGGGGTCCCGTCGAGTTGAACCCTATAAAGAGGCGCCTGCGCGATGAATACGTTGCCGGCTTCGATCAGCGCCCGCATGTACCGGAAGAAGAACGTGAGCAGGAGCGTCCGGATGTGCGCCCCGTCGACGTCGGCGTCGGTGAGCGCGACGATCTTCCCGTAGCGAGTCTTCGACGCGTCGAACTCCTCGCCGATACCCGCTCCCACGGCCGCGATGAGCGCCTGGATCTCGGCGTTCTCGAGGGTCTTGTGGATGCGTGCCTTCTCGACGTTGAGGATCTTTCCTCGGATGGGAAGGATCGCCTGATAGGCCGGATCGCGGGCCTGGATCGCCGGCCCCGCGGCGGAATCACCCTCGACGATGAAGAGCTCGCACACGCCGGGATCGGTGAGCTGGCAATCGGCAAGTTTCCCAGGAAGGCTCGAGTCGAGCAGGCCCTTTCGCCTGGTGAGATCGCGGGCCTGCTTGGCGGCGATCCGCGCCTTGGATGCCTGCATGCACTTCTGAACGATTCGCTTCGCGTCGGTGGGGTGCTCCTCCAGCCACGTCATGAGGCTTGAATTCGCGGTCGTCTCGACGAACGAACGCATCTCGGTGTTGCCGAGCTTGGTCTTCGTCTGACCTTCGAACTGCGGTTCGGTGAGCTTCACGGAGACGATCCCGGTGAGTCCCTCACGGCAGTCTTCGCCGGCGAGGTTCTCTTCCTTCTCCTTGAGCAGACCCTTCTGTCTGGCGTACCTGTTCAGCACGTTCGTGAGGGCCTTGCGGAAGCCCTCTTCGTGGGTGCCCCCCTCGTGGGTGTTGATGGTGTTCGCGAAACTGTGGAGGGACTCCGCGTAGCTGTTGTTCCACTGCATCGCGATCTCAACCTCGCCGCCGTCCTTCGTTGCTTCGAAGTAGATGACGCGGTTGTTGACGACGTCCCGGCCCTGGTTCAGGTGGCGGGCGAAGTCCGCGAGGCCGCCGGTCGCCTTGAAGACCTGCTCCGATCCTTTCTTCTCTCGCTGATCGAGGAGCGTGATCTCCACGCCCCTGGTAAGGAAGGCGAGTTCCTGGAACCGCTCCGCCAGGATGTCCCGTTTGAAGTCGATCTCCTCGAAGATCTCCGGGTCGGGCCAGAACGTGATTGTGGTCCCGGTCGACTTGACACCCTTTCCCTTCTTCAGGCGGCCGAGGCTCTTCCCTCGCTCGTAGGACTGCGTCCAGAAGAACCCATCGCGGCGAACCTCCGCGTCCAGGCGTTTCGAGAGCGCGTTCACGACTGAGACACCAACTCCGTGCAGACCGCCGGAGACCACATACGACTTGTGGTCGAACTTCCCACCGGCGTGAAGCGTCGTCAGCACAACTTCGATCGCGGGTCGTCGGTCCTTCTGTCTTGGGATCGGCGTGACCGGGATTCCCCGCCCGTTGTCCTCGACTCGAACCCCCGAGTCGCGCTGGAGCGTGACGCGGATCTTCGAGCAGTGGCCGGTGAGCGCCTCGTCGATGGCGTTGTCCACGACCTCGTAGACGAGGTGGTGAAGCCCTCGGCCCCCGGTCGAGCCGATGTACATGCCCGGGCGTCGCCTGACCGCCTCGAGACCTTCGAGAACGGTGATGTCGGCGGATGTGTACTGCCGATTTCCCGCGACGCTGGTCGCGACTCGGCTTCCCGTTTTCGTTTTCCGTGCAGGCGCCGCCATGCCACCTCCAGGGGGTCGACCGAGGGCGGATCCGGACGTTCGAGATCAGCCGAACGGCAGGGGCTCGACCTTGATTATACCATCCGTGGGGACCCTAGCACGAGCCTCTGACAGGACGTTTTGCCTTGCGCCCCAACGGTTTTCACCGATTCTCGAAGACCGTGACGACGACCTTTCGAACCAGCTCCTCGCCGAGAACTGCATTAGCTCGGTTCCGGATCTCTTCGGAGAGAAACCGCACCTGCGCCGCCCACCCGGAGGAGGAAACCGCCACTACGAGCCCTCCATCCGAGAGCGACCTCGGCGCCGTGTGGCGCGCCAGCTCGCCCCCCACGACCTCTTGCCATGCCTGAGCAAGCCTCCCTGCGGCCAGGCCACGGCGCAACGCGGGCTCGGAGAGAACCTCGCGAAGGACCCCGCCCAGCGGGTGAACTTCCAGGGGTTCGTCATCTCGCCGGGATTTCCGGCGCCTCCTAGGCCACCTCGACACGGCCCTCCTTCACCTCCCACAGAAGCGCTCCCTCTGGCGCCTGCCCACGCTCGGGCACCGAGATGAAGGTCTGTCTCCCGTTCGTGAGACGCCGACCGAGCCGAGCTCGCCGATCGGGGTCGAGCCCCGAGAACGGGTCATCGAGGAGGACCAAGGGCGCCTCGCCCGCCTCCCGCTCAAGCGCTTCGGCGAGACCGAGCCGGAGGCAAAGCGCGGCCGCCCACGCCTCGCCGTGCGAGGCAAACCGGCGAGCCGCGAGGTCCCCGACCGCAAGCCCCAGATCGTCGCGATGGGGACCGACTAGCGTTCGGCGCCGAACGAGCTCGTCGTTCCTCCGGGCCGCAAGCCGCTCGCGGAAGGCGGTCTCGAGGTCTGCTCCCTCGACCGAGGGCTGATACCGCACGATCAGGCGGTCACCGGTGATCGATTCGTACTCCGCGGTGGCGGCGGGCTCGACCAGATCCATCGCTCGTGCCCGAGCATCCACCACCTGAACGCCGTGTTTCACGAGCTCCTGGTCCCAGGCCTCGAGATCTGGGGGTGCGCCTGGGCCCTCATGTTCTTTCAGGAGCCGGTTTCGCTGCCGGAGCGCGCGTTCGTACCCGCGACGAGCCGTTTCCTCGATCGGCCAGAGCGCCTCCACCGACTCGTCGAGAAACCCTCGACGGTGCTCGGGCTCTCCCTGAACGATCGCGAGATCCTCGGGGAGGAAGAGCACGCTCTTGACCTCACGGCGCACGTCGCGCCTCCGGCGGACGGCGCTCCGATTCAGCCGAATGCGATTCGCCCCGGTGGGGCGAATCTCGACCTCCACGAGCACTCGCCCACCACGCGTCTCGATCTCACCCCGAACATAGGCGGCATCGGCGCCTCGGCGAATGAGCGGCTCATCGCTTCCCACCCGCGGGGTACGGAGCGTAAGGAGGTAGAAGATCGCCTCCAGCAGATTGGTTTTCCCTTGGGCGTTCAAGCCGACACACACGATCAGCCCATCGGGGGGCTCGATCCTCGTTGCTGCGTGGTTGCGGAACTCTTGCGCCTCGAACCAGAGCAGACGCACCTACCCCACAGCGGCGGGGAGCCGAACCGGCATCACGAGGTACGTGAAGTCGTCTCCCTCTCCCCGAAGGACCCCCGGCTTCAGTCCGTCCCGGAGCTCGATGCGCACCCGATCACCCGTTATCCCCGCGAGCCCGTCCGCGAGGTACGAGGGATTGAACGCAACGGTCAGTTCCTCACCCTCATACGCAGCCTCGACGGCCTCGACCGCGCCCCCAACGTCGGGCGAGGAGGAGGAGAGTCTCGCGCCGAGCTGGTTCAGCTCCAGACGCACCGGCGCGTTGTCACGAGCGAGAAGGCCCACTCGGCGGACGGCCTCGAGCAGCTCCTGCCGAGGAGCCGTGAGCACGTTCTCGCCCGGCTCCGGTAGAAGCTGCCGATAGTTGGGGAACTCCCCCTCGATCAACCGAGAGGTGAGGCGGAGCGGGCCAACGTGAAACGCCGACTGTGCTTCTCCAAGCGTGATCTGCACCTCACCCTTCTCCTCGGAGGCGGCAGCGCGCGCCGCCTCGGAGAGCGCTCGCTCCGGGACCAACGACTTCGCCTCACCGCTCCCGGAGGCCTGCATCTCGCGGATCGCCAGACGGTACGAGTCCGTCGCAACGCAGGTGATCCCCTCCGGTGTCGCCTCCACGAGAACCCCCGTTAGGATTGCCCGTGCCTCATCCCTTGACGCCGCCCTCGCCACCTGAGCGACTCCCTCGGCAAACACCTGGGCGTCGACCGTTACGCTCGTCCCGTCGAGCTGTCCGATCGTGGGGAAGTCCTCGACGGCGAGACAGCGAAGCGTGCCCTCGAAGCTTCGACAGGCGACTCGAGCTTGAGACCCGTCGGACTCGATCTCTACGGGATCAGGCGGAAGTGATTTCACCATGTCGGCGATGAGACGCGCCGGCAGAAGAGCCGAGCCCTCCTCCTGAGACTCCACCTCAAGCGTGATCTCCGTGGTGACTTCCAGGTCCGTCGTGCGCAGGCTGAGCGAGGTCCCCTCGACTCGCATGAGCACGCCCGTCAGCGCCGGGATGCCGGGCCTCGTGGAGACGCCCCGAAGAGTCGTCTGAAGAGCCTCGGCGAGAACGTCTCGTTCGGATCGGAACCTCACGGCAGCACCTCCACAGGGCCTATTAAGAATCTCCTCGATGAAAAGACCAGTAGTGGTAGTAGGGGCTGTGAACGCTGTGGATAAAGCACCTCAGGGGAAGGATAAAGAGTCCCACCGACACGGGAGATTGTGAGGAAGACCTGTGGAGAGATCGCAGGCGATGGGCCAATCCTGATGCCGCGCCCGGTTCCTCCACAGTTGTTCCTCACCGATTCCCCCGGGCGTAGTCCTTGATCGTCTTCGTGAGGTCGGCGACCTGACGGTACGTGGGTTCGCGCGCGCGCATCTGCCGTTCGATCTTTTGGATGCCGTAGAGCGCGGTCGAGTGGTCGCGGTCGAAGAGCTCCCCGATCTTGATCGAAGAGAGTCCGGCCAGTTGTTTTAGGAGGTACATGGCCACGTGACGAGCGGCGGTGAGCGGACGGGACCGGCTGCGAGACACGAGATCCTCCCGTCCCAGCCCGAAGTACCGGGCGGTCTCGGCGAGCACGACGTCGGCGGGGATCTCGGTGCTGCTCGGCATGAGGTCCTCGAGGCCGCGCGCGGCCAGCGACAGGTCCACGGGGAGGTGGCTAAGCGATGCGAAAGCGGCGACGCGAAGGAGGGCGCCCTCCAGCTCGCGGATGTTGGATTCGAAACGCTCGGCGATGAAGTGGATAACGTCGTCGGGGACGTCGATGCCGTCCCGCATCGCCTTGGCCTGGAGGATGGCGATCCTCGTCTCGAGGTCGGGCGGCTGTACGTCGGCGACGAGCCCCATCCGGAACCTGCTACGAAGCCGTTCGGTCAGCCCCGAGAGCTCCTGGGGAGCTCGGTCGCTCGACATCACGATCTGATGGCCGGCGCCGTGAAGCGCGTTGAACGTGTGGAAGAACTCCGTCTGCGTCTCCTCCTTTCCGGCGAGGAACTGCACGTCGTCGACGAGAAGGACGTCAACATCGCGATACTGCTGCTGAAAGCGGTAGCCGTTTCCTTCGCGGACTGCCCGAATGAATTCCGTCACGAAGGTCTCGGAGGTGACGTACTTGGCTCGGAGTCCACGGTTGAGTCGGGTCATATGGTTCGCGGTCGCGTAGAGCAAGTGCGTCTTGCCGAGGCCCACGCCTCCCCAGATGAAGAGCGGGTTGTACGTCGATGCCGGTGGCGCTTCCGCGACCGCCATGGCCATCGCGTGGGGGAAGCGGTTCGACTCGCCTACCACGAACGTCTCGAACGTGTAGCGCTCGGCGAGGGGATCGGGCTGGGCTACGAACTCCCCTTCGGGACGCTCGGCCTGGTTGGGAACTGGCGCCCCGGTGGGAGGGGCGTCCGGATCGGTGGCGATGCGCACCGTCAGGTCGCCATCGGTCTCCTCTAGAACGATCCGCCTGATGAGGCCAAGGTAATTGGCCGCCAGCCACTTGCGCACATAGTCGTTCGGCGCTCCGAGGAGGAGGACCTCATCTTCGACGCCGAGAGCGCGGACAGCGGAGAACCACATCTCGAACGAGCTCGGCGAGAGCTCATCGCGGACCCGCTCGGTCGTGCGGGACCAGATCGCGGCCGCCTCAACCCGAGAGGATGGCGGTGCAGACTTTCCCACAGTTGTTCTCCACAGGTGTGGAAACTTCTGGGGAAGTGCAGCGGGGCCGCCCAAACGGCGGCCCCCAAGTGAAGCGGAGGATTATAAGCGCGCCGCCCGCCTCGCTGTCAACAGCGACAAACTCCGTCCGGTGTCCGGACGGATATAATCCGGGACCTCAGGACCATGAAACGAACCTTTCAGCCCAGCAATCGGCGCCGGAAGAGGCGACACGGATTCAGGTCGCGCATGCGCACTCGCGCCGGGCGCGCGATCATTTCCCGGAGGCGGGCGAAGGGTCGCGC
This sequence comes from Actinomycetota bacterium, assembly GCA_050693155.1. Classification (GTDB taxonomy): domain Bacteria; phylum Actinomycetota; class UBA4738; order UBA4738; family CALAEC01; genus JBOGWA01. The sequence goes on along the minus strand of JBOGWA010000054.1, from coordinate 5,400 downwards.
GCGGCTCACCGCGTAAGGGGTCCGGTCGGACAGGGGTCCGGGGGCTCAAGAAGCGGAGCCGCGAACGGGCCAGCCCCCGGTTCCGAACCCCAAGCGGAGCGTTAGCCCCCGGTCGGATACCCTGCGCAGCCCACAGGAGATCTCCGAGGTCGTTCAGATCGGCGCCCGCCACCGCTCGAGGCGGGTGGTAGTGTACGTGGCGACCGGCACGGGACCGCCTCGCGTCGCATGCACCGCAGGTCGAAGGATCGGCGGGGCGGTGTCGCGAAATCGAGCCCGCAGGGTTCTCCGGGAGGCCTGGCGGGCGTTGCTTCCAAAGGTCGAAGCCGGCTACCGAGTCGTCCTCGTGGCAACGAAAGAGATCGAGGGGGCCAAGACGCCCGACGTGATCGAAGAGATGGCGAAGGTGCTCACGCGCGCAGGAGTTCTCACGTGAGCTCGCGCGTCCGTGGGATTTTCGCGGCAGTGGGGTTCCTGCCGCGGATCGTCATCCTCGCACTGCTCGCGCTCTACCGGCGGGTTGTCTCGCCCGCTCTTGGACCGAGGTGCCGGTTCTACCCGACGTGTTCCTCCTATGCGGAGGGAGCCGTCAAGGTTCACGGGGTGGCAAAGGGCCTCGTTCTGGCGGTCTGGCGCCTTCTCAGATGTCACCCGTGGTCTGTTGGGGGATACGAACCGGCGCCGGCTCGGGGGACGTGGGGGTACCGGGAGCGGCGATATGATAACGTCATACATGATTCAGGGACGAAGGCGGCCTGAGCATGGCCGAGATATGGAACGGCCTGCTCGACGGCCTCGGGGCCATACTCTCGTTCTTCTACAACCTGATTCCGAGCTACGGCTTCGCGATCGTTCTTCTCACGATCGCGGTTCGGATGATCCTGCTGCCGCTCACGATCAAGCAGACGCGGTCGATGCACGCCATGCAGAAGGTTCAACCCCAGATCAAGGAGATCCAGCGGAAGTACAAGGGAGACCGCCAGAAGCTCAACGAAGAGATGATGAAGATCTACAAGGAGCACCGGGTGAACCCGCTCGGGGGGTGCCTCCCGCTGCTCCTTCAGTTGCCGGTCTTCTTCGCCCTCTTCCAGGTCCTTCGAAACGCCGCCGAGGCGATGGGATCGCTGCCGGGAACTTCTCATCTTCCCGCCGGGAGTCAGCTGCTGGCGGACATCCAGGCCCGATCCGCGAACTTCCTGAGCATGAATCTCGCCTGCACTCCGACGTCGGCTGGCCGTAGTCTGTTCGAGGTCGTTCCGGGAGCCCCGCCGATCAACTGCGGCGACGGCGTCCTGGGCGCTATTCCCTACTACCTTCTCGTTGTCCTCCTCGTCGCGACCACTTGGTACCAAACGAAGCAGATGCAGGCCACCAGCCCTCAGCAGGCTCAGATGAAGCTCATGAGCCGGATCATGCCGGCCTTCCTCGGTCTGATCTCCCTGTCGATCTCCTCTGGGGTGCTCGTGTATTGGGTGACCACGAACAGTTGGCAGATCGGTCAGCAATATGTGATGTTGAGGTCGAGGGTTGAAAGCGCTCCTTCTGGAATGGCGAAGCCAAGGGAGGCGGCCGAGAAGTCATCAGGGGACGGGGAGGTTCAAGGGCAGTCGGCTTCCTCGGCAGGACTCGTGGCCGGCGAGGAGTCCGGCTCCGGAGGCGTTCATCCATACCAGCGCAAGCGAGGACGTCGTGCGAGAGGTCGAAAGAAGCGCCGCAAGCGTTGAGGAGGCCATCGAGGCCGCGCTCGAGGAACTAGGAGTCAGCGAGCAAGAGGCCGAGGTGGAGATCCTCCGCGAACCCTCCAAGGGGCTCCTGGGGCTTCGCTCCCAGGATGCCGTGGTTCGTGTTCGGGTTCGCGAGGAGGCCCCCGACGAGGAGGCCCTTGAGGAGCAGGCGGAGTTGGCGTCCGACTTCCTCGAAGGGCTGCTCAACGCCATGGACGTGAAGGCCGAGATCGACTACGACGAGGTCGATGGAGTCATGTACGTCGACATCGTCGGGATTGACGAGGAAAGCGACATGGCGCTCTTGATCGGAAAGCATGGGCAGACGCTCGACGCGCTTCAAGAGCTGCTCCGCACGGCGGTCCAGAGAAAGACGGGGGAGCGCTGCCGGGTAATGCTGGATATCGAGGACTATCGAAAGAGGCGCCGGGCCAAGATCTCCGAGCGCGCCCGTGACGTCGCCGTGGCGGTGAAACGAACTGGGAAGCAGCAGAAGCTCGAGCCGATGAGCTCGTTTGAGAGGAAGGTCGTTCACGACACCGTGGCCGAAATCGGCGGCGTCGAGACGATCAGCATGGGGGAAGACCCAGAGCGCCGAGTCGTCATCCGAAAAAGTAAGCGCTAGCTCTCGACCCGCCGTTTCACGTGAAACACCGCCACTGAGTACGCACCCTTTCCCGTCCTGCTGAGCCTGCGCGGGGCTCTCCGCTCAACGTCCTCGGCGACCCCAGGAGCAGGGGTCGCCTTGCGGGATGCTTCGCTCCGAAGCCCGCGCAGTCTCGTCCGCCCTCAAGCGTGATTCGGTGACTCACCGACTGGGGCCGAAGGATCGGTTGGGGGCCGGCGCTGCCGGAGGAGCGACTTTTCAGATGGCGGAGCGACGTAGGCACCGCCGGCCCCCACCAGAAAGGGAGATGGGGCGCAGACTCCGTTAACGGTCCGCGTGCGCTCGGCGACTCGCCACACCGCACGGGGACCGTTTCACGTGAAACCCTTCCTCTGTATGCTTCAGGAGTGTTTCCATCTGATGAGACGGTGGCCGCCGACGCCTCCGAGGCTGGCTCGGCGCTGTCCAGGGCTCAGATCCGCGCGCTCGGCAGGTACAAGGAGGTCCTGGAGGCCAAGGGCCTTCCGCTTGGTCTGATCTCCCGTTCGGACTCCAAGCGAATCTACGAGCGACACCTGATGGACAGCCTTCGGGCAGCCCAAGCCTTCGGGCCGGAGGATGCGTCGGCCTACGACTTCGGCTCGGGGGCCGGCCTACCGGGGATCGTGCTCGCTATTGCCAGACCCCAGTGCCGCTTTTTCCTCGTGGATTCTGGGCGCAGGCGCGTGGCGTTCCTCGAGTATGCGGTCGAGGCGCTTGGTCTCTCGAACGCCGTACCGGTCCTTTCTCGTGTCCAGGACCTCATGGACCCGGCCGACGTCGTCGTTGCGCGGGCCTTCGCGCCGCTTTCCCGAACCTGGCCCGTGGCCGCTCCTCTTCTCTCGACCGGCGGCCGGCTCGTGTATTTCGGCGGTGCGTCCATGAAGGATCCCGTGCGGGAGGGCAGGCTCGCGGCGGAGAGAGGAGATCGCTCTGCGCAGGTCGAGGTTGTTGCAAACGGATCACCGCTGGTTATCATGACGGCATCGTGAGCTCGCACGAGACTTCGCCGTCCGCGGAAACCCCCCCACCGGAAGACCCTCAAGGCGAAGTCGAGGGTTTGGGAAAGGAGAGGATCGCTCCTCAGGGGTCCCGCGTTATCGCAATCGCGAATCAGAAGGGCGGTGTAGGAAAAAGCACGACCGCGGTGAATCTCGGCGCGGCTCTGGCCGCGAGGGGCCGGAGAATCCTCGTCGTCGACCTGGACCCGCAGGGGAACGCCTCGACCGGACTCGGGATCGGCCCCGAGCAGCGAAAGGTGACGACCTACGACCTGCTTACGACCGGGGTCGCACCTGAACGGGCGATCCTCGAAACGTCAACCGATAGCCTCTGGGTCATCCCGTCGTCAATCGATCTGGCCGGCGCCGAGATCGAGCTCGTTAGTCAGTTCTCTCGCGAAACACGGCTCGGATCCGTGATCCGCGACGTCAGGCAGCGCTACGACTTCGTGCTTCTCGACTGCCCCCCGTCGCTTGGCCTTCTCACCGTGAACGGCCTCGTGGCCGCGGATGAGCTCCTCGTTCCGATCCAATGTGAGTACTACGCGCTTGAGGGCCTCGGCCAGCTGCTGCGAAACGTGCGTCTCGTTCAGCAGAATCTGAACCCTCGGCTGCGCCTGTCCGGGATCGTGCTGACCATGTACAACCCCCGAACGAAGCTCTCGGAGCAAGTCGCCTCGGAGGTCCGCAGGTATTTCGGAGAGCTTGTGTACGATAACATCATACCGCGGAGCATCCGGCTGTCTGAAGCGCCGAGCTATGGCCAGCCAATCAACGCGTACGAGCCTCGATCGAAGGGTGCTCGTGCCTATGAACGACTGGCCGATGAGGTTCTCGTGCGCCCCCTTCCATCAGGGCCGCTGCCTGAGGAAGATCTGCCGGCCGTGATTCGAGACGAGGGGGGAGCGCAAGGTGGAACGGCCGACCCGATCGTGAGCACAGGGGACGAGCAGCTTAGCGAAGGAGGGGGCACGTGACCAGACGAGCCGGACTCGGGAGGGGGCTCTCTGCCCTCATCCCCGGCGCCGAGGAGGAGGGCGGCCTCATCGAGGTCCCCCTGGCAGCCATCGAGGCCAATCCCAGGCAGCCACGAGACCATTTCGACGAGGAAACCCTCTCGGGCCTGGCGCGCTCGATCCAGCAGGTCGGCGTCATCCAGCCGATCGTCGTGCGCCCCAGGGAGGATGGGGGATACGAGCTCGTCGCCGGCGAGCGGAGGCTTCGCGCGGCCAAAATCGCCGGTCTGGCCACGATCCCCGCGATCGTGCGGCAGACTGAGGATGCCGAGACGCTGCGAGAAGCGCTCATCGAGAACCTCCATCGGGATGATCTCGCGCCGCTCGAGATGGCAGCCGCCTTCCAAGAGCTGCTCGAAGACCTCGATGTCTCCCAGGAGACACTCGCCGAGCGGCTGGGATTCTCGCGCTCGCACGTCGCGAATACGATCAGGCTTTTGCAGCTCCCGCCCGAAGTCCAGCGGCTACTTGCGGAGGGAAAGCTTTCGGCGGGGCACGCTCGGGCCCTTCTCGCCCTCGACGACGCCGACGCGCAGACGCGGCTCGCGCAGCGGGTTGTGGCCGAGTCGCTGTCGGTGCGCCAGGTCGAGGTTGTGGTCAGAACCTATGTCGAGCAGAAGGGAACCACCACGCGTCGCCGCCGGCGAGGCGCCTCACGCGATCCGCGGTGGGGCGAAGTCGAGGACCAGCTCACCGACTACCTCGGAACCAGGGTCCGGGTGCAGATGGGGAAGAAGAGCGGGAAGATCGTGATCGAGGCCGGCTCGGCTGACGACCTCGACCGCATCGTCGCCCAAATCACCAGCTAGCAGGGATCGGTTGGGGCCCGGCGCCGCCCCTCGACCTGTCCCAACCTGGTGAGCCTGCGCGGTGTTCTCCGCTCAACGTCCTCGGCGACCCCAGGAACAGGGGTCGCCTTGCGGGATGTTTCGCTCCGAAGCCCGCGCAAGTCTCGTCCGCCCTCAAGCGTGATTCGGTGAGTCACCGACTGCGCCGAGGGTCGGTTGGGGGCC
>JBOGWA010000053.1:0-16592 GCA_050693155.1 Actinomycetota bacterium | reverse complement strand
TCGGAGCGAAACATCCCGCAAGGCGACCCCGTTCTGGGGTCGCCGAGGACGTTGAGCGGAGAACGCCGCGCAGGCTCACCAGGCTGGGATCCGAGTGACGTCGGCGGCCGGCCCCCAGCCGATCCTTCGGCGCAGTCGGTGACTCACCGAATCACGTTTGAGGGCGGTTGAGAGTGCGCGGGCTTCGGAGCGAAACATCCCGCAAGGCGACCCCGTTCTGGGGTCGCCGAGGACGTTGAGCGGAGAACCCCGCGCAGGCTCACCAGGCTGGGACCGGTGTGAATTCGGCAGGGTGGGGTGAATATGATCGCGGCGTGCGGTTGGTGACGTACGAGCGGGAGGGTGGGCGGCGGCTCGGGACCCTGGTCGGCGATCGTGCGGTCGTGGATCTGCCGGATGCGGTCGGCGACCCCGAATTCCCGGCGACGATGGAGACCCTCGTGCAGGCCGGACCATCGGCTCTCGCGCGCGCCGGGGAGGCCCTTGAAGGATCGGATGCCGCGAGCGTGCCGGATGCTCGACTTCTCGTGCCCATCCTTCCCGCGTCGCTTCGTGACTTCCTGGGATTCGAGGACCACGTGAAGCTCGGGGCCGAGCGCCGCGGCGAGCCGGTCCCGGAGGCGTGGTACGAGATGCCGCTCTACTACAAGGGAAACCACCGATCCGTTTATGGACCGGACGAGGACGTGCCGTGGCCCGCGTACACCAAAGAGCTTGACTTCGAGTGCGAGGTGGCCTGCATCCTCGGCGGGCGGGGTCGGGACGTCAGCGAAACCGAGGCTTCGGGCCTCATCTTCGGCTATACGCTCATGAACGACTGGTCGGCTCGGGACATCCAGCGAAAGGAGATGGCCGGACGCCTCGGCCCCGCAAAGTCGAAGGATTTCGCGACCTCACTCGGTCCTGTGATCGTCACCCCCGATGAGATCGATCCGCACGACCTGCCCCTCACGGCGAGCGTCGACGGTGAGGTCTGGGCCCAGGGAAATCTTGGCGACGCGCACTGGACGTTCTCACAGATGATCGCGCACGTCTCTCAGAACGAGGACGTGTTCCCCGGCGACGTCTATGGGTCGGGATCATTCGGAGGAGGATGCGGCCTCGACCTCGGCAGGATGATCGAGCCCGGCGCCCTCGTCGAGATCGAGACGCCTCGAATCAGCGTACTCCGGAACCGCATAGGCGGGAAGCGGTGACGGACGCCGAAGGGCCGCCGGAGGCTCCCTCCCCACTCGTCAGCGCAGTCATCCTCGGCTACAACGCGGAGCAATTCATCGAACAGGCAGTTCGCAGCGTGCTCGCGCAAACAATCAGTGCTGTCGAGGTGATCGTTGTGAACAACGGCTCTACGGACGGAACGGGGAGGCTCGTGGACTCTTTGGAGGACGCCAGGGTCCGTCTCATCGATGTCAAGGAACCTCTCGGAGTAACGACGGCGCGAAACCTCGGGGCCCGTGAAGGCAAAGGGGAGTTCGTAGCCTTCCTCGACCATGATGACAGCTGGTATCCCGAGAAGCTCGAGAGACAGATCGCGCTCCTTCGATCGGATGCCTCCGTTGTCGCGGTGGGCTGTCTCCTCCGAGGCGAGACCCTCACGGGCAAGGCGGTCTGGACGTATGGGATGCCCCTCACCGAACCGTGGCAGCAAGAAGCCATCGCTCGTGCCGAGCTCATCCCGTTCGAACCATCCTCGTTGCTGCTTCCTACCGCGACGCTGCGGGCGCTCGACTACTTCGACGAGAGGATCCCGATCGTATCGGTCCTGGAGCTCTTGGCCCGAGCCACCAAGCTGGGGAAGATTGCCTGCGTGCCCGAATTCCTGGGCACGTATCGCGTTCATAGTGGAAGTCTCAGCCGCCGCCGACCCCGTCAGGTCTTCGAGGAGATGTATTTCGTGCGGACTCGGCTGGCCGCCCGTGCGCGAGGAGAGGACCTCACTTGGTCGCAGTACAAGAGAGATCACCCGATCGGTCTCCTCGTCTGGCGAAAGGTCTACCTTCGCGCGTGGTCTCTCGTTACCAGAATCGCACTTGAAGAACACCGCTGGGTCCATGCCTTGCGATACGGCCTGCTCTCAGCGATCCTAGGCCCGCTCCACGTCGGGAAGGCGCTGATCCAGCGCCTGGTCGGCAAAGAACCCGAGGGCTAAGCAGAGGCGCCGTTCCGTTCCTCGATCTGCTGATCACGGACGACCGAATGCGTTTCGTACCATCGGAGGGTCTTCTCCAGCCCGTCACGGAACGTGTGGCCGGGCTCCCACCCAAGGAGTCTCTTCGCCTTGTGGATATCCGCGACCCAGTGCGCTCGATCGGCCGGCCGCGGGGAGAAGGCGCCGGGACGAATCTTGATCTTCCGCCCCGTGGCGGCCTCGACCTCCCGAACGATCTCCTGGTTGCTCCACTCCCGACCAGAGCCCACGTTCACGACCTCACCGACCACAGCATCGCTCGTGGCGGCCCGGATGCAGGCGTCGACGACGTCCTCGACGTAGACGGGGTCGTGGACGTACGTCGATCGCGTGAGAGGAAGCTCCTCGCCCGTAAAGGCTGAACGGAGCGCCGTCGGGATGAGGTGGCTCGGCGCGTCCCAGGGACCGTAAACGTAGAAGGGTCGCAGGACGACGACGGGGAGTGCTCCCCCTTGAGCCATTCCGAGGCACAGGAGAGTGGACGCCGCCTTGACGGCCGCCCGAAACGTGCCGGGTTGCGAAGGCTCCGACTCCGACAAGGCCACTGCGCGCTCCGGATACTCGAGCGAGCTGCCGAGGTGCACGAAGCGCCGAACCCCAATGGCGGCGGCGGCTTCGAGCGTGTTCCAAGTTCCGAGGACTCCGCTCCGGACCAAATCCTCGTATTCGGCCCCACCTTCGGGGTGCCCGGTAGTAACTGCGAGATGGAAGACGACGTCGGGCTCGACATCCCGGAGAGCACGCCCCACTGCCACCCGATCCGCGACGTCCGCGGTATGAAGATGCAAACTGGGCAAGATCTCGCGGGTTCGCCACAGATCCGTCGTCGCCCGAACGATCCCGTGAACCTCTTCGCCGCGCCGGATCAGTTCCCTGGCGAGATTCGCGCCGATAAACCCTGCCACTCCGGTCACGACGACCCGCCGGAGGCCGGTCATCTTTGTGGCGCGGCGGCTGCGGTCGGCGCCTGGGTCCTCCATGCGACAACCGCCCTCTCCAGGTCGTCCCGATCGCGCGCGATCGCTTCCGGCGAGCGTTTAGCGGCTCGGTCGAGCGCCTGAAGGATCCTGGGAATCTCCACCAACGAGTCGCGATGCTGAATGTCGCGGTGGAAAGATCGCCGCAAGAAACTGAAGTCGCAGCTGAGTCGAGCCAATTCTGCGACGAGCAGTCGGCATGGAATGGGATCTCCCGCCTCGGGAAGCGTCAGCCCCCCGAACCCAAAGGGCATCTCGAACAATCGACGGATCTTCTCTACCGTCCCGTCGACGAGCGCATCGAAGATCGTGCTCGTTCGGCGTTCGATGGCCAGGTCGTTGAGGCCGACGTAGACCCGGCGCAAGGGCAGGAGAGCCAGCTCCTTCGCGATGGCCACTGCGGTCCTAGTCTCGACGAGGATGCCGACGCCGCACCGGCTCCGCACGAGCTCGAGCACCCCCTCCACTTCTTCGACCGATCGCACCATCGGCACGAGAATCTCATCTGCGCCCGCGCCAATCGCTGCCTCGATCTCGACGCCGATTTCAGGGCCGGGGCCGTTGATGCGGCATACAACCGGCGCCTTCGTGGCCGCTCGCACGCGCCGGAGATCCTCCACGGTGTCCTGGTTGATCTGGGTATCGGCCCCCGACTGGCGGGACCGCTTCCCCACGTTCTCCCAGTCCACGATGATTCCGCCGACGCCCCCGGCCACCGCAACGTCGATCAACAACGGGTCGGTGGAGAACAGCAGCAGCTCGAACGGCCTCACTTCTCAACCCCGGGGTTCGAAGTCGGGGCCGAGTGGAATGAGCTCCTCGATCTCGGCGAGGGTCGCGTCATCGAGCTCGACATCTCCCGCAGCCGCGTTCTCGCGCGCGTGGTCCGGATTCCGGCTGCCGGCGATCGCCGACGTCACCCCAGGCTGCGCGACCGCCCAGGCCAGGGCAAGTTGTGCGATGGTGACGTCGAGCCGCTCGGCGACGGGCCTCAGCGCGTCGACCACGGCGATGCTCCGCTCGATCTTGCCCGGCGCAAACATCGCCGCGTAGTAGTCGCTGTCGAAGACCTTCCCGCTCCGCCAATCGTCGTCGGCGAACGTGGTCTCCTTCGTGACCGCACCGGTCAACAGCCCGTACGCAAGCGGGCCATACACCACGACGCCGATCCCGCGCTCACCGCACCAGCGAATCAGGTCTCGGTTCCCCGGATGAAGCATCGAGAAATGGGGCTGGAGGGAGTCGACGTGGCGGATCCGCTCACACCGCTCGATGAGGGGCTCGCGAAAGTTCGATAGACCGATGGAGCGTACCGCGCCCTCCTCGACCAGCGCAGCCATTGCTTCCCAGGTCTCTTCGATCGGAATGCCGCCGTCGGGCCAGTGAAGTTGGTAGAGATCGATGACGCCGACGCCGAGGCGCTTCAGGCTGCCTTCCCAGGCTTTTCGCACCTCATCGCGAGCGAATCCCGTGCCGGCCGGACGTGGCGCGACCTTCGTCGCGATCAGCGCATCGTCTCGACTCGCGACCGCCCGCCCGACCAGCTCCTCGGAACTCCCGCGACCGTAGACCTCTGCGCTGTCGATCCAGGTCATGCCCGCGTCGAGCCCGGCTCGGATTGCAGCCACGACCTGTTCGTCCGACTGGTTCTCACCCCAGACCCCACCCCCGGCTTCCCACGTGCCGAAGCCAACCACCGAGATCTCCGGACCCTTCGAACCTAGCGACCGCGTACGCATGCGCCATACGATAGAAGGGAAGACAGCCATCCGGAGGGCGCACGGGTTCCGTAGAAGAGCGAATGGACTTCGATCTCGACAAGTACCTGCGGGCGTCAAAGAAGGTCGATCTCGAGGGCGTCGCGTGGGATCGGGTCAAGGAACATCCCGTCTCCCTCGACGAGGCTCGATGCCTCGCCTACATGATGGACATCGAGTCCCACACGGTCATCTACCTCCGCGACCTGCTGTTCACGAGAGCGGCACACGAACCCGACGTGACGGCGTTCCTCTCGTGCTGGGTCTACGAGGAACTCTGGCACGGCGAGGCATTCAGTCGCTTCCTGGGAGAAGCCGGCTACCGGTTGCCGCCCGACTGGGAGCGTCCGGGCGGCCGCTCTCCGTATCCCACACGCTACGCACGAAACTCGTGGATCCGACGATCGCTCGGCGCCGGCGGCCTCGTCGGCCACGCCGCAACACTCCTTGGATCGGCGTTCATCAAGGACTTCGTCGCGTTACACATGACGTGGGGAGCGGTGAATGAGCTCTCGACGCTCACCGGCTACCACGTCTTGATCGATAAGACCGAGCATCCGGTACTCGTCGACCTGCTGAACCGGATCATCAAAGACGAACGGCGACACTTCGCGTTTTACCGGGCGCAAGCGAAGATGCGACTCGCGCGGAGTCGACATGCTCGGCGCATCACCCGCTGGGCGATGGATCACCTCTGGGCGCCGGTCGGAACCGGAGTGAGGCCGCAGATCGAGACCGACTTCGTAATCAGCTATCTGCTGGAAGGGGAGTCCGGCCGAGCAACCTCCGAGGAGATGGACGAGATGATCCGGGAGCTGCCAGGATTCGAGGACGCGCACTTGATTCGAGACGCACGCACCGAAGCGCTCGTCCGGCTTCGCTCAACCGGCCCGGCCAGCGAGTTTGCTTACTCGATAAGCCCGAGCCCCCGCGCCCAGGACGTGGCGTAGCCCTCAACCTCAACGGTCCCAAGCGCGTCGTCCGTTTCCAGCGGCCGCTCGGTCTCGACCATCAGAGCGTACTCGTCGGCGAACTCCTTCGTCTTCGAGGCCTCGATGGCGGCCGCTTGCGGCCCGTGGTGAAGCCCTTGGGGGTGGTGGGTGATGAAGGCCTCGCCGATCCCCGCCCGCGAGAAGAACTGTCCGCGGTGGTAGAAGAGCACCTCGTCCCGATCGATGTTCGCATGGAAGAACGGGACCCGGAGCGCGGTCTCGTCACCGGTTTCGGTGGGCCTGGGGGCGAAGGTGCCGATCTCGAACCCGTCGCATGCCCACGTGACGTGGACCGACGGGGGAAGGTGATACCGGGGCGACACGATCGGGCGAAAGTCCTCGACGTTGATCCGCACCGGACAGAGATCTCCCTGCCACCCGACCACGTCCAGCGGGTGGAACGGATACGTGAGGATCGAGGAGACGCCGTCCCGCTTCACGCGGACTTCGAACGTGCCCGACTCATCATGGGGTTCCGGCTCCGGCGTGTCCAGCACGCCGGGGTCGAAGAGCGCGTGCTTTCCGAGAATCCCCTTCTCCGGCAGCCGGTACTCGCCTGCACCCTCGATGATGTAAAAGAAGTTGTCGTCGCCGCCGGGGACGAGCCGGTGGGTCGTGCCTTTGGGGACGATCAGATAGTCGCCCGCCCGGAATCGCAGAGGCCCGTAATCGGTTTCCAGCGTGCCGTCGCCGCGGTGAACGAAGTAGCAGAGATCCCCATCGGCGTCGCGGAGAAAGTAGGTCATCGGCTCGGCTCGCCGGGATACGTAGATCGAGACATCGTCGTTCCAGAGGATTCGCTGCCACTCTCCGGCCGGATCCCTCTGGTCGGAAGACTTGAGGCCGTTCAGATCGAAGGCCCGGGGCCGGAGCGACCCCTCGATCTTCACCCACGCGGTCGGCGGGTGACTCCGGTACAGATGCGAGGCGCGCCCCTCGAATGCCTCTCGCCCGTGTTCCTCCTCGAAGGTGCCGTCCGGAAGTCCTACGTGCGCCTGCCTGGCGACCTTTCCCCTCGAGATCGGGAACACGGCTTCAGGAACCCTTCCTGGCTTCGCGCTTGGCCTCCGCCTTCCGGATCTTGCGAGTCTTCTTCCTCCGCTGTCGATCGCTTGCCCAGCGAACACGCCGTCGGTCACCTCTGCCCATCTATACCTCCTCCGCGTCTTGGCCTTTCGCGAGCTCGGCGCTCCGCTGTTTCGCTGCGTCGATCGCATTCAGGAACGCGGCTCGAACACCCGCCTGCTCCAGATGGCGGATGGCCACAATCGTGGTTCCACCCGGCGAGGTCACCATCTCCCTGATCTCGACGGGGTGCTTGCCCGTGTCACGCAGCATCTTTGCCGAGCCAAGCATCGTTTGAACGATGAGCTCCGTCGCCACGTCTCGCGAGAGGCCCAACAGGATGCACGCGTCGATCATCGACTCCGCGAGCAACGCGAAATACGCGGGGCCGGACCCTGATGTCGCCGTGACCGCATCCTGATGCTCCTCGGAAAGGCGAATCACTCTGCCGACCGCGCCGAGGAGCTCCTCTGCAACGGCAAGATGCTTGTCCTCGGCATGGACTCCCGGACTTATGACCGACATTGCCTCGTCGACGAGGACGGGCACGTTCGACATGACGCGCACGACCGGGACGTCGTCGGCGAGGTGCGCCTCGATGAAAGACGTTCGGATCCCCGCAGCGATGCTGATCACGAGATGGTCGGGGGTTGCCGCGTCTGCGAATTGGCGGAGCAGAGCCTCCATGTCCTGCGGCTTGACGCAGAGTACGAGCGTCGATGCCGCGTCGGCGGCCTCAGGGTTCGACAGCGTGGCGGCGACGCCGTGCCGCTCGGCGAGGTCGCGCGCGTGTTCCTCCCGCCGGCACGTCACGATGATCTCCTCCGGTGAACGGGCTCCGGACCGGATCAGCCCGGCAATGAGTGCTTCTCCCATCTTCCCGCCGCCGAGGAAGGCCACACGTCGGTCGGTCACCTGCGTCCTTTCACGAGGTTGCTCGCCAGGAACCACAGGTTCGCCGGCCGCTCGGCGAGCCGGCGGCTCAGATACGGATACCACTCTCGTCCGTACGGAAGGTAGACACGGATCGCATGCCCCTCACGAGCCAGCCGAACCTGCAGGTCCTGCCGGATACCGTAGAGCATCTGGAACTCTGCGGCCGTGCGAGGAATCCCTCGGCGCTCGAGAAATCGCTTGGCTCCCTCGATCAAACGCTCGTCGTGCGTCGCCACGTGAACCTCGCATCCCGCCGAGAGCAGCGTGGCCGTGAGCCGCGCGAAGCTGCGCCGGACCTCGGCCCGGCTCCTGAAGACGGCGCCTGGCGGCTCGAGATAGGCGCCCTTGCAAACGCGAACGGTCGCTCCCTCGGCGGCGAGCCGGCGCACGTCCTCGGCGGAGCGCCGGAGGGATGCCTGGATGCAGATACCGAGACGAGGGGCGCGCGCTCGGAGCGCGCGAAAGCACTCCAGGGTGCGATCGACGTATTCGGAGGACTCCATGTCGATCATCACGAGCGTCCTCGCGGACTCGGCGACTTCCAGAACGCGGCTGGCGTTTTCCAGGCTCGCGTCGGTCGAGATGTCGAGGCCGAGCTGGGTGAGTTTGATGGAAATGTTCACCTTGTTCATCAGGACGAGGCCGTCTTCCTCGATCCGCTTGAGCGCCCGAACGTAGGCGTCGGCCGCCGCGGCCGCCTGTTCGGGGCGCTCGACGTTCTCTCCGAGGTAATCGAGCATCGCCGCGACGCCCTTCTCTTCGAGCGAGCGGGCCACCCGGATCCCATCGTCGAGCGACTCCCCCGCGACGAATCGAAGCGCGAAGCGCCGTCCGAGGCCCCGCTCGGTCACGAGACTGCGCACCCACGGGCGCCCGGCCAGCCAGAGGACGGGCGCCCGCGTAAGAGGCATCATCCGATCGGGGGACCGCTCGCTCGCGCGAAGACCGGCCTCTCTGGTCCCGGCGCGCTCAATCCTCCGAGCCCCCTAGACAACCTTCGCGCCGAGTATTCCCTGCATGTGCGCGAGCGCCCACCGGTTCACGTCCTCGTTGTCGTGCTCGGGGGCGTTGAACGTTTCGACGCCGTACTTTCGCACGACCACTCGGTAGTCCCGATTCCTGAGATCGGCGGTCGTGTGAAGGACGCAGATGTCGGTGCAGAGCCCGATGACGTGGACCTCCTCGGGGGCGAGGTCCTTCAGGATCCCTTGGAGCTCCGTGCCGTGAAAAGCCGAGTAGCGATTCTTTTGGATGACGGCGACGGCGTCGGGTTCGACGTCACGAAGCTCTTCGACGAGCTCGTGCTCGTCGGTGCCTACGAGGCAGTGCGGGGGGAACATCTCGAACTCCGGATCGCCGTTCCGGTGACTGTCCTTGGTAAAGATGACATGAGTTCCGGCCGCGCGCTCTTCGTCGACGACTCGCCGGATCCGAGGAATTGCCGCGGTGCAGGTGTCGCTCGCGAGGTTTCCGAGTCGCGTGAACCCCTCCTGGACGTCGACCACGAGCAGCACCCGCCCCCCCATCGCGGCGCCAGTATAGGGACCACACATGAAGAAGCCCGAGGGACCTCAGGCTCGCCACTGTGCCGAGCGGGGCAAAACCCCGTGACACCGTGACCACCTTCGGCCCCTCGGGCCAGGTGCCCCGAGCAACCTTTGTGAACTCCGCTGGAGCCCCGTGACGGTAGTCTCCGTTCGTTGGGCTTTGGGGCTTTCCAAGCCTCCCCACCCGCAGAGCCAGTTGGCCTTCCCGACCCTACGAGCAGGTGCGCCCAGTCGGCCTTACGGCTTTCCCAGGGAGCCCCATCCGGAACCCCTCGGAGCCACTCCAGCTGCTCGGAGCGAGCGCAATCTATTCCGGCGCTCTCGTCGCCGTCAAGCAGACAAAAGCCCTGGTGAAAACGGATCGTCGCAGGTAGAAGGCCCAGAAAGATTTCCGAAGAATTTTCGCCGTGGTCACCGGCGCCCGCGTCGTCGGTCCCGCCCGGGCCGGTCGTCAGAGACTGAGGGGCCCGACCGCGACGGGTGGGGCCTCGGACACTCCGCGTTCCATCATGATCAGAAACGCCTCGACGACCTCGGGGTCGAAGTGGCTCCCGGAGCCACTTGCGATCTCCTGGACGGCTCGCTCGGACGGCAGCGCCTTGCGATACGGCCGATCGCTCGTCATGGCGTCGAACGCATCGACGACCGCGAAGATCCTCGCCGAAAGCGGGATCGCCTCACCGGCAAGCCCATGCGGATAGCCGGAGCCGTCGAAGCGCTCGTGGTGATACTTGATGACGTCGACGGCGTCCCCGAGGAACCGAATCGGCGCGACGATGGCAGCACCGACGAGCGGGTGAGTCCGCATCACCGACCACTCGGCATCGGTGAGGTCGCTCTCCTTGCCGAGGATCTGCTCGGAGATCCCTACCTTTCCGATGTCGTGGAGCAGGAACCCGTATCCGAGCTCGGGCTTTTCAGCGAGATCCGGGGCGACGAGGCGCGCGAGCTCCATGCCGAAGTGGTGGGTTCGGTCGAGATGGCGCCTGGTTCCCACGTCCTTCGCTTCGACGAGAAACGCGAGCGTCTTGATCGTCGCCAGATAGGCCTCGTTCAGCTCCCGGAGCGCGTCCTCGAGCTCGCGTGACCGCTCGCGCTCCTGAAGAAAGATCTCCCGGATCTCTCTGGCGAAGACGATCATCTGGTTGCGGACCGCGTCGAGCTCGTCGGCGCGAACCGGACGCTCGCTCATGTTGAACGCTCGGCGCCCACGATTCGAAGGATCTCGAGGGGCGAAAACGGCTTCCGGAGATAGTCGTCGGCGCCCGCGCCCCGCGCCTTCCGCTCGTCCTCGGTTGCGGTCTTCGCCGTGACCATCACCACCTTCGGTGGGTCGCTCCAGGCCTTAAGCTGCCGGCAAACCTCGAAACCGTCCATGCCCGGCATGCGAATGTCGAGGAGCACCACGTCCGGCCGGTCGCGTTCGGCCGCCTTCAGCGCAGACTCGCCGTCATCGGCGACCGAGACCTCGCAACCCTCCAGCATCGTCTCGAGCACCTCCCTAGTCATCTCGTCGTCATCGACGACGAGCACCTTCAGCGTTCTCACTCGACGCCTCCATACTCGGCGCGAAGCCGTTCCTTCAGCTCTCCTTGCAGCTGGTCGAGCACGGCCAGCACCTTTCCCCGCACGTCGGAGACGGCGCGCTCCTCCTCCTCGAGGCGGCCGATGCTCGCGCCCAGGTCCGCATCGGAGAGGGCTTCCAAGTCCGAGAGGCTCGTGTCAGAAACCAGCCTCTCGACGCGTCGGCGGGCGAGCGAGATCTCCTCGTCCGGCATCGGAACGACCACGGCCTCCCCTCGCGAGGGGCCCCGAGGCGCATCCGCGAGGATCTCCGGGAGGCGATCACGGATCGACGCGGCGTCGCCTCCGGATGCCCGGCGGTCTCGCTCGGCCCGGAGGATGTCCAGGCGGCCCTGAAGCAGACGCCGGACAAGGGACAGGTACTCGCGCTCCGCGCGGGCCAGATTTCGTCGCTCTCGAAGCTTCTCGGTTTCGAGCGCCGAGAGGTTCCGAGCGAACGCCTCGTCGAGAACGCGATCGAGACGTCTGTTGCCCCCGGCCTTCACGAGCTCACTCATACGATCACATTATCTCCACACCGCGGTTGACCTGGTGAGCCTGCGCGGCTTGCTCCGCTCAACGTCCTCGGCGACCCCAGGGACAGGGTCGCCTTGCGGGATGTTTCGCTCCGAAGCCCGCGCAGTCTCGACAGGTCTCAGGCGTGGTTCGGTGAGTCACCGATCACGCCTGAGGTGCGGTTTGGGGCCGGCGGCGCCGGAGGAGCGACTTTTCCGATGCGGAGCGACGTCGGCGCCGCCGGCCCCCACCAGGTCGGGTAGAGGAGCGACTTTCAGAATGGCGTGGCGATGTCGGCTCGGGCCGGTCCTGAACTTGCTAGCAGACGGCGGCGACGTACGGCGTCGGGTTGACCGCAGACCCCCCGCCGGGGTGGTACTCGAAGTGGAGGTGGGGCGTCCCGGAGGCGTTCCCGGTGTCGCCCATCGTCGCGATCTGCTCGCCGGCGGCCACGTGCCGTGCGCCGCCCACGAAGTCTTGCAGGTGGGCGTAGTACATGGTGTCACCGCCGTCGCCGTAGACGTAAGCGCCGTTCCCCCCGAGGTAGCTGTAACTGTATGTCACGTTTCCGGACTGGGCGGCAAAGATCGGCATGCCGTAGTTCCCCATCATGTCGACGCCCTGATGGCTGCGACCCCCGCTCCGTGGCGCCCCCCAGGTGTCGCTGAAGGCAGCCCCGGGAGCGGGGCACGCGTTCAGGCCGTCGCCCGAGAACACCTGGGTCGTTCCGATGAACGACTGCTCTTGTTCGAGCTGTACTCCAAGCCGATCAGCGAGATCATCGACTTCGTTGACCTTCGCGATGGTCGCCGCATACAACTGCTCGAGCTGGGCCGCCGTGTCGCGCTGCTGGGCCTCGAGTCGGACGAGATCGACCTCTCGCCGCCGCAGCTTTTCCGAGAGCACCTCGACCCGAACCATCACGTCGGTGTCCGCCTCCTGCATCCGATCAAGAAACACCATGCGGTCGGTGAACTCGCTGAACGAGTCGGCTTCGAGGAGGAGCTCGATCGTCTCGGTTGCGCCCGGGCCGTTGATGTAGGCCTGGCGGGCTTGGACTCCCAGCTCCTCCTGAAGTCCGCCCATCCGCTGAAGCGCCTTGTCGTGCGCGGCCTCCGTCGCGGCGAGCTCGTCCTCGGTCAGGATCAGCCTGGCGCGGGCCTCCTGGTAGGCCGCATCCGCGGCGTTGGCGGCCGCCTTCGCCTGCGCGAGCTGAGCTTGGGCGTCCTCGAGCTTCTCCGCGGTGGTCTGCGCACGGGCCGGCGCCGCATAGGCCCCCGTGATAAGAAGCGCGCCGACCAGCAGCGCCGTTCGAGCCTGTCTAGTCCGTCCTGTCAAACCCATTCCTCGTTTAGCTGGGCGGGCTCCGGCCGCGAGGGGTGGGCTCGGCCGGGCAAAGACCTCGCAGACGTTAGCACCTGAATACCGGGTCTTCAACCGATGGCGCTCAGCCCGTCAGAGAGGCGCGAAGCTCGCGTTTCAGGACTTTTCCGACAGGACTTTTCGGAAGATCCGGTACAAATCGGACTTCAGAGGGACTCTTGTACTTGGCCATCTCCTCCCGGCAGAAGTCAAGCAGCTCCTCCTCCGACGCCTTCTCTCCGGGCGCCCTGACGACGAAGGCCGTGACCTCTTCTCCCATCTTCTCGTCGAGCCGGCCGACGACGGCCGCCTCGGCGACGGCCGGATGCCGCATGAGCACCTCCTCGACGTCCCTCGGGTAGATGTTCAGGCCTCCACGGATGATGAGGTCCTTCTTGCGATCGGTCACGAAGAGATAGCCATCCTCGTCGAGGTACCCGACGTCGCCCGTGTGAAGCCAGCCGTCCTTCAGCGTGTCGGCGGTGACGTCCGGAAGGTTCCGGTAGCCCGCCATGATGCCCGGGCTCCGACCGAGGATCTCTCCCTGTTCGCCGGGCGGCGTCTCGTATCCGTCGTCGTCGACGATCTTGAGCTCCACGCCCGGGAGCGCGGGGCCGGTTGACCCCGCCTTTCGCTCGAGTCCGGGACGCATGATTGCGAGGGCCGGCGCCGCTTCGGTCTGCCCGTACGCTTCGACGACGGTGCAGTCGAAGGTCTTCTCGAACGCTTCCGCGAGCTCGATCGGAATCGGCGCCGCCGAGGCGAACACGTAGCGAAGCGAGGACGTGTCGTATCGGTCCAGGTCCGGATGGTGCAGGAGCATGGTCATCATTGTCGGCACGAACGTCGCGTCCTGAACTCGGTGCTCCTGGATCGCCTCGAGCACCCCATCGGGAGTGAACCACTCGAGCAGCACCCCTCGAACGCCAAGCCGCTGACCCGTGATGGCGGCAAACATCCCGAAGAGGTGGGCAACGGGAAGCGACAGGAGTCCCATCGATCCGGGCTCGATCTCGACGGCGTCGGCAACCGTCGTGGCGTTCCACAGAAGGTTGCCATGGGAGATCATGACGCCCTTCGGCGTCCCGGTCGTCCCACCCGTGTACATGATGATCGCGATGTCGTTCTCCGCTCGATCGACGGTCGCGAACTCCGGCGACGCGCTCTCCGTGAGCCCTTCGTAGGACTCGGCGCCCTCGGGCGCCGGCTCGCCGACGATGAGCAACCTGGGTGGATCCTCCAGCCCCTCGGTCGCTTCCTTCACCTTGTCGTGGAAGAGGGGCCCGGTCACGAATACCTTGGGCTGCGAGTCTTCCAGGATGTGGCGGATCTCGGCCGGCGCGAGGAGAAAGAGAATGGGTACCGCGGTAGCTCCGACCGCAAGCGCGCCGCCGAAAACCTGGAAGACCTCGAGCGAGTTCGGCAGCATCACGGCGACGCGGTCGTCCGGCCCGACGCCAAGCGAGGTGAGCACGTTCGCGAAGCGGCGCGCGTCGGCCAGAAGCTCGGTGTTCCTGTACCAGCGGTCCTTGAAGAAAAAGGCCTCGTACTCCCCGAACCGCTGGACGTTCTCCTCGCCGAGCGACGCGAGATTCACGACGTGGTTACCGGCCGAGACCGTAGGAACGCCCGATGATCTCCTTCATGATCTCGGTCGAGCCACCCCCGATGGGACCCAGCCGCGCGTCGCGCCAGGCGCGCTGCACGGGGAACTCCATCATGAGGCCGTAACCCCCGTGCACCTGGAGCGCCTCGTCGGCGACCCGCCAATCGAGCTCCGCGGTGTACCACTTCGCCATCGACACCTCGCGGACCGCATCCTCACCGCGGACGATCTTGCGGAGGGCGTGGTAGGTGAGCGAGCGCGCCGCCTCGATCTCGGTCGCGAGGTCGGCGAACCGGTGGCGCCAGACCTGGAACGAGGACACGGGGCGCCCGAAGGCATGGCGGTCTTTCGCGTAGGCGATGGCGTGCTCGAGCGTGAGGCCGGCGGCGGCGGCGGCCGCAAGCGCCATCGCGATCCGCTCCCATTGGAAGTTGGCCATGATGTGATAGAAGCCCAGCCCCTCCTCTCCGAGGAGGTTCGAAGCGGGAATGCGGCAGTCCTGGAACACGAGCTCTCCGGTATGTGATGTCCGCCACCCGAGCGTGTGGACCCGGCTCGTCTCGAACCCCGACGTCTCGCGCTCGACAACAAAGAGGGTGACTCCCTCATGCCTTTCTGACTGGGGGGTCCGCTCGCTCTCCTTCCCTGCGCGATCCCCCCCTGGGCGAGCTCCCCCCCCGGGCCCCCCGACATCAGAGTCCGTCCTCGCCGCCACGACGGTGAAGTCCGCGATCGAACCGTTCGTGATGAACGTCTTCGACCCGTTGAGCACCCACTCGTCCCCGTCGCGGACGGCCCTCGTCTGGATTCCGGCCACGTCGGAGCCCGCCCCCGGCTCGGTGACGGCGAGCGCCCCGATTGCCTCGCCGGCGATCGCCGGCACGAGCCAGCGTCGGCGCTGTTCCTCGGTGCCGAAGCGGTAGACGTAATAGGGTCCGAGATCCTTCTGGGAACCGAGCGCCGCGGCGACACCCCCGGATGCGCATCGAACGAGTTCCTCGTTGATGACCGCGTCGGCGACGAGGTCGGGGCCGGTCCCACCGTAGGTTTCCTCGTACTTGGCGCCGAAAAGTCCCATCTCCCCGACCTCGGCAAAAACGTCCCGGACGGGAAAGTCTCGCTCCCGCTCCCATTCCTCAACATTAGGAAGCAGACGCCGCTCGATGAACTCGCGAACGCCCTTGCGCTGAATCTCGTGCTCTTCGGTGAACAGGCCGTAGCCGGCAGCGGCGGCGAGCCGGTCGTTCGCCCCGGACGCGAGGTCCATCAGAGCTCCATCGTCTTCGAGATCACCTCGCGCATGATCTCGTCCGTCCCGCCACCGATCCGAAGCAATCGGGCGTCCCGCCAGGCGCGCTGCACCCAGGATTCTTCTGCGTAGCCGAAGCCGCCGTGGATCTGCAGACACGCGTTCATCACCCGGTTGACGACCTGACCGGCGTAGAGCTTCACCATCGAGATCTCTTTGACCGGGTACTTGCCTTGCTCCCAGAGGACGGCGACGTCGTAGAGGAACTGCCGCGCGGCCTCGAGCTCGGTCGCCATCTCCGCGAAACGATGCCGCTGGACCTGGAACGTGCCGATCGGTCGGCCGAAGGCCTCTCGTTCCTTCGCATACGCAAGCGTCAGATCGAACGCGAGCCAGGCGCCGGCGATCGATCCGGCCGCGCCGACGAATCGCTCGCCCTGGAGCTCCCACATGATCTGCGTGAACCCCTTCCCTTCCTCGCCGAGCAGGGCCGACGCGGGAACGCGAACGTCCTCGAACACGATCTCGGCGGTGTCCGATGTTCGCATCCCGACCTTGTCCAAGGTTCGGGCCACCTCAACGCCCGGGAGATCCATGTCCACGAGGAACAGGGTGAATCCGTCGTGCTCGGCTTCGCGGTCGGTCCGCGTAACGAGCAGGCAGAAGTGGGCGCGGCGGCCGTTCGTGATGAAGGTCTTGCTTCCCCGGATCACCCACTCGTCCCCGTCACGGACCGCCGTCGTCTCGATATTCGCGACGTCCGACCCGGCGTTCGGCTCGCTGATCCCGAGGCATACGATCTTCTCCCCGCGAACGAGCGGAACGAGATACCGC